>CAJFPC010000094.1 GCA_904398325.1 Candidatus Neoruminococcus faecicola | reverse complement strand
GGGCTTTTTGTTATTTTTTATCTCTGGTGCGGCCGCCGGCGGGAGGCTCCGGCAGCGCCATTTCCCGGTCGATCCAGGCCATGAGCAAGGCGACGATCTTCTCCTGCCGGGCGGGGGAGAGGGCCACTCCCTGCGGGACCCGGTACCATTTTTCCAGGCAGCTGCGGCAGCAGCAGGCACAGGCGTGCTGGGCCACAAACACCGGATGCCCCCGCATGGGGGTCTGGCGGCCGTCGTTTTTGGGATGGGCCGGGGCCAGCCGCTCCCGGATGAAATCCGCGGCATGGGAGAGGATCACCTCCCGGCCCTTTTGGCGGGCGTATTCCCGCTCCCGGGCGGAAAGATGGAACCGCGCCCGGAAGGGAGAAGACTTCAGGCGTTCCAGGGCCTGGTCAATCGTCTGCACAGGCTGGCTCCTTGCCGGATGCAGCACCCGGCTGCACCAGCGCAAAGGCGCGTTTGCGCACAATCAGGTAGCAGAGCAGATGGGCCGACGCCGTCAATACCCAGGAGACGGGATAGGAGATATACAGCGTCAGCTGGGTGTGGGAAATCTGGAAAATGGTGAGAATCCACACAATGCGCAGCAGGCAGGCGCCGGTCAGCGAGACCAGCATGGGCAGTATGGAATATCCCAGCCCGCGGATACTGCCCGCCAGCACATCCATGATGCCGCAGGTAAAATAAGTCACCGCCACCACGCTCATGCGGTAGAGCCCGTAGGTGATGACCTGCGGGTCGGAAGAATAGATGCCCAGCAGCTGCCGGCCGAACAGATAGGCGCCGTTGCCCAGCAGTACGCCCACCACCGTCACCAGGGCAAGGCATTCGATCAGCACCCGGTCCACCCGCTTGCACTGGCCTGCGCCGATGTTCTGGCTGGTGAAGCTCAGGGAGGTCTGGTACACCGCGTTCATGGAGGTGTAGACAAAGCCTTCGATGTTGTTGGCGGCGGTATTGCCCGCCATGACGGTGGAGCCGAAGGAGTTGACCGAGGACTGGATCATCACATTGGAAATATTAAAGATCACGCCCTGCAGCCCGGCCGGCAGACCGATGCGCAGGATGGTGACCAGCTGCTCCTTGTGGATGCGCAGCTGGGAGGGGAAGAGCTGGCAGGCGCCGTCGGTGCGCATCAGGCAGTAGAGAATCAGCGCAGCCGAAATTGTCTGGGAGATCACCGTGGCGATCGCCACCCCCGCCACCCCCAGGTGGAACACGATCACGAAGATCAGGTTGAAGATCACGTTGATGATGCCTGCGATAAACAAAAAATACAGCGGGCGCTTGGTATCGCCCACCGCCCGCAGGATGGCGGCGCCGAAGTTGTAGAGCAGCACCACTGGCATGCCGATAAAATAAATGCGGATGTAGAGCACCGCCTGGTCGATGACATCCTCCGGGGTGCCCATTAGTTCCAGGATCGGGCGGGAAAGGGCGATGCCGACAAAAATCATGATCACGCCCGAAACCGCCGCCAGCAGTATTGTGGTGTGCACGCCGCGGTGCACCGCCTCAATATCCCCGGCGCCGTAGCTGCGGGCAATCAGCACGTTGGCGCCCACCGAAAGGCCGATGAACAGGTTGACCAGCAGGTTGATCAGCGAGGTGGTGGAGCCCACCGCCGCCAGGGCGGTGCTGCCGGTAAAGCGGCCCACCACAATGATATCCGCCGCGTTGAACAGCAGCTGCAGAATGCCGGAAAGCATCAGCGGCAGCGCAAACACCAGGATCTTGCTGAAAAGCGGCCCGCTGCACATATCCATTTCATAAGATTTGCTCAAAAAATCGCCTCCTCAAAATGGGAAAACGGCGCCCGCCGCCGCGCAGGGCAAAAAAAGCCCCGCAGGCAGAAAGCCCCGGAAATTCATGCGGGCCGGCAGTTCCCAAATGCCGCAGTGGGAAGCGGTCCTGCGGTTATTGTAGCACGTTCTCCCCATGCCGTCAAATCGCATAAAAAAGCAATTCCCCCGCCCTGGGCGGGGGAATTGCGGCAGGCAGAGCGCCTTTAAGGCTTCTTTGCCCGGAAGTGCAGGCGGACGCCATGCACCGCCAGACAGAGCAGGATGGTGATGACCATATCCGGCAGGGTATTGCCCAGCACCAGGTCCACCCGCATCAGCAGCCGGTAGGCCGCAAAGCCCACGGCCCAGATGGCCAGGTTTTCCCAGCAGAAGAGCCGGCGGCCGTGATCCTGCCCGATGAAGAAGAAATCCGCGATCTGGATGGCGATCATCGGGGCGAACACCGAGCCGATCAGGTAGAGGAAATCGGTGATGTTATCCATCGGGTAGAGGATGGCGGCTGCGGTGCCGATGACAGTGGCGGCCACGGCGGCCCATTTGCCGCTGATGCGGCGGGAGAGGGATTCGCTGGAGACGCCGGCGGAGTAGGCGTCCAAAAAGGTGGTGGTCACCGTGGAGAAAATAATGATAATGAGGCCGGCTGCCCCCAGACCCGCCCGCACCATGATCTGGGCGATATCGGTAGTGCCGGTGAAGATGGCGGCGCCCATGCCGATCAGGTACATCCAGCAGCTGACCAGGCCGTAGACAATGGCGCTGGCGGCGGTGGCCAGCACCGGGCGCTGGGCCTCACGGGTGTAGTCGCTGATGAGCGGCAGCCAGGAAAGCGGCATGGCCACGGCCATTTCCACCGCGGCGCCGAAGGAGATGGCCTCCCCCGCGCTGCCTGCAGCGGCACCGGTGCCGAAGATCACATAGCACAGCACCATGGTGAGCAAGAACAGGGCGGCCATAGCGACGGTGTTCAGCTTGCCCAGGTTGCGCACACCGATGAGGATCCACAGGATAATCAGCGCGCCGATCACCAGGCACCACAGCCAGCGGCCCGCCTGCCAGACGCCGTTGGCGGCCAGGGCGCCGTCATAGATCATGATGGCGGTCCAGCCCACCAGCTGCAGGATATTGAGCAGGGCAAAGAGCATGCCGCCCCGCTGCCCGAAGCTGCGCTTGACCGTTTCCATCGAGCTTTGGCGCAGCTTGCCGCCGATAAGGCCGGATAAAAACAGCATGGTGCAGCCGATCACATGGCCGATGAGAATGGCGAGGGTGCCCTTGGCAAAGCCCAGCGGGGCAAAATAGGTGCCGGTGAGGATCTCCGCCAGGGAGACGCCGGCGCCGAACCAGATGAGGCTGTTTTCAAAGACCGAGGTGCGTTTCTCTGCCATGTCACCGCGCCTCCTTGGCAAATTCCCCGCCCAGGGCAAAGGCGTGGTTCATCGGCCCGCTGCCGCGCCCCAGGTCCAGCATGGCGGCCAGCGCCCCCGACAGGTAGGCCTTGGCGCGCTGCACCGACTCTGCCAGGTCAAAGCCCTTGGCCAGGTTGGCGGCGATGGCGCTGGAGAGGGTGCACCCGGTGCCGTGGGTGTTGGGGTTGTCAATCCGCTTGCCGCAGAACCACTGGTCGCAGCCGCGGCCGCAGAGGTAATCGTTGGCGTCGCAGAGGCTGTGGCCGCCCTTGACCAGCACAGCGCAGCCGTATTCCTCATGGATGGCGCGGGCAGCGGCCTCCATCTGCCGCTCGCCGGTGATGGCAAGGCCGGAGAGCGCCTCGGCCTCCGGGATATTGGGGGTGATGACCAGCGCCAGGGGCAGCAGCTGCTCCTTCAGGGTGGCGACGGCGTCGTCGCTGATGAGCTTGGCGCCGCTGGTGGCCACCATCACCGGGTCCACCACGATGTTTTCCGCCTGATACGCGGCCAGGCGCTGGGCGATGACCCGGATGAGCCCGGCGGAAGAGACCATGCCGATCTTCACCGCGTCGGGGCGGATATCTTCAAATACGGC
>CAJFPC010000093.1 GCA_904398325.1 Candidatus Neoruminococcus faecicola | reverse complement strand
CTGGTGCCGCTGGGCGGGATGATGGGGTAGACCCCCTCGTCCCGGTCGGTGATGCAGTCCACCACCACGGGGCAGTGATGCTCCCGGGCGGCCTTGGCCGCCGCCGTGAGAGTGGACAGAATCTCCCGGCTCTCGGTGATGCGGCAGCCCAGCGCCCCAAAGGCCTCGGCCAGCTTGACAAAATCCGTTTTGCGGTCGATGGTGGTGCAGGAGTACCGCTCGCCGTAAAACAGCTTCTGCCACTGGCGCACCATGCCCAGCACCGAATTGTTGAGCACCACCACCAGGATGGGGAAGCCCTCGCTGACGGCGCAGGCCAGCTCATTCATGTTCATGTGGAAGCTGCCGTCCCCGGTGATGAGCACCACCGGCTTTTCCGGGTTGCCCGCCTGGGCGCCCAGCGCCGCCCCCATGCCGTAGCCCATGGTGCCCAGCCCGCAGGAGCTGATAAAGGTCCTGGGCCTGGAAAAGCGGTAGTACTGGGTGGTCAGCATCTGGTGCTGGCCCACGTCGGTGCAGATGATGGCGTCCTCCCCCACGGCGTCGCGGATGGCGTAGATCACATCCCGCGGGTGCAGCTTGGCGGTGCTGGCGGGGGTGGGCAGCGGGTACTGGTCACGGTACTCCAGCAGATGGCGCACCCAGCCGTCGTGATGCTGCTCCTCCAGATGCTCGGCCAGCTGGCGCAGGGCGGTTTTGGCGTCGCCCCGCACCGAAATATCCGCCGTGACGTTTTTGGAAAGCTCGCTGGCGTCGATATCAATATGGATGACCCGGGCGCCGGGGGCGAATTTTTCCCGGTTGCAGGCCACCCGGTCGGAAAAGCGGGAGCCCACCGCAATGAGCAGGTCGCATTCCACCGAGGCATAGTTGGAAACCGGCGTGCCGTGCATGCCGATCATGCCCAGATACAGCGGATAGTCGAAGGGCACCGCCGACAGCCCCATGGAGCTGCAGCTGATCGGCGCCTCCACCCGGCGGGAAAAGGCCAGCAGCTCCTCGCTGGCGCCGGCGGCCACCACGCCGCCACCGGCATAGATCAGCGGCCGCTTGGAGGAGCGGATGGCTGCCGCCGCCTGCTTTAAAGATTCCACCGTGGGCTGGGGCAGCTCCCGCAGCTGGTAATGGGGCTGGGGGACATATTCCGCCAGCTGGGCGGTGATATCCTTGGGCACATCGATGAGCACCGGCCCCGGCCGCCCGGAATGGGCGATGACCAGCGCCTCCCGGATGACGCCGGCCAGCTCCGCCGCGTCGGTGACCAGGTAGTTGTGCTTGGTGATGGGCATGGTGATGCCGGTGATGTCGATCTCCTGAAAGCTGTCGCGGCCCAGCATATCCATGGCCACATTGCCGGTGATGGCCACCATGGGGATGGAATCCATATAAGCGGTGGCGATGCCGGTGATCAGGTTGGTGGCGCCGGGGCCGCTGGTGGCGATGACCACCCCCGTCTTGCCGGTGCTGCGGGCGTAGCCGTCCGCCGCGTGGGCCGCACCCTGCTCGTGGGAGGTGAGAATGTGCCGCAGCTGATCCCGCTTGTCGTAGAGGGCGTCGTAAATGTTGAGGACCGACCCCCCGGGATACCCGAACACCGTATCCACCCCCTGGTCGATCAGGGCCTGGACGATGATCTGTGCTCCAGTTAGCTGCATGGTGTGTGCTCCTTTCCAAATCCGAGTCTGCGCCCTGCCCCGGGCCGCGCCGGGGCAAAAGAAAAAGGCCTCCATCCGCGCCGGACGGAGACCTGTCAACTCACAAAACACGAGGGCCGCTCAAACACCCTCAAGCGCAGCATGTTCTGTTCTGACCGTTCCGCCCGCAGTAAAAAATGACACCGGAAATAGGCCGGATTACCAAGCTGGTAATTCGACCGCTCATAATCATGACGGTGTTCTGCTGGGAAGCGACCGACCGGAACATACTTCTAACGACTCACTTTCTTGTTTATGCCTATCATTATAGGCGTTTCCGGCAGCCTTGTCAATGAAAATTGAAACATTTTGTTGCATATTCCGAGAAGGGACGGCGCGGCGCCCGGCTTTTTTGTCCATTTAGCACTCTGCCAGGCGAAAGCCCCCTCAATCCTTCCCGATGGTGTGGACCCCCTTCTCCAGCGCGATGACGCCGGTGCGGGCGATCTCCTTGATCTGGTAGGGCTCCAGCAGGCTCAGGAAGATCTCAATCTTATCCGGCCGGTCACAGATTTCCAGCGTCATGGTCCCGGTGGAAAGATCCACGATCTTGGCGCCGGTGATCTGGGTGATATCGATGATCTCCCGCCGCTGGGGGGCCTGGGCGGTGATCTTCACCAGCAGCAGCTCCCGCTGGGTGGTGATGCCCTCCAGGCGTTTGACCTTGATGACATCGATCTGCTTGTTGAGCTGCTTTTCCACCTGGCCGACCATATAGTCGTCCCCATCCACAATGATGGTCATGCGGGAGACGGCGGCGTCCTCCGTCTCGCCCACGGCCAGGCTGTTGATGTTGAAGCCCCGGCGGGCAAACAGCCCCGAAATGCGGGAAAGGACGCCTGCCTGGTTGGAAACGAGAGCCGAAATCACATATTTCATTGCTGATCCCCTCCTGCTTAAATGGAAGTTTCTTCCGGATCCACCGCCACCTCCAGCAGGCGGCAGCCGGGGGCGGATAAAAATTCCTCCAGCGCCTCCTCCAGCTGGTTCTGATCGCTCAGGCGCCGGGCCGGGATGCCGTAGGCCTCCGCCAGCTTCATGAAATCCGGGGAGCCCTCCAGCGAGCTGCCAAAAATATGCCCGCCGTAGCTGTTCTGCTGGATCTCGCGGATCATGCCCAGCATCCGGTTGGTGAAGACCACCACCTTCAGCTGCACCCCCGCCTGCAGGCAGCTGGCCAGCTCGTTCATGCTCATCTGGAAGCTGCCGTCCCCGCAGGCGGCAATCACCTGACGGGTGGGGTCGGCCAGCCGGGCGCCCATGGCCGCAGGGATCGCATAACCCATGGTGCCCATCCCCCCGCTGGAAAGGAAGCAGGTCTTCGCCTTGACCACCATGTTGTAGGCCGACCAGATCTGGTTCTGGCCCACGTCCGCCACATAGATGGCGTCCTCCGGCAGCCGCTCGGTCAGCCGCCGGACAAAGTATTTGGGATTGATATAGCCGGGCTCCGGCTCGTCAAAATGGGGCTGGTGCCGCAGCTGGGGCAGCAGCTGGGGCCAGCGGTTTTCCACCGGGCAGCAGTCGGTTTCCAGCAGCTGGCGCAGGATGGTCCTGGCATCCCCCACAATGGGGATGGAGGTGCCCACGTTTTTGCCGATCTCCGCCGGGTCCACATCGATGTGGGCAATGCGGCTCTGGCGCTCCATGCTGTGGGGGTCCGAGACCGCCCGGTCGCCCACCCGGGCACCGATGATGATGAGCAGGTCGCTTTCCGGCATGGCCCGGTTGGCCTGGGAGTAACCGTGCATGCCGATCATGCCTAGGTACAGCTCATGGCTGGTGGGGATGGCCCCCACCCCCATGAGGGTGGAGACGATGGGAATGCCGCACCGGCGGGAAAGGGCCAGAACCTCCTCCTGGGCGCTGGAGCGGATGACGCCGCCGCCCACGCAGAGCAGCGGGGTCTTGGCCTGGCGCATGGCTTCGGCCAGCCGCTTGACCTGGCCGGAATGGCCCCGCAGGGTGGGCTTGTAGCCCCGCAGGTGCACCGCTTCCGGGTAGCGGAACTGCCGGACCTTGGCCTGCTGCACATCCACCGGGATGTCGATGAGCACCGGCCCCGGCCGCCCGGTGCTGGCGATATAAAAGGCCTCTTTAAACACCCGGGGCAGGTCCTCCGCCGATTTGACCAGATAGCTGTATTTGGTGAAGGGCTCCGCCGCGCCGGTGATATCCGCCTCCTGGAACACGTCCCGGCCCAGCAGGTCGCTGCTGACCTGGCCGGTGATAGCCACCAGAGGGATGGAATCCATATAAGCGGTGGCCAGGGCGGTGATCAGGTTGGTGGCGCCGGGGCCGCTGGTGGCCATGCACACCCCCGGCACCCCGGCCACCCGGGCATAGCCGTTGGCGGCGTGGCCGGCGTTCTGCTCCTGCCGGACCAGGATATGCCGCACCGAAGAGCCGATCAGGCTGTCATAAATCGGGCAGACGGTGGCCCCGGGGTAGCCGAATACCACCCGGACCCCCTCGCTTTCCAGGCATTTGACGATGATTTGTGAACCGGTGATCAAACCCGCTGCACCCCTTTCCTGCCCGCTCAGGCAAAACACTTTCATAGATTTTTATTATAGTCATTCCGACGCGGCTTCGTCAAGAGAGGGAGGCAGGTTTGTCCTTAATTTAAAAACATTTTTTCAAAATCCCACCTTTTTTGAGGAGGATTCCTGCCGCCTTGGCGCTGGAAAGGCCTGGCAGAAGGGCGTATTTTGTTGACTTTTGCCGCCCCGGAAGATACAATGAAATCGTCAGCCGGCCTGGTTCCGGCAATTCTGCAGCGACAGCGGAGCGTGAAAACATATGGAACGGATCATTGCGGTGCGGTTTATGCTGCATTCCGTATCGGTGTACGGCGAGGTGCGGCAGGACCCCGCCATCCAGGCCCTGTGCCGCCTGCTGGCGGAGGACCTGGCCGGTGCGGACGAGGCGGCCCAGTGCTACGCCCGGTTTTACAGCGGGCTGGCCGCCTGCCCCTACGGGCCCAACCTGGCGGATTACCTGTTCGGGCTGGTGCTGGGGTGCGACAATTATTTTTCCCGCCAGTGCGCCGCCAACAATTACATCGGGGTGCCCTTCTCGGTCAAGGAGGCGGTGCAGCGGGAGCTGACCGCCCTGTCGGTGGCCGCCTCGCTGGAAAGCAGCCAGGTCAAGGCCTACCTGCGGGAGAAATTCCCCGACCACGGGCCGCTGTTTGACCTGCTGCCGGATTGGAAGACCAGGCACAACAAATTTTCCGTCAGCGCCGACTGGGGCGACGACCTGGCCAAGCTGGGCGAGCTGTATAAAAACAAGGGCTGCGGGCTGTTCGCGGGGTTTTATGCCTTCCGGGCGGTGCGCCGCCCATCCGGGCCGGAGCTGGTGCCCCTGGGCCGCCTGCGGGAGGAAACGCCCCCCGAGGGGCTGGCGGCGCCCTTTTTGCGGCAGGTGGAGCGCTTTTTGGAGGGGGAGGCCCCCGGCGCTGTCTGCACCTCTGCCGGCGGCGCCCTGACTGCGGCGGCGGTGCGGGCCTTTGCCGGCCGCTCGCTGCGGCTGGTGGAGCTGCCGGGGGAGGAGGCTGGCCTGCTGCCCGACCTGATGGAGCTGCTGGCCGGGGCGCCCATGCGCTTTTTGCTGGCGGTCAGCCAGGCGCCCCTCGCCCCGGGGCAGCCGGGCAGCGGCTATGTGCGGGACGCCCTGGGCGGCTCCGCTGCCGCCGTGCCGGAAAACGTGCTGCTCTGCCTGACCGGTGCCGGTGCGTCTGTACCGGATGAAACCCTGCGGCAGCATTTTGGGCTGCTGCTGTGATCCCCCAAAAAGGAGGAAGCTGATGAAACTGACCCGTCTGGCCGCCGCCCTGTGCGCGGCGGCAATGCTGCTTTGTGCCGGATGCTCCGACGCGCCGGCGGGCGAAAGCGAAGACCCCGCCGCCCAGGATTTCCCGGTGCAGGTGGGCGATATCCGGGTGGATGCCCGGCCGGAAAAGGTGATCTGCCTTTCCCCTTCCATCACCGAGATTTTGTACGACCTGGGGCTGGAGGACCAGCTGGCCGGCGTGGGGGATGCCTGCACCTGGCCGGAAGAGACCGCCCTGCTCACCCCGGTGGGCACGCCCTTTCAGCTGGATCTGGCCAAGATCCGGGATATCGGCCCCCAGCTGATCCTCACCAGCGTCAGCCCCTCCGAGGCGGATCTTGTCACCCTGCAGCAGATGGGCATCACCACGGTGACCATCCCGGCGGCCCAGTCGCTGGAGGAGCTCTATGACAACTACCGCCAGATCGCCCTGGCCATGCAGGGCAGCTACACCGGCGGGCAGCTGGGCGACGGGCTGGTGGAGGAATTCTCCGGCCGGCTGGAGGAGCTCTCCCAGGCGGTGGCCGGGGCGCCGGAGCAGAAAAGCGCCATCCTGCTGCGCCAGCTGGACGACACCATGGCCACCGGCGACACCCTGGAAGGGGAGCTGATGGACGCTATCGGCCTGGTCAACGCCGCCGAAAGCGGCAGCGGCTGGTATTATCCCATGGCCCAGGATGAGGCCTTTGACCCGGATATCATCTACCACCACAACGCCGTCACCATGACCATGATGGAGCAGGACACCGCCTACCAGGGCCTGACCGCCGTCATCCACGACAGCAACCTGCCGCTGGATATGACCGTCTTTGAAAACCAGGGCCTGCGGATGCTGGACCTGCTGGAGGAGATGGCCGCCTACGCCTATCCCGATTTGATATCGGCCGCCGAGCCGGAGCCGGAACCGGAGATCGCCACCAATGAGACGCCGGCCGGCACGTCGGACGCCGCCTGACCCGAAAATAAAAGCCCCCGGAGCCGGGGGCTTTTTTGATTGCCTTCTGGCCGGGCGGGGCGCGGATTTTCCCGGCGTTTTATGCTTTTTCTGCATATGATTTTCTGCTCACTCAATTGGCCCGCCCGGAAAAGGGGGATAGCGCGAGCTAACTATCATTCATGATTTAGACATATTTTGTTCACGTATGCTAACAAATGGAAAGCCTTTCCTGTTAGCGGTATAAAACCGCATAATAAAACGATTTGTTAACGATTTCTAACTCCGCGGAATGTTAGCGCCGGCTAGCATTAGTTCATAATTTAGAAATAATATGTTCATAAAATTCATGGTGAATTCTGTCGAGAGCACTGCTACAATGAATAACTGTTACCAGTGAGGGAGTAGTTTGCATATCCTGTATATTTGTAGGATATGTGGCAAGTCAACAGCCTGGCAACCGCCTGGCTTGCCTGAAAGGACAAGACTCACGCATCTTTTTGCAGGGTGTGGGGCTTGTTTTTTTATATCCTCTGCCCTCTGCGGCGGCCGGCGCCGCAGAGGCGGGGGAGGCTTTTGAGCTCCCGGCTGGCTTAATCACAAGATCCAAGCCTTTGAGGCGTGTGAAAACAAGGGAGGAATCATCAATGAGCTTTATTACCCTGCTGATGCTCGCCGTCGGCTGCGCCATGGATGCGTTTGCCGTTTCCATCTCCAACGGGATCAGCTATCAGGTGGGCCTTGGCGGCGCCGTCCGCCTGGCGCTGCCCTTTGCCCTGGGCCATTCGCTGTTCCCGGTGGTGGGCTATTTTGCCGGCCAGCTGCTCAGCGGCCCGGTGCAGGCGCTGGACCACTGGATTGCCCTGATCCTGCTGGGCTATATCGGCATCAAGATGGCCTGGGAGGCCATCAGCGAAATGCGCAAGGGCGGCGAGGTGCTGACCATCCACAATACCAAGATGGATACCAAGACCATCCTGATGCAGACCATCGCCACCAGCATCGACGTGCTGGCTATCGGCATCGGCTTTGCCGCCATGGATGTCAACATCGTGGTGGCGGCGCTGGTGATGTTCGCGGTGGTATTCTGCTTCTGTTTTGTGGGCTGCCTGATCGGCAAAAAGTTCGGCGGCCTGTTCCGGGAAAAAGCGGAAATCTTCGGCGGCTGCGTGCTGGTTTTCATCGGCCTGAAGATCTTCCTTGAGGATATGTTCGGCCTTTAATCCCGATATCTGCTAATTTTTGTCTGCACCAACCCGGCAAAGCGCCCTCCCCAGGCGGGAGGGCGCTTTGCGCTGCCCGGCGCCTTGACAAGGTCAGATGCCGCCGGTAGAATAAAATCACCGAAATGAGAAAAGGAGTGACAGGCATGCAGTATGAAATCAAAGGCGGCCAGTTTCCGGTGGTGATCTGCCAGCTGCAGGACGGCGAAACCATGATTACCGAGCGCGGCTCCATGGTGTGGATGACCCCCAACCTGGAGATGCAGACCAGCGGCGGCGGGCTGGGCAGGATGTTCTCGCGGGCGATTTCCGGCGAGAGCATGTTCCAGAACCGCTATACCGCCCGCGGCGCCGGGATGATCGCCTTCGGCTCCAGCTTCCCCGGCAAAATCCTGCCGCTGCAGGTGGACGGCAGCCATCGGATGATCCTGCAGAAAAGCGCCTTTCTGGCGGCGGAGGAAGGGGTAGAGCTCTCCATCCATTTCAACAAAAAGCTGGGCGCCGGCTTCTTCGGCGGGGAAGGCTTCATCATGCAGAAGCTTTCCGGCCGGGGCATGGCCTTTGCCGAGGTGGACGGCGAATTGGTGGAATACCATCTGGAGGCCGGCCAGCAGATGGTGGTGGATACCGGCAATGTGCTGGCTTATGAGGAAGGCGTGCTCATGGAGGTCCATCAGGTGCCCGGCCTCAAAAACAAGCTGCTGGGCGGCGAAGGGATTTTTAACACCACCCTGACCGGCCCGGGGAGCATCTGGCTGCAGACCATGCCGATCTCCAGCGTGGCCGGGGCGCTGCTGCCCTTCCTGCCCAAGGGCAACGCCTGACCGGGCGGCGCCCGGTGCCGACCCGCACCGGGTTTTCCTTCAAAATCAGGCTTTCCCCCGCGCCGGATGGAAAGCTCCCGGCAGGCGCATCCCCACAGTCCGGGCGGTGCCCGGTGCCGACCTGCGCCGGGTTTTCCTTCAAAATCAGGCTTTCCCCCGCGCCGGGCTGGAAAGCTCCCGGCAGGCACATCCCCACAATCCGGGCGGCGCCCGGTGCCGACCCCGCGGCGGGTTTTCTCCAGAAATCAGCCTTTCCCCCGCGCCGGGCTGGAAAGCTCCCGGCAGGCGCATCCCCACGATCCGGGCGGTGCCCGGTGCCGACCCGCGGCGGGTTTTCCTTCAAAATCAGGCTTTCCCCCGCGCCGGGCTGGAAAGCTCCCGGCAGGCGCATCCCCGCAGTCCGGGCGGTGCCCGGTGCCGCCCCGCGCCGGGAGAAATTCCCGGGGAAGGCGCTGCCCTCCTTATCATCAAAAAAGCGCGGAAGCTTACGCTTCCGCGCTTATCTTTTTGCCTTGTTGTCAGCCCATCAGCTGGACCAGCACCGCCTTCTGGGCGTGCAGGCGGTTTTCCGCCTCGTCGAAAATCTCATCGGCGTGCTTCTCAAAAGTCTCCTCGGTGATCTCTTCGCCGCGGTGGGCGGGCAGGCAGTGCTGCACCATGGCGTCCTTTTTGGCCACTTTCATCAATTCCTCATTGATCTGATAGCCCTCAAACACCGCCCGGCGGGCCTGGGCCTCATCCTCCTGCCCCATGGAGGCCCACACATCAGTGAGCAGCACATCGGCATCCCGGGCGGCCTCGTAGATATCCTCCGTCAGGGTGAAGGAGGGATAGGCCTTGGCGAATTCCAGCACCGACGGATCGGGCTGATACGCCTTGGGGGTGGCCACCGAGACGGCCATGCCGGTCTTAAGGCCGCCGACGATCAGGGAGTTGGCCATGTTGTTGCCGTCGCCGATATAGCACATTTTTAAACTGCCCAGGGCGCCCTTATGCTCCCGGATGGTCATCAGGTCCGCCAGCACCTGGCAGGGATGGCAGAAATCCGTCAGGCCGTTGATCACCGGGATGCTGCCGAAGCGGGCCAGGTCCTCCACCTCCTGCTGGGCAAAGGTGCGGATCATGATACCGTCCAAAAAGCGGGAGAGCACCCGCGCCGTATCCTGCACCGGCTCGCCGCGGCCGATCTGCAGATCCCGGCTGCTCAAAAACAGCGCCTGGCCGCCCAGCTGGTACATGCCCACCTCAAAGGAGACCCGGGTGCGGGTGGAGGATTTCTGAAAGATCATGCCCAGCGTCTTGCCCTCCAGCCGGTGGTGGGGGATGCCGTGCTTCTGTTCATATTTCAGCTGATCCGCCAGGTTGAGCAGGCTGTTGATCTCCTCCCCGGTCAGATCCATGAGCTTGAGTAAATGTTTTGCCATGGTTTACGCCTCCTTTAAAACCTGTTCCAGCACTGCGGCGCCCCGGTCGATCTCCTCCCGGGTGATGACCAGCGGCGGCAGCAGCCGGATCTTCTCCTTGGCGGTGAGGAACATCGCCCCCCGCTTGTGGCAGGCCGCCACCACTTCCCTGGCGGTCAGCCCATCCCCCAGGGTGACGCCCAGCATCAGCCCCAGGCCGGTGACGCCCTCCACATGGGGCAGGGCGGCCAGTTTTTCCTTCAGATATTCGCCCTTTTCGCGCACCTCGGCGAGAAAAGCCTCATCCAGGCGGTGCATCACCTCGATGCCCCCGGCGCAGGCGATGGGGTTGCCCCCAAAGGTGGAGCCGTGCTGGGAGAGGCCCAGCGTTTCGGCGGTCTTTTCGCCGAAGAGCACCGCCCCGATGGGCAGCCCGCCGCCCAGCCCCTTGGCCAGGGTGGTCAGATCCGCCCGGACGCCGAACTGCTCCTGGGCCAAAAAGGTGCCGGTGCGGCCCACGCCGGTCTGCACCTCGTCGGCGATGAGCAGGATATCCCGCTCCCGGCAGAGCCCGGCCAGCGCCTGGACATATTCCTTCTCCAGCGGCACCACGCCGCCCTCCCCCTGGATAAACTCCACCATCACGCCGCAGACGGTTTCATCCATCGCGGCGCTGGCAGCGGCCAGGTCGCCCGCCTCCACAAAAACAAAGCCCTCGGTGAAGGGGTCGAAAAACTGGTGGAACACCTCCTGCCCGGTGGCGGACAGGGTGGTGGTGGTCCTGCCGTGGAAGGAATTCTTTAAGCTCACAATGGTGCTGCGGCCCTTGCCGTAATGGTCAAAGCTGTATTTGCGGGCGGCCTTGATGGCGCCCTCGTTGGCCTCGGCGCCGGAATTGCCGAAAAAGACCTTCTGGCAGCCGGTCTTTTCGCAGAGGAGTTTGGCCAGCTCGGCCATGGGCCGGCTGTAATACAGGTTGGAAACATGGCTCAAAGTGGCCGCCTGCCGGCAGACCGCCTGCACCCAGCCGTCATCGCAGTAGCCCAGGCAGTTGACGCCGATGCCGCTGGTGAAATCCACATACTCCCGGCCCTCCTCGTCGGTGAGGATGGCCCCCTTGCCGTGATCGGCCACGATATCGTTTCTGCCGTAGGTGTGCGCGATGTAGGCCGCATCCATTTCTTTGGTTGTCATGGCAGTCACTCCTTTTTTCTGGATCAAACAAACATGGTGCCGATGCCCTCGTCGGTCATCATCTCCACCAGGATGGAATGGGGGATGCGCCCGTCGATGATGAAGGCCTTTTCCACCCCGCGGCGCACCGCCTCCACGCAGCACTCGATTTTGGGGATCATGCCGCCGGAGATGATGCCCTCCCGGATGAGGATGGGCACCTCGCTGACCTGCACCTGGGGGATGAGGGTGCTCTCATCGTCCTTGTCCCGCAAAAGCCCCCGGATATCCGTCATCAGAATCAGGTTGAGGGCGCCCAGCTCGCTGGCGATGCGGGCGGCGGCGGTATCCGCGTTGATGTTGTAGACATTGCCCTCGTCGTCGGTGCCCACGGTGGCCACCACCGGGATGTAGCCCCGGTCCAGGGCGTCCAGGATCGGCTGGGTGTCGATGGAGGTGATCTCCCCCACAAAGCCCAGGTCCACATCCTTCTGCAGCTTGCGGGCCTTGATCATGCCGCCGTCGATGCCGCACAGCCCCAGCGCCCGGCCGCCGTGGCGGCCCAGCAGGGCCACCAGGTCCTTGTTGGTCTTGCCGGCCAGCACCATCTGCACCACCTTGGCGGTAGCCTCGTCGGTATAGCGCAGCCCGCCGATGAATTTGCTTTCCATGCCCAGGGCGTTCAGGGTCTGGGTGATCTCGGGGCCGCCCCCGTGGACCAGCACCACCCGGATGCCCACCAGGGTGAGCAGCACAATATCGCTCATAACGGCGGTCTTGAGCTCCTCGCTCTGCATGGCGTTGCCGCCGTATTTGATGACCACCACCTGCCCGGCGTATTTCTGGATGTAGGGCAGCGCCTGGATGAGCACCTCCGCCTTCTGCGCGTTGGTGATTTTGGATAGCATGGCTGTTTCCCCCTTCCTCAAGTGCGGTAGTCGCCGTTGATCTTCACATAATCATAGGTCAAATCGCAGCCCCAGGCGGTGGCGCAGCCGCTGCCCTGGCCCAGGTCGATGAGGATGAAGATCTCCGGCTCCAGGAGGATTTCCTTCGCCTGCTCCTCCGAAAATTCCACCCCGGCGCCGTCTTTGCACACCTGGATGGAGCCCTTGGCGGATTCCAGGGTGACGGCCACCTTCTGGATGTCAAACTGGGCGTCGGCATAGCCGATGGCGCAGAGGATGCGCCCCCAGTTGGCGTCGGCCCCGAACATGGCCGCCTTGAACAGGCTGGAGGTGATGACCGATTTGGCCACCACCCGGGCGCACTCCTCGCTGGGGGCGCGGGTGACCACGCATTCCAGCAGCTTGGTGGCGCCCTCGCCGTCGCCGGCCACCTGGCGGCAGAGGGTCAGGCAGACCTCCCCCAGGGCGGTGCAGAAGGCGTCATAATCCTCCCCTTCCGTCTCGATGAGGGGGTTTTCCGCCATGCCGTTGGCCAGGATGGAGACCATATCGTTGGTGGAGGTGTCGCCGTCCACGCTGACCATGTTGAAGGTATCCCGCACCGCAGCCAGCAGCGCCCGGTGCAGCAGCGCGGGGGAGATGGCGCAGTCGGTGGTGATAAAGGAGAGCATGGTCGCCATGTTGGGATGGATCATCCCCGAGCCCTTGGCGATGCCGCCGATACGGCATTCCCGGCCGCCGGCGGTAAAGGCAAAGGCCGCCTCCTTGGGGTGGGTGTCGGTGGTCATGATGGCCACGGCGGCGTCCCCGGCGGCCTCCCGGCTGTCAGAGAGGGCCCGGGCCGCCAGGTCGATGCCGGTGAGCACCGGCTCGATGGGCAGCGGCTGGCCGATCACCCCGGTGGAGGCCACGATCACATCCCGGGGACTGAGCCCCAGCGCCCCGCCCACGGCGGCGCACATCTGCTGGGCCTTGGGCACGCCGTCGGCGTTGCAGGTGTTGGCGTTGCCGCTGTTGCAGACGATAGCCTGGGCCATGCCGTCCTCCAGGTGGGCGCGGGTCACGGTGATGGGCGCCCCCTTGACCTTGTTCTGGGTGTAGACGCTGGCGGCCGCAGCCCGCCGCTGGCTGACAATCAGCGCCAGATCCTTTTTATCCTTCGATTTGCGCACGCCGCAGTGCACGCCCGCCGCCGCAAAGCCCTTGGCCGCGGTGACCGAGCCCTCGATTTTTTTCAGTTCGCTCATGCTGTTCACTCCAATTTACCAATTCGCTGCCGCATCAAAATGCAGGGGGGATCATGCCCAGGCCGGCGGTTTCCTCCAGGCCCAGGGCCAAATTCATATTCTGGATCGCCTGCCCGGCCGCGCCCTTGACCATATTGTCAATGGTGCTGACCACCACCAGCCGCCCGGTGTGGGGGTCGGGGTGCAGGGAAATATCGCAGTAGTTGGAGCAGCGCACATCCCGCAGGTTGGCCGTCTGCCCCTGGGGCAGCACCCGGATGAAGGGCTCGCCCCGGTAGAAATCCTCATACAGCGCCCAGGCCTCCTGCGGCCGGGCGGCGCCGGTCAGGCGCACATACATGGTGGAAACAATCCCCCGGTTGACCGGCAGCAGATGGGGCACAAAGGTGATGGTGGCCCGCCGCCCCGCCAGGCGGGTGAGGGTTTCCTCGATCTCGGGGGTGTGGCGGTGGCTGGCCACGCTGTAAGGGCCGAAGGCCTCGTTGCAGTTGGGGAAGTGGGTGTTCTCCTTCAAATTCCTGCCCGCGCCGGTGGTGCCGGATTTGGAATCGATGACGATGCCCTCCGTCTCGGCCCAGCCGTTCTTGAGCAGGGGGGCCAGCCCCAGCGCCGCCGAGGTGGGGTAGCAGCCCGGGTTGGCGATGATGCGGGCGCCTTTAATCTCCTCCCGGAACAGCTCGCTGACGGCGTAGACGCTCTTGTCGTGCAGCGCCTGGTCCTCAAACCGGCCGCCGTACCACTGGTGGTAGGCCTCCTCATCCTTGAGGCGGAAATCCGCCCCCAGGTCGATCAGCAGCTTGCCGGCCGCGTCGCACCGGGCCGCCAGCGGCTGGGAAAGGCCGTGGGGCAGGCTGGCAAAGATCACCTCGCACTGGTCCAATACGGTGTCCTCATCCACCAGGATGCGGTCCTCGATCTGGCGCATGGCGGGGTAAACGTCGCTGAGGCGCTTGCCCTCAAAGCTCACCGAGCTCATGGCGGCCAGCTCCGCCTGGGGATGGTTTAACAGAAGGCGCACCAGCTCCAGCCCGGCATAGCCGGTGGCGCCGATGATGCCCGCTTTGATTTTCATATCCGTTTCCTTCTTTCTCCCGGGCGGCCTTAAGCGCCCAGCTGTGTTCTCAGCGCCGCGGCCTGACGGCGCACCGATTCCGGCGCGGGCCCGCCGTAGGAATTCCTCCCGCAGGCGCAGCGGACCAGGTCGATGGCCTCATAAATATCCTCATCAAACAGCCCGCTCAGCTGGCGGTATTCCTCCAGGGGCAGCGTCTCCAGCGTGCAGCCGGCGTGGATGCACCGGGCCACCAGCTGGCCGGTGATCTTGTACGCATCCCGGAAGGGCATCCCCTTGCGGGTCAGGTAGTCGGCGCAGTCGGTGGCGTTGATAAAGCCCTTGGCCGCGGCGGCGCGCATATTCTCCCGCAGCACCGTCATGGTGTCGAGCATGGGGTAAAAGGTATCCAGGCAGAGCTTGGCGGTATCCACCGCGTCGAAGATGGCCTCCTTATCCTCCTGCATATCCTTGTTATAGGCCAGCGGCAGGCCCTTCATCATGGTCAGCAGGGTGACCAGGTCGCCGTAGACCCGGCCGGTCTTGCCGCGGATAAGCTCCGCCACGTCGGGGTTTTTCTTCTGGGGCATGATGGAGGAGCCGGTGGCGAAGGCGTCGTCCAGTTCAATGAATTTGAACTCCCAGCTGCACCAGAGGATGATTTCCTCCGAAAAGCGGGAAAGATGCATCATCAAAAGCGAGAGGGCCCCCGCCAGCTCAATGCAGAAATCCCGGTCGGAGACGCCGTCCAGGCTGTTGGGCATGGGCCCGCGCATCTGCAGGGCGGCGGCGGTTTTCTGCCGGTCGATGGGGTAGGTGGTGCCCGCCAGGGCGCCGCTGCCCAGCGGGGAGACGTCCATGCGGCGGGCGGCCTCCTCCAGCCGCTCCAGGTCCCGCTGGAGCATCCAGGCGTAGGCCATCAGGTGGTGGCCGAAGGTGATGGGCTGGGCCCGCTGCAGGTGGGTGTAGCCGGGCATGACCGTCTCGGCCTCCTCTTCCGCCTTGCGGCAGAGCAGCAGCGCCAGGGCCCGGACCTTCTCCCGCAGCTGGGCGGCCTCCTCCCGCAGCGTCAGGCGCAGATCCAGCGCCACCTGGTCGTTGCGGCTGCGGGCGGTGTGCAGCCGCTTGCCCGCCTGGCCGATGCGCTGGGTGAGCACCGACTCCACAAACATGTGGATATCCTCCGCGTTGGGGTCAAAGGCCAGCGCGCCGGAATCCAGATCCTCCAGAATGCCCGCCAGGCCCTCGATGATCCGGCCGGCATCCTCCTGGGGGATGATGCCCTGGGCCCCCAGCATCGCCGCGTGGGCCATGCTGCCGGTGATATCCTGCCGGTACATGCGGCAATCAAACGAAATGGAGGAGTTAAAGTCGTTGACCCGCTCATCCGCTTCCTTCTCAAAACGTCCTGCCCATAATTTTGCCATTGGCCTGACTCCTTTCCCCGCACGGTGTGCGGACCCGCTCTGCGGGGATTCTTCTGCCGGCGGCCCGCCCCGAAGGCGGCGCCGGGATGCGCAGGCTTATTCGCCCGCCGCGCCAAGGCGCTGGGCCAGCGCAGCCACAGCGGCCATTTCCGCCGGGTCCCGCTGGGGGAAGGCGCCCTGCCCCAGATTCCAGGGGAAGATATTGTGCACCCAGTAGTGCATCCGGTTGCAATAGGTGCAGAAGGCCCCCGTCAGGGCCAGATAATCCTCGGTGGTTTTCACATCCTCCAGCCCTTCCAGATAGGTCTCGCCCACCACATTCATCTGCGGCAGGCCCAGATCCGCCAGAAACAGCGTGGGATGGAAGCTCTCGCTGATGGCCGCCTTGGTGATGATCTTCATGCGCCCGGCGTCCAGCTCCGGCTTGGTGGCCATGAGCATCAGCGCGGTGAGCAGCCGCTGGCCCAGCATCAGGGTGTAGGTGTGGGTGAGCACCAGGCAGGTGAAATACTGCCCGCCGGTGCCCGCGCCGCTGCGGGTGACGCCCCAGCGCATGAGGGTGATATCCTCCGGCTCCTCCATCCAGATGCGGTCGATGGTTTGTTCGATCTCGTCCTTTGCCTGCTGCCAGGATTTCATCTCTGACCCTCCTCCTGCTGCGCCAGGGCGATGCGCACCGGCACCGCCTCCTTCTGGGCGCTGTTGATGGTTTTTTCGTAGACCAGGCGGCCCGCCTGCTGCAGGGTGGGGATATCCTCCGGCAGCACCGCCGCAAATTTATTCACCTTGGCGGATTCGGTGATGACCCCGTAGGTGATGCACACCGACTGCCCCGAAGTGAAAAAGTAAAGGTCGCCGATCTGCCGGGGCACCATATAATTGGGCCCGCTGTGGATTACCCGGGTGGGGAACCACATGGTCTCGCCGGAGACCACCGCGTGGCCCATCATGCTCTCAAAGGGGAGCTTTTCCCGCATTTTGCGGCAGACCTCGGGGTTTTCCTCCTCCAGCATCGCCGCGCGCACGCAAAGGCCCAGGGTGGGCCAGGTGAGGCTGAGCATCGTTTTTTCCATCTAAAATCCCTCCTCCAGGCAAGCCTGGTCATCATAATCCTCCCGCCGGCCCAAGGGGGCGAGGGGAGCGGCGGCGCCTTCCCCGCAGGGTCACGCCCCCGTCCCGTCCAGGCGCCGGGCCAGCGCGGCCACGGCGGCCAGCTGATCCGGGCGCCGCTGGGGGAAGGCCCCCAGCCCCAGATTCCAGGGGAAAACGGCGTGCACCCAGCGGTGCATCCGGTTGCAGTAGATGCAGAAGGCCCCCGTCAGGGCGATAAACTCCTCCTTATTGCCCAGCGCCTCCAGCGCCGTCAGATAACGGCGGCCCATTCGGGCAATGCTGCCAAGGCCCAGCCGCTCCAGGCTGGCCAGGGGGCTGTCTTCCCCTGCCAGCACGGCCTGTGCCAGCTGGCGCACGTCCTCCAGGGGGATGGCCTCCTTGCGGGCCATGAGCAGCCAGGCGTACAGCATCCGCTGCCCCAGCAGGAGGGTCTCGCTTTCCGCCAGCACCAGGCGGCTGAGCATCTCCTCCCCGCCGGGGAAAAGCGGCACGCCGCTGCGCAGCAGGGTGATCTCCTCCGGCTCTTTGGCCCAGATGGCCCGGGCCCTGAGCAGAAACTGCTCCGCCGTCTCATAGGCGGCCCCCTGCGGCCGGGCCTCCTCCGGCGCCGGCCCCGGGGGCGGGCCGGCCCACCGGACCTGTACCGGCACCTGGCTGCGCCGGGCGCTGTAAACCGTTTCTTCCAGAATCCGGCGGCCCGCCTGCCGCAGCACGGGGAGATCCTCCGGCAGCGTCTCGGCGAATTTGTTGACCCTGGCCGTCTCGGTGACGGCCCCGTAGGTCAGGCAGACCGACTGTCCCGACCCGAAAAAGTACACATCCCCCGTTTGGCGGGTGACCATATTCTCCCGGCCGAAATGCAGGATGGGGGTGGGCAGCCAGACCGTCTCGCCGGAGATGACCACATGGCCCATGCAGCTTTCCAGCGGCAGGGCGGCGGCAATCTGGCGGCAGAGGGCGGGGTTCTCCCTCAGGCAGGGCCGGGCCCGCACCGCCAGCCCCAGGCTGGGCCAGCGGATCAGCAGCAGAGCTTCTTCCATGGCGGCCTCCTTCCGGCGGGCTTTGGAAACGCCAAAAGGTCGGATGGAAAAATCCGGCCTTTTGCAAAGATGGCGCTGCCCGTCAGGGTCAGTTTTTCTGGTTGGATTCCCGTTTGGCGTCCAGCATGGCCTTGACCTTGATGGGCAGGCCGAACAGGTTGATGAAACCCTGGGAATCCATCTGGTTGTAGACCTCATCCTCCCCGAAGGTGGCGACCTCCTCGGAGTAGAGGCTGTAGGGGCTGGTGACGCCGGCATTGATGATATTGCCCTTGTAGAGCTTGAGCTTCACCTGGCCGGTGACGGTTTTCTGGGTCTCGGTGACAAAGGCGGAAAGGGCCTCCCGCAAAGGGGTGTACCACTGGCCGTTGTAGACCAGGTCCGCAAACTTGAGGGCCACCTGCTGCTTGTAGTGCTGGGTCTCCTTATCCAGGCAGATGGTCTCCAGCACCTCATGGGCGCGGTAGAGGATGGTGCCGCCGGGGGTCTCATAGACGCCGCGGCTCTTCATGCCCACCAGGCGGTTTTCCACCAGGTCGGCGATGCCGATGCCGTTTTCGCCGCCCACCTTGTTGAGGTATTTGATAATCTCGGTGGCGCTCATCTTTTTGCCGTCCACCGCCACGGGGCGGCCGGCCTCAAAATCCAGGGTGATGTAGGTGTCCCGGTCGGGGGCCTTCTCGGGGGAGACGCCCATCTCCAAAATCTCGTCGTACTTGGGCTCGTTGGCGGGGTCCTCCAGATCCAGCCCCTCGTGGGAAAGGTGCCACAGGTTCTTGTCCTTGGAGTAGTTGGTCTCCCGGTTGATCTTCAGGGGGACGTTGTGGGCCTCGGCGTATTCGATCTCGTCCTCGCGGCTCTTCAGCTCCCAGGTGCGCCAGGGGGCGATGATGTCCATCTCCGGGGCGAAGGCCTTGATGGTCAACTCAAAGCGGACCTGGTCGTTGCCCTTGCCGGTGCAGCCGTGGCAGATGGCGTCGGCGCCCTCCGCCTTGGCGATCTCCACAATGCGCTTGGCGATGATCGGCCGCGCAAAGGAGGTGCCCAGCAGATACTGGTTCTCATACACGGCGCCCGCCTGCATGGTGGGGATGATGAAATCCTCCACAAAGGGCTCGGTCAAATCCTCGATATACAGCTTGGAAGCGCCGGTCTTGAGGGCCTTTTCCTCCAGGCCGTCCAGCTCGGTGCCCTGGCCCACGTCGCCGGAAACGGCGACGACCTCGCAGCCGTAGTTTTCCTTCAGCCAGGGGATGATGATGGAAGTATCCAGCCCGCCGGAGTAGGCGAGCACCACTTTTTTATACTGTTTCATGCTGAAACCTCCCGCAAAATAGATGTCTCGTCCCCGGCGGGGACGGCCAAGCCGGCTGTGGCCGGCGCCTTTACGCCCATTATAGCACCCCTGCGGGCAAAAGCAAGGGGATTTTGCGAATTTAGTGAATATTTTTGCAATAATAACGAAAATTTATTCATTATCTGCCCGTTTCTTGTAAGAGCTTTGCCCCGGCGGGAAAAATTTTCCCCGCCCCGGCCGGCGGCAGGGCTTTTTGGGGCGCCGGTGTGCTATAATAGGGGAGAAAGCGGTTCCCCGGGAACCCTGCAGAAAGGAGCCTGATATGGATGCATGAATTCCAGAGCGTCAGCCCCTACGAGCTGACGGAAAATTTCTTTGAGCTGTTTGACAACCGCTGGGCGCTGCTCACCGCCGAACAGGCCGGCAAGGCCAACACCATGACCGTCGGCTGGGGCGGCGTGGGCATTTTGTGGAACAAGCCGGTGGCCCTGGCCGTGGTGCGCCCGCAGCGCTACACGATGGAGTTTCTTGCGCAGCGGCAGCCGTTCAGCCTTTCCTTCTTCCGCGAAAACGAGCGCCGGGAGGAGCTGGCCTACTGCGGGCGGGTCTCCGGCCGGCAGGAGGATAAGATCGCCCGCTGCGGCTTCACTGTGGAGCATGAGGGCGGCATCCCCTATTTGGCCGAGGCCGGCCTGGTGTTGCTCTGCCGGCAGCTGTATGTCCAGGATATGAAGGAGGAGTGCTTCCTCGACCCCGCCCTGGTGGAGCGGTTCTATCCCCAGCGGGACCTGCACAGGATGTTCCTGGCCGAAATCGAAGCGGTGCTGAAAAAATAAGCCCCGCCTGACCGGCTGCTTGCCCCAAAACCGAAAAAAGCGCCCGCCGGGCGCTTTTTTGCTGCAATTTTTCTGTTTCAATGAACCATCAAAGCCCCAGATGCTCCGCCGCCAGGCGGGAAAGCTCCTGCGCCCCCTGGGCGATCAGGCTGTTGGCCTCCTCCAGCAGGGCGGAAAGCTCCTCCTCCCGCTGGGCCAGGGCCTCGGGGTCGGCGAGCAGCTGGGCCACCGTCTCATAATATTCCACCATATTTTCGCAGCCGGCGCGAATCAGCTCATGGGCGGCTTCCATCGTCTCGGGCGGCACCAGGTCGGCGATGCGCTGAAAGCCCGCCTGGATCTCCCCGGCAAAGGCCTGCAGCTCCTCCTCGGTCATCTCGCCCACCTGGCTTAAACGGGGCTGCAGCTGGCCGGTGAGCACCGACAGTTCCTCCCCCACGGCGGCGATATATTCCTCCGCCGTCAGGGGCTCCGCATCCTGCTGGGAGGACGCTTCGCCGACCGGCGCGCTGGCCTGGGAGGAGCTCTCCTCCTCCCCGGGGCCGCCGCACCCGGCCAGCAGGACCCCCAGGCAGGCCAGGGGGGCAAAAATCCGCAGTATGGTTCGTTTCATGGCTTAGCTCCTTTTCCCGGCCGGCCGCAGGGAAGGCCGGCCCGTGATTTCCCCCTTAGTATAGCGTTTTTTCCCCGCGGTGTAAAGCGCCGCCCGGCAAAGGAAAAACGCCCCGGCTGACCGGGGCGTCCTCCTGAAGTGTTAGCAATAAACCGCAATGGGTATTGTAACCGGATGAAATTTTAGTCGGCCTTGATGACCTGGAGCTCCTTGCTCATCTTGTTCAGGCACTCATAGCCGTTTTCGGTGGTGGCCACCAGGTCCTCGATGCGCACGCCGCCCAGGCCGGGGATATAAATGCCGGGCTCCACCGAGAAGGTCATGTTGGGCAGGATCTCCATGGTGTTGGCGCCGCCCACGTCGGGGAACTCATGGCCGTCGATGCCGATGTTGTGGCCGATGCGGTGGGTGAAATACTCGCCGTAGCCGGCCTTGGTGATGATGTCGCGGCCGATCTTGTCAATATCGCAGAAGCGCAGGCCGGGCTTGACCGCATCCATGGCGGTGATCTGAGCTTCCTTGACCACCTCATAGATCTCCCGCATTTTGTCGGGGACGAATTTATAGAACATGGTGCGGGTCATGTCGGAGCGGTAGCCGTTCAGGCGGGCGCCCGCGTCGATGAGGATGCAGTCGCCGGGCTCGGGGGTGGTGCCGTCGGGCTTGTGATGGGCATAGCCACAGGATTTGCCGTAGGCCACCACGCCGATGATGTTGTAGCCGTCGGCGCCGTGGGCGCAGTACATCTCATGGAGCATGCGGTGATGCTTCTGCTCGGTGAGGGAGGGGTCCACATAGGTGAACATCTCGCTGATGACGATCTCGTTGACGGCCTGGGTCTCGCGCATGGCCTGGATCTCGCCCGCATCCTTGACCATGCGGATGTAGTCGATGATCCGGCTGCTGAGCACATAGTTGGCGTCCACCTCTGCCATCAGCCGCAGCAGGAAGCTGGAGGCCCAGTTTTTATCCACGCCGACGGTGGCGCCGGGGCGGATCTTCTGCGCCAGGATCTTGATGGAATCCTGGCTGTCGGAATACCAGACGATCTCGGCGCCCTCCGCCATGGGGGCGTAATCGGTCTGGAGGGTATTCATAAAGAAGGTGCAGCCGCCCTGGGTATCCAGATAGAGGGCAAACAGCCGCTCGCCGGGGGCGACAAACTTGCCGGCCAGATAATATAAGGTGGAAGGATCGGAAATGATCATCTGGTCAATGTTGTTCTGCTTCATGCCGTTGATGATTTTTTCTACGCGGTCTGTTCTCATAATAAGGCCTCCTGCAGTAAGATGTCTCCGGCTTGCGCACGGATGTAAAATTGTGAACAAAGTTTTGCCGAAATATAGCTTTTCTGTTGACAGTATGCTGCTTTTCCGTTAAAATACGATTTGGAAAGATGGAATGATGTTACTCTCATTATACATATTTTCCAGGGAAAAGCAAGGGCGTTTCGCCGACAAAATAGTCAGTTTGCCCATCTTTCATGAGAATCATCCAGCCCGCTTGGGCAGGATGTCCAAACACATCCTTTACCGCAAGGCTTCTTGCGGCCGCACAGCTGTACCCTGCCCGGCTGCGTCCGGTCCGTCCGTCCGCAGCTGGTTCTGCTCCTGAAAGTGGCTGCTTTTTTACCCAAAAGGCCGCCATCCCATTCCCGGCGCCGGCCGCCATTACCCTGACGGGGCTGCCAATGGCAGGGGGCATCCATTATTTTATCTTTTTTACAAGAGGTGACAAAACCATGAGCAATGCGAATACCGCCAAGAAAAAATGGGTATTCCCTCACTCACTGATCGTCATCCTGATCATGATCGTGTTTGCTGCGATCCTGACCTGGATCATCCCCGCCGGCCAGTACGACCGTGTCGAGGTGGACGGAAGAAACGTTGTCGACCCCACCAGCTATCACTCGGTGGAGGCCAATCCGGCAACCCCGGTTGACATTGTTGTCTCCATCCCCACCGGCATGATCGAGGTGGCCTATATCGCCAACTTCGTGCTGATTATCGGCGGCTCCTTCGCCGTGGTGGAGGCCACCGGCGCGATCCGCACCATGCTGGCCAAGATCCTGAAGATCGGCGGCCATCTGGGCGCCGGGCTGCTGCCGATTGTGATTATCCTGTTCTCGCTGCTGCCTGCCATGACCGGCAATGCGGAAAGTATGCTGGCCTTTGTGCCGCTGGGCATCCTATTCGCGCGGTCGCTGGGCTTTGACGCCATGGTCGGCCTTTCCATCACCATTGCAGCCGGCAACTGCGGCTTCACCAGCGGCCTGTTCAACGCCATGACCACCGGTGTCGCCCAGAGCCTGATCGGCATCGAGATCTTCTCCGGCCTGTGGTTCCGCGTGCTGGGCTATATCGGCCTGCTGTGCTCCGTCTGCTTCTGGACGGTCTGGTATGCCCGCCGCATCGCCAAGGATCCCACCAAGAGCGTCTGCTATGACGTGGAGCTGAGCGCCAAAGAGAATGGCGAAAAGGTCGACGCGATGGAATCCAAGCTGACCCGCCGCCAGTTCATCGTCCTGGTGGAGTTTGCCATCGGCCTGGCTGTGCTGATCTACGGCGCCCTCAACGGCTGGGATTTCGGCACCGAGATGGCTTCCGTGTTCCTGGTGATCGCTGCTGTGTGCGGCCTGACCGGCGGCTTCAGCGGCAACCGCATCTGTGAAGAATTCATCGCCGGCGCCAAGCGCGTGCTGGTGGGCGCCCTGGTGGTGGGCTTTGCCCGCGCCATCGCCGTCATCCTGAATAACTCGATGATCATCGACTCCATCGTCTACGGCTTTGCCTCCGTGCTGGGCGACATGCCCAAGGTCATCGGCGCGCTGTGCATGTACATCTTCCAGGTCATCCTCAGCGTGTTCATCATCTCCGGCTCCGGCCTTGCCACCGTCACCATCCCCATCATGGGCCCGCTGGGCGACGTGCTGGGCCTGACCCCGCAGACGGTTGTCACCACCTATATCTTCGGCGACGGCCTGACCAACCTGCTGCTCCCGATGAGCGCCGCCACCATGGGCGCGGTCGCCATCGCCGGCATCACCTATGGCCAGTACGTCAAGTACATCTGGAAGATCATCCTCACCAATATCTGCGTCGGCGGCCTGATGGTCGTCATCGCCACGATGATCAACCTGTAACCATCGTTTCAGCCAAGGGAGGGCTGGAGGCTGCCGCCCTCGCCCTCCCTTTTTTATTTTGATTCTGCGCCCGCCCTAAGGCGCAGCAGAAAGGAGCATTTATCATGGATTATCTCAAGCGCGCTCATGAGCTGGCGGAGGAAATCGTCGCCAACCGCCGCTACCTGCACCAGCATCCCGAAACCGGCCTGGACATCCCGGTGACCAAGGCTTATGTGGAAGAGAAGCTCACCGAGATGGGCTATCAGGTCCAGCATGTGGGCCCCGGCCTGGTGGCCATGGCGGGCAGCGGCAACCCGGTGGTGCTGCTGCGCGCCGACATGGACGCCCTGCCCATGGAGGAGGAAAGCGGCCTGCCCTTCGCCTCCCTGACCCCCGGCAAGGCCCATTGCTGCGGCCATGACAACCACACCGCCATGCTGCTGGGCGCCGCCCGGCTGCTCAAGGAAAACGAAGCCAACCTCAAAGGCACCGTGAAGCTGATGTTCCAGCCGGGTGAAGAGGTGGGCAAGGGCGCCTTCGCCATGGTGGAGGCCGGCGTGCTGGAAAACCCCAAGCCCGACGCAGCCATGGCCTTCCATGTGGATGCGGCCACCCCGCTGGGCATTTTCCACTACGGCAAGGGGGCGACCTTCTGCTCCACCGACGTATTCACCATCGAGGTGTTCGGCAAGGCGGGCCATGGTGCACGGCCCCATCAGGCCATTGACTCCATCACCGCCGCCGCCCATATCGTCACCGCCCTGGAGGCGCTGATCGCCCGGGAGGCCACCCCCACCGAAACCAACATGCTGACCATCTGCTCCATTGAGAGCGACACCAAGGTCTTCAACGTGTTCCCCACCCAGGTGACCATGACCGGCAGCGTGCGCTCCTACAGCCAGGAGCAGCGCGACCTGCTGCTCCAGCGCATGGAAGAAACGGTGGAGGGCATCGCCAAGACCTTCCGCTGCACCAGCAAGATCACCTACGGCAGCCAGTTCGGCACGCTGGTGGTCAACGACGCCCTGGAGGACGAGATGCGCGGCTATCTGGAGGAGGCCCTGGGCGGCGAGGCCACGGTGGTGGATCCCCCCATCGTCAAGATGGGCTCGGAGGATTTCGCCGGGGTGACGGCTCATGTGCCCTCCGCCTTCTTCTTTGTGGGCGCCGGCCCCGACCGGGAGAACGGCTACTTCTGCACCCAGCACAACTCCAAGGTGCGCTTTAATGAGGAGATGCTGCCCTGGGGCGCCGCCGGCTTTGCCCACTGCGCCACCAAGTGGCTGGAAAACCACAGCAAATAAAAAAACGCGCCGGCCTGCAGCGGCCTGCGCGCCTGCCCGCCTGGGGCAGCCCGATCCTACTAAAAAGCGGCATGGCTTCGGCTGTGCCGCCTTTTTTTGCGCTGCAGGGGCAAGGCACTGCCGCTGCGCATCATTCCCCGTCGGGCAGGGCTTCCCGCTGGCCTGCCCCAGCGCGGCAGCGCCCTCCTCCGCGCGGCCCAGCGGGATCACCGGCACAATGGTCTCATCCAGCGTGTGCTGATAAAACACCGCCAGG
>CAJFPC010000092.1 GCA_904398325.1 Candidatus Neoruminococcus faecicola | reverse complement strand
GCGGCCAGATCCTCCGGTGTGAGGGAGGGCTGCAGGGCGGCGCCCGGCGCCCCGGAGATCAGTGCCGCCCAGCGGAAAAAAGAACGCGGACGGGAAAAGTGGAACAGGCGGCCTGCCGCGGCTTAAACCGCTGTCAGGGCGGCCAGATCCTCCGGCGTGAGGGAGGGCTGCAGGGCGGCGCCCGGCGCCCCAGAGATCAGTGCCGCCCAGCGGAAAAAGCACGCAGGCGAAGCCGGCGTGCTGCGGACGGGAAAAGTGGAACAGGCGGCCTGCCGCAGCTTAAACCGCCGTCAGGGCGGCCAGATCCTCCGGTGTGAGGGAGGGCTGCAGGGCGGCGTTGAGCGCCCCGGAGATCAGTGCCGCCGCCCGCCGGATAATCAGGTCGATTTCCTTGGGGGTGACCATCATGCCTTTGTTTTCCTCCCAGTCGGTGACGGTGGGCAGCCCCACCCCGATGACCGGCACCCCCAGCGTCCGGCGGGAAAGCTCCGCCCGCCGGTTGTGCACCCCCGACCCGGGGTGGATGCCCGTATCGCACAGCTGCAGCGTGCGGCCCAGGCGCTCCGGTGAGCGGCAGGCCAGGGCGTCGATGGCGACGACCGCCGCCACCGGGCAGGCAGCGGTCACGGCGGCGGCCAGCTCCCCGGCCTCCAGCCCCGTCTGAGCCATGACGCCGGGGGCCAGGGCGATCACCTGGCGCAGCTTTTGGAAGAATTCCAGCGTGCTCTGCCGGGGCAGATGGCGGGTGGCCAGCACCTGCCGGGCCGCCATAGGGCCCAGGGCGTCGGGGGTGATATCCCGGTTGCCCAGCCCCAGCACCAGCACCGGCCCCTCGGGGGGCAGCAGCTCTGCCAGCGCCCGGGCGGCGGCGCGGGTCTCCTCCTTCAGGGGCTGGCCTTCCCCGGGCAGCCGCGGCATGTGCAGGGAAAGATACCGCCCTTCCGGCTTGCCCAGCGCCTGGGCTGCCTCGGGGGTGAAGACGGTGACCCGTTCCAGCACAAAGCCGTCCAGGCGGATTTCCTCCCTTCTGACGCCCCCAAGGTTGGGGAGCTCTTCGGTTTTTTCCAGTGCCAGGTCGGTGCGGATCATGGCGCCGATTCCTCCTTTGAGAGCGGATTGCCCTCCCGGCAGGCCGGCGGCGCGGCAGAAGGGCGCTTTTTTTAAAAAATATGCGAAAAAGCCTTGCAAACAGCGGCAAAAAATGATAAGATAAATCGTACTGTCAAAACGAGTGAGGAGGTGGAGATATGCCGAACATCAAATCTGCGAAAAAAAGAGTGCTGGTCAACCAGACCAAGGCCAGACAGAATAAGATCTTGAAGACCAACCTGAAGACCGTCATCAAGAACGCCAACAACGCGATGGAGACCGGTGCCGAGACCAGCGCCGAGGCCGTGCGGGTTGCCATCAAGAAGATCGACCAGGCCGCCGCTCACGGGATTCTGCACAAAAACTGCGCAGCCAGAAAGAAATCCAAGCTCGCCGCCAAGCTGGCGAAGATGAACTGAGCGCCCCTGATACGGAAAAGAAAGCAGGCTCGTCCCCAAAAGGGATGGAGGCTGCTTTTTTTGCGTCCGGCGGCAGGGCCTGACGGGGCGCCGGATTTTGTGCGGGCTATTTTTCCCGCGGGCGGAAGACGAGGGCCATCACCAGCGCGCAGCACAGCGCCGCCGCCACGCCCCCTGCGCAGGCGGTAAGCCCCCCGGTGAAAATGCCGAGGAAGCCCTCCCTGGCCACCGCCTCTTTCACGCCGCCGGCCAGAAGGTTGCCAAAGCCTGCCAGCGGCACCGACGCCCCTGCCCCGGCAAATTCCACCAGGGGCTGATAGATGCCCAGGGCGCCCAGCGCCACCCCCGCCACCACATAGCTGACCAGAATCCGGGCGGGGGTCAGCTTGGTGTAATCGATGAGCACCTGCCCCAGGGCACAGAACAGCCCGCCCACCACAAAGGCTTTCAGATATTCCATATCAGCACCTCCTTTCGGGATGGTTCCGGCTGCTCAAATGCACCAGATGGGCGATGCCGGGGATGGATTCCCCCTGCTGGAGCATGGTGGTGCTCATGAGGGCGCCGGTGGCCAAAAACAGCACCTGACCCAGGGCGCCGCTGGCAATGCGGGGCAGGATAGAGGAGCACAGCACGCTGGCGCTGCAGCCGCAGCCCGAGGCCCCGGCGTGGACATCCTGGCGCTGGCGGTCATACAGCAGCAGGCCGCAGTCCTGATGGAGCCCCTCCAGCCGGTAGCCCTGCTCCGCTGCCAGCTGATAGAGCAGATCCCGCCCCACCTGGCCCAGATCCCCCGTGAGGATCAGGTCATAATCCTCCGGGCGGGTGCCGGTATCCTCAAAGAAATGCGCCAGGGTCGCCGCGGCGGCCGGGGCCATAGCCGCCCCCATGTTGGCCGCGTCGGTGATGCCCTTATCCTCAATGGTGCCGATGGTCACCGTGCGCACATAGGGCGGGCGCTCCTGCCGGCCCAGGATGGCGCAGCCGGCGGCGGTGGCGGTCCACTGGGAGGTGGGGGGCCGCTGGGCGCCGTATTCCAGCGGGGTGCGGAACTGCCGCTCCGCCGAACAGAAGTGGGAGGAGGTGACCACCCCGCCCCGGACGGCGTCGGTGCCCTCCAGCAGCAGGGAGGCCAGCACCATCCCCTCCGACATGGTGGAGCAGGCCCCGTAAATCCCCAAAAAGGGGATGCCGAAGGCCCGCAGCCCATAGGCGGAGCTGACGCACTGGTTGAGCAGATCCCCCGCCAGGATGAAATCCAGCTCCTGGGGCATCAGATGGGCCTTGCGGCAGGCGGCATCCACCGCCCGCAGCTGCAGCTGACATTCCGCCTGTTCCCAGGTTTTCTGCCCCAGGCGGGCATCCGGTTCGATTTCGTCAAAGGCGCCGCCCAGGGGCCCTTCGCCCTCCTTTTTGCCGCCGATGGAGCCCCAGGCGGAAACGCTCACGGTTTTTTCCAGCCGGTAGGTGTGCCGGCCCAGTTTTTTTGCCATGGCGCGCCCTCCGTTACAGCCGGGCCAGCCAGAGGATCAGCCCGTACACCACGCTGGCGGCGATGCCGTAGACGATCACCGGCCCCGCAATGACGAACATCTTGGCCCCCAGCCCCAGGATGATGCCCTCGCTTTTAAATTCCATGGCGGGGGAGGTCATGGCGTTGGAAAACCCGGTGATGGGCACCAGGGTGCCCGCCCCGGCATGCTTGGCGATTTTGTCATAAAGCCCCAGCCCGGTCAGCAGCGAGGCCGCTGCGATCAGGCTGAGGGAGACGGCCAGCGCAGCGGTTTTTTCTTCCAGCCCGGCCGCAAGGGCCGCCTGGCGGATCAGCTCCCCCGCCGTGCAGATGGCGCCGCCGGAAAGAAAGGCCAGGGGGATGTTCTTCCAGCTTTTGGTGGGGGCACTGGCAAGCTGGTTTCGCTTTGCGTATTCCTGATCGGTCATATCGGTCACCTCAACAAACGATTTCACCGATAGTTTGTCCCAAAAGCGGCGGATATTCCCCGGCAGGATGCAATTTTTTATTTTTACGGCCGGACAAAGCCTCAGCCAAGCAGGCCGAGGAAAAAGCCGGCGGTCTGTTCCCAACGGTCATAGAGGATTAACAGCACAGGCAGCTCCCAGAAAAGGGCCAGCGGCCACAGGATTTTCCCGGCTTTGCGCAGGCTGCGCCGCCATGAGGGCAATACCTTCACGCCGCCATCCTATTGCGGCGGCCGCGGCCTCAAAGAAGGGCGGGCAGAGGCCGGGAAAGGGGCGCAGATCCCCGGCGGGAATTTTCACCGGCAATTTGTCAAATGCGCCGCAATCCTGTATAATAGCAGAAGAAACGCCCGCCGGCCGGCGGGTGCCGCCAAAGAGGAGGGGAAAGGCTTTGTCCGCCATCGACCTGTGTCTGACCACCAGCTTCGCCGCGCCCAAAAGCGGCGCCAACTTTGTGGTGTTCTGTGATCCCAAAAACGCCGTGCCCGGCTTCGCCTCCAAGGGGTATCTGGAGGAGTGCTGCCGCTATGCCAAAAAGCACCGCGTCTATCTGGTGCCCTGGATGTTCACCGTGGGGCCCCAGCTGTGCCTGTGCCTGATCGACCCCGAGGGCCAGGTGATCGGCGCCTCCCGGGCGGCCTCTTTAAGCATGGAGAATGCGGGCCAGTACCAGTGCTACAGCGATATCCGGGTGGCGCAGACGCCCTTCGGCCAGGTGTACCTGTCGGTGGATGTGGATGTCTACAGCCCCCAGATCGGCCGGCTGGCAGCCCTCAAGGGCGCGCAGCTGGTGGTGGCCAGCCAGTATCTGGACCCCTTCACCTACTCGGATGACGCCGTCACCCAGGGCGCGTGGAACCTGGCGCAGTCCAACGACCTGTGGGTGGTCAGCGCCACCAACATGGGCGGGGCGGTGATCTGCCCCTGGGATGACCGCATGGCCAGCGACGGCTATGTGATCCGCCCCAATGATTTTTACCCCATCGGCTGCCATATCGACCTGGAAAAATTCTGGCAGCTGCACCAGCGGGAAAACATCCTGCAGGGCCTCAACCGGGGCGTGCTGAAAAAATATAAGGAGTTTTTAATGCGATGAAGACCAAGATCCCCCTGTCCCTTTCCGTCACCCGCCATCTGGCCCAGGCGGTGCTCTCGCCCCAGCGCGCCCGGGAGGAGGTGCTTTCGCTGGCGCCCGGCGAGGCGCGGGGCCGTTTTGCGCTGGAGGGCATCCTCAACGTGGCCTGCCTGCAGCTGAAGGCGGGGCAGTTCCACCGCTTCGGCGACTGGCTGCAGCACATGGCCGCCCTGATGGGGGAGGCGCTCAAAAAGGAAAGCCTGCTGGTCTGCCTGCCCAAATACGCCTTTCTGGAGCTGGTGCGCTGCCTGCCCTCCGGCGGGGAGGGGCTGTTTTATGCCCTGCGCAGCCCGGAGGCTTACCGCCAGCTGCTGGAGGGGCTGGGCGACTATCTGTGCCAGCTGGCCTGCGAGGTCTTTGACGCGCTGGCCCAGCGGTACGGCGTCTATCTGGCGGCAGGGGTGATCCCCACCCGGGTGGGGGATAGCTGGCGCCACCGGATGTATCTGTTCGGCGGGGAGGGGGAACCCTATACCCAGGATGAGCTGAGCCCCGGCGCCTTTGCCCGGCAGGCGGGCATCACCCCCGGGGAGGAGCTGGCGGTCAAGCAGACGGCCAGCGGCACCTTCCTGCTTTTGGGGGAGGAGGACCTGGGCTATTATGAATACCTGAAAATCGGCGCCGCCATGGGGGCGGATGTGGTTGTCACCCCCAGCTGGGAAAACCCGGACGTGATGGCGGCCGTGGATCTGCCCCGGCTGCGCGCCCAGGAGGAGAACCTCTTTGTGGTGCGCACCGCCGCTGTGTGCGACGGGCTTAACCCGGTGGTCAGCGGCGCCTATGGGCCGGTAGCCCTGAGCCGCATGCGGGATGGCATCATCCGCGAGACGGCCCGGGGGGAGGAGGAGCGGGTGCTCACCGCCCGGCTGGATCTGGACCGGCTGCACGGCCTGGTGGATCTGGAGGTGGCCCAGCGCAGCCCGGAGCTCGAGGCCCAGCTGCGGGAGCTTTATTTCCCCGAGGGGGAGTGAGAAAAAGCGGGGAGGCGCAGGCCTCCCTTTTTTGCGGGCCGCAGCACCCCCCCTGGACAGGACAAGCTGTGGAAAACCCTGCGGAAAAGGTGGAAAACTCCTGAAATTGAGCGGGAAAACCCTGCGGCGCCCCCTGCTTTTTCAGGGGGAGGGGAAAGTTTTCCCTGCGGAAAAACGGGGACGCTTCTTTTCTGGAAAATCCTGAGAAATTCTGCGGAAATAGAAAAAAAGGGGCTTGCAAGCCCCTTTTTTTCTGGGTTTCCCCCGATTACAACAGGTAATATGCGGGGGAAATATTCCAGTTTTCCACACTTTCCACAGAGTTTTCCACAATCGGGCAAACTGCGGAAAGATTTAACCCTGCCTTTGTCGAATTTTTTCAAAAAATTCTGTCAGCAGCGCCTGGCATTCCTCCGCCAGCACGCCGCTGCTGCAGTAGACCTGGTGCGGCCACGGCATGGCGAACAGATCCGCCACCGAGCCGCAGCAGCCGGTCTTGGGCTCCCGGGCGCCGTAGACCACCCGGCCGATCCGCGCGTTGAGGATGGCCCCGGCGCACATGGCGCAGGGCTCCAGCGTCACATAGAGGGTGCAGCCCTCCAGCCGCCAGCTGCCCAGGGTGCGGCAGCCGGCCTCGATGGCTTCGATCTCCGCGTGGCCCAGGGGGGAGCGGAGCGCCTCCCGCCGGTTCTGCCCCAGGGCCAGCAGCTTCCCCCGACGCACCAAAGCCGCCCCCACGGGGATTTCCCCCGCCAGGGCGGCTTCTTTGGCGGCCGAAAGGGCCAGCTTCATCCATTTTTCGTCTTCGCTGCGCATTCGGCGGCCTCCTTTTTCCGGCTCAGAGGGGATAAAAATACAGCACGGCGGTGAGGACCATCGCCGCCAAAAATGCCGGGTTGGAGAAGATGATGGCAAACTTGCCCCGGCTGCTCAGGCAGGTTTTGGAGGGGTGCAGCTGAAAGATGCGCTCATCCCGCCGCGCCAGAAAGATCAGCCCGATGAGCCCCGCCAACAGACAGAGGATCATAGCCGATTCGGTGATCAGCAGGGTGGCCGCCTCGGGAAAAACGCTGGGCAGAAACTGCATCAGCGCCCACAGCAGGTTCATCATCAGCGAGAGGGCTGCCGCCACCCAGATGCAGCCGCTTTTCAGCACCACATAGCCCAAAAAAATCCCCATCAGAAATAAGGCCGGCACCTGGCGGAAATCCAGCTGTATTACCGCGTAGATAAAGGCGGAAAGCAGCACCGCCAATCCGTCGCCGAAGCGGCGCAGGCTCTGCAGCAGCACCCCCTGGAATACCAGCACCCCGATCAGGGAGGGCAGCACCACCACCAAAACCAGCGAGATGCCAAACCCCGGCGACCAGGCCGGCAGCGCCAGGCCGGAAAACAGCCCTCCGCCCTGCGGCAGCGGGAAAATCGCCGCAATATAAAAGGTCAGCAGCGCCGTGAAGGCCCACAGCCCCAGCCCCACCAGCATATGCAGGCCCATCAGGCCCGGCGACACCCGCCGGGTGGGGAAAGCCTTGGAGAAGGGGATGCCGATGGCCATGCCATAAAACAGGGTGGGCACAAGGAGCGCCACCACGGCGGAAATCAGCAGGATCAGCTGATAGAACACAAAGCCGACCAGGCTCATCAGCGCGGGGGAATACCCAATGACAGGCAGCAGCGCGGTAAACAGCCGGCTGAACAGGCTGCCGAAACATAACGGCAGCAGCGATGAGAGCAGATAATAGATCATGATGGTCAGCCCCAGGCAGGAGGCTGTTTTGCGCACCCAGATCCGCTCCAGCGAGGAGGGCGGGATCTGCACAAAATCAAAGGAGGTGCAGCCCTTGCAGGTATCCTGCTCCCAGTCGTAGACATAACGGTACTGGTAGCCGTTGGAATCCCGGCCCGATACGGAGCGGTATCGTTTGAGCATGCGCCTTTCCTCCTTTTGTTTGCCCGCGGGGGCTAAATAAAAATTATAATCGTTTTCCTGCGGCTATTATACCATAGTAAATGTAACAAAATCTTGAATTTTTTAAGACTGCGCTTAAAAAACCGACAAAATCAGGGAAAAATTTCCGGTTTCCGGGTCAGAAATCCTCCGGGCGGGCGTCGGCGAGCAGCTGGAAGCGGTTTTTGCGAAAGCGGATCAGCCCTTCCTTTTTTAACAGGGAAAGCTGCCGGCACAGGGCGCTGCGGTCGCAGCAGAGATAATCGGCCAGCTGCTGGCGCCCGAAGGGGATGTCAAATTCCGGCGAAGCGGCGCCCATGGCCTGGGCGGAAAGATAGGCCAGCAGCTTTTCCCGCAGGCTGCGCTGGGAGAGATACTGGATTTTGCGGGTCAGGGTGAGGTTTTTGGCGGCCAGCACCCGGGCCAGGTTCTGCATCAGGCGCGCCTGCCAGGCGGCGCCGGCGCCCGCCTGCGGGGAAAGCCGGAGCAGCAGCGCCTCGGCCTCGGCGGCGGCAAAGACGCCTACCTCCAGCGGGGTGCCGGGCAGGCAGGCGTATGCCTCCCCAAAGCAGTCGCCGGGGGAGAGGGTCTCCAGAATGCGGCGGCGCCCCCAGACATCCTCCCGCACCAGGTGGAAGGAGCCCTGCAGCACCAGCCCCACTCCGGCGGGCACCTCGCCCTGCCGCCACAAAAAAGTCCCCCGGGGGCAGCGCACCCGCCGGCTGCCCAGACGGCGCACCGCCTCGGCCTGTTCCTGGGCGGTCAGGCCGTCAAAGAGAGGCGCCCGGGCCAGCAGGGAATCCTCCATTCCAAAAACCTCCCCATCTGTTGCAAAAGCAACGGAAAATTTCTTCTGCTTCTATTATAATCACCCTGTCAAGCAAAAGGGAGGAAGCAGTATGCTCAGAAAAATCATCGAAATCGACGAGGAAAGATGCAACGGCTGCGGCCTGTGTGCCGACGCCTGCCACGAGGGCGCCATCGCCATGGTGCAGGGCAAGGCCCGCCTGGTGCGGGAGGATTACTGCGACGGCCTGGGGGATTGCCTGCCCGCCTGCCCCACCGGCGCCATCCGCTTTGTGATGCGCGAGGCCCCCGCCTATGACGCTCAGGCGGTGCAGCGGGCCAGGGGCCAGGCCTTTGCCGGCTGCCCGGGGGCGCAGGCCCGCAGCTTTGCCCCGGAGCGGCCGGCCCCGGAGGGGGAAGAGCTCCCCTCCCAGCTGGGGCAGTGGCCGGTGCAGCTGAAGCT
>CAJFPC010000091.1 GCA_904398325.1 Candidatus Neoruminococcus faecicola | reverse complement strand
TACTGCCCATCCACCTCCTGGAAATAGACCCCGAAGCCCACGTCGGTGAAATCCGGGTAGAGGATGTTCTCATAATGCTCCGGGCTTTCCACCCAGAGGTCGAACCACCGCTGGGCGGGGAAATGCCCATAGCCGTTCTGCTCATAGGTGACCATGCACAGGTTTTCCCCCGCCACCAAAAAGCTTAAGGGGAATTCCTCCGCCAGCACGGTGGACCACTTGCTCCCATCCGGCCGCAGGTGGTCAAAATACCCGTTCTCATACATCTCCTTGCAGCGGTAGCGCGCCGCCCGGCTGAGCGTCTCGTTGTAGCGCAGCGGCGCCAGGCCCTGGCGCTCCCGTTCGGCGTTGTGCAGCTGCAGCAGCTCTTTCTCCACCTCGGGCAGGAAGTTTTCCCCCACCACTTCTTCCCTGGGGTCGGGATAGATGTCGGTGTAGGGGTCATCCTCAATCTGCTCCAGGTCCGCCGGGCCGGGCTGCTCCGGCTGGGCGGGCTCCTCTTCCTCCGGGGGCGCTTCCTCCTCCGGCGTCTCCGGCCGGGAGGCCTCCTCTTCCGGCTGCCGGTCCGAAACGCCTGCCGGCTCCTCTTCCGGCTGCGGTTCGGGCTGCGGCTGGTTCTGCGCCGGGGCGGGGTCCTCCGGCGGCTGCGGTTCGGGCGGGGTTTCCGGCTGGGTTGGCTGCGCGGGGGTGGTATCCTGCCCGCCTGCCTGCAGTGCCTCTTGCAGGGCGGTAAAATCGGGGAAACGGAACAGCTGGCCCAGATCCAGCTGTGCCTGCGTGGAACCCTGCGCATAGGCGGTGCGCGCTGCGCCGGGGGAAACCCACCCCACCAGCATCATCGCAGCCGCGGCCAGCGCCAGGCCCCGGATTGGTATGCTCCTTTGTTTCATGTGACCGGCCCTCATGCTTTCTTTTTGCCTTTTATCTTCATTATAGTACAGATCCGCGAAAAGTAAATCGTTTCTTTCTGTTAATTTTATGCGTGATTGCCAGCTTTTTCCGCCCCGGCGGGCGAAAAAAATCAGGGAGAAAAATCCTCCCTGAAATTTCCTGTTTTACCGGTCCAGCAGCCGGGTGTATCTCATGATGGTATCCATCGTCAGGCGCATGTCCTCCGGGCTGCGGTGGCGCACCTCATCGAAGGGCTTTGCCACCCGGTTGATGCTGAAGATGGCGGAAACGCCCATCTCATAGGCGGCGTCGATCTGGTCGCCGATGTCGCCCACCACCGCAATGACCGGCACGCCGATCTTTTTGGCCCGCTGGGCCACCCCGATGACCACCTTGCCCCGCAGGCTCTGGGTGTCGATGCGGCCCTCGCCGGTGAAGACCAGGTCGGCATCCCGGGCGGCCTCGTCAAAATGAACGGTATCCAGCACCACCTGGATGCCCATCTCCAGCCGTGCGCCGAAAAAGGCCACCATGCCCGCGCCCATGCCGCCGGCCGCGCCGCCGCCGGGCAGGCTGTCCACCTGGACGCCCAGGTCCTCCTGCATGCGGGCGGCCACATGCCGCAGGCCCGCATCCAGCTGCCGGACCATCTCCTCATCCGCGCCCTTCTGGGGGGCGAAGATATAGGCGGCGCCGTTTTCGCCGTAGAGGGGGTTGTCGATATCGCACATGGTGACGATCTCCACGCCCTTCAGGCAGGCTTCCAGGCCGCTGGCGTCGATTTTGGCGATCTCGCCCAGGGTGCCGCCCACCGGGGTGAAGGCCTCGCCGTCCCCGCGGTAGAATTTCACCCCGCAGGCCGCCGCCATGCCGCAGCCGGCGTCGTTGGTGCTGCTGCCGCCCAGGCCGACGATGATCTTTTTGACCCCCGGCCGCCGGGCCGCCGCCAGCAGCAGCTGCCCCACGCCGTAGGTGGTGGTTTTGGTCGCGTTCTTGTTGCCGCGCACCAGCGGCAGGCCGGCGCAGGCAGCCATCTCGATGACGGCGGTGCTGCCGCCGTCGATCAGGCCGTAAAAGCCCTCCATCTCTTCAAAATAGGGGCCGGCCACCTTCTCTTTGACCAGCTCTCCCCCCATGGCGGTGAGAAAGCACTCCACGCTGCCCTCGCCGCCATCCGCCACGGGGATGGTGAGCACCTGGCAGTCGGGATAATACTGGTGGATGGTCTGCTCCATAATCCGGCAGATGCCGCTGGAGGAAATGGAGCCTTTAAAGGAATCGGGGATTGCGATGATCTTTTTCATAGGGGCCTCCTGGTTCTTATGGTGAAATCAATTTTGAATAATCAAAACTTTCTTCCAGTTTATCATGAAACGGGGCAAAAATCAAGGCGTTTGCTCCGCAGCGGGGCCCAGGCGTTCTTCCCGGGCGATCTGCTCCTCCAGGTCCTCCATCACCGCTTCCCAGCGCTGCCATTCCTCCCCGCCGAAGGGGGCGGGCTGCCCTTCCATCAGGCGCTTGCGGCGCATGTACAGGGCCGCCAGCCGGATTTCGTGCTCCTCCTGCTCCGCCTCCCTCAGGCTGCGCAGGGTGGGGGCCGGCGCAGGCTTTTGCCGCTCCAGCACCTCCTGGGCCGCGGCGGCTGCCAGCCCGCTGGCGAACATCTGGTACTCGGGGCTCTCCCGGTCCATCTGGGTCAGCATCCCGACGGCAAGCCCCACGGCAAGGCCCAGCTGCTCCTCCTCATCCGGCGCGGGCGGCGGGCCCTGCAAGCCCTTCGGCTTTTTGAAATCAAACATGCCTATCCTCCCCTTTCTGCTGACAGTATACCGCCCTTTGGCCCTCAATGCAAGGGCTCTTGCGCCCCGGCCCGGGACATGGTATCATGATAGCAGAACCAATCCGCGAAAAGGGGGAATCCGCCATGAAACCCGGCATCATTATTTATAAAAGCATCTATGGCGCCACCGAAGCCTATGCCAAAATGCTGGCGCTGCGCACCGGCTATGACCTGCTGCCGGTGAAGGAGGCCGGCGACGTGCCCCTGGAGGAATATGAGCATATCCTGTACGGCGGGGGCGTCTACGCCGGGCAGATTATCGGCATCGAATACCTCAAGCGCCACTGGAACGTGCTGGAAGGCAAAAAGGTGCTGGTCTTTGCGGTGGGGGCGTCGGCGTTCAGCCCGGCGGTCTATGACGCGCTGCGGGAGAAAAACCTGCGCGGCCGGCTGGAAAACCTGCCCCTCTGCTACTGCCGCGGCCGTTGGAATGTGGAGAAAATGACCTGGATGGACCGCCTGCTCTGCCGCCGCATGGAAAAAACCGCCGTCAGCGACCCTTCCACCGACCCGTGGCAGGCCGCCCTGCGGGAAGCTGCCGGCCGCGCTATGGACTGGGTGGACGAAAAAGAGCTGGGGCCCATCCTGATGATTTTGGGCTTCGATGCGCCTGCAGCGGCTAAAGAAGCCGCCTCCCCAGAAGAATAAACCCTGCAACAAGCACCCTCGGCCGCGGCCGGGGGTGCTTTTGATCGGTGAAAAGAGTCCTTCCGCATACAGGAAGGCGCCGACAAGCCGGCAGCGAAACAGCTGAAGGAGGTGCGGCAGCCGGACGGCCAAGCCCGGGGAAGGCCCGCTGAAGCAAAAAAGAAACCCC
>CAJFPC010000090.1 GCA_904398325.1 Candidatus Neoruminococcus faecicola | reverse complement strand
TCCAGGAAGAACTTGGCGATATCCACCATGCAGTTGTCCTCATCCATGACGATGAGGCCGCCGGAGCCCATCATGGAGCCGATGGCGATCAGGTTGTCATAATCGATGGGCACGTCCAGATGCTCCGCCGGGATGCACCCGCCGGAAGGGCCGCCGGTCTGGGCGGCCTTGAACTTTTTGCCGCCGGGGATGCCGCCGCCGATCTCCTCAATCACTTCCCGCAGGGTGGTGCCCATGGGGACCTCCACCAGGCCGGTGTTGTGGATCTTGCCGCCCAGGGCGAAGACCTTGGTGCCGGCGGATTTCTCGGTGCCCATGGAGCGGAACCACTCGGGCCCGTTGAGGATGATGCGGGGGATGTTGGCGTAGGTTTCCACATTGTTGAGCACGCTGGGCTGGCCGAACAGGCCCTTGACCGCCGGGAAGGGCGGACGGGGGCGGGGCTCGCCGCGGTGGCCCTCGATGGAGGTCATCAGCGCGGTTTCCTCGCCGCAGACAAAGGCGCCGGCGCCCAGGCGCAGATCCAGGTCAAAGTCAAAGCCGGTGCCCAGGATGTTCTTGCCCAGCAGGCCGTTTTCCCGGGCCTGGCCGATGGCGATCTGCAGGCGCTTGACGGCGATGGGGTATTCGGCGCGCACATAGATATAGCCCTGGTTGGCGCCGATGGCATAGCCGGCGATGGCCATGGCCTCGATGACCACATGGGGGTCGCCTTCCAGCACCGAGCGGTCCATAAAGGCGCCCGGGTCGCCCTCGTCGGCGTTGCAGCAGACGTATTTCTGGTCGCTGACCGAGGCCTTGGCAAAGCTCCACTTCTGCCCGGTGGGGAAGCCCGCACCGCCGCGGCCCCGCAGGCCGGAGGCCCTGATGGTCTCGATGACCTGGTCGGGGGTCATCTCGGTGAGCACCTTGCCCAGGGCCTGATAACCGTCGTAGGCGATGTATTCCCGGATATCCTCCGGGTTGATGACGCCGCAGTTGCGCAGCGCGATTCTCAGCTGCTTTTTGTAGAAATCGGTGTGGTTGAGGCTCTTGACCTTATCCTCGTGGACCGTCTCGGAGTAGAGCAGGCGCTTGACAATGCGGCCCTTGAGCAGATGCTCCGACACGATTTCGTGGATGTCCTCCTCCTTGACCATGGAGTAGAAGGACCCCTCGGGATAGACGATCATAATGGGCCCCAGGGCGCACAGGCCGAAGCAGCCGGTCTTGATGACCTTGACCTCCTCGGTCAGGCCGAAGTTTTTCAGTTCTTTGTCAAGCGCGTCGATGATGCGCTGAGAGCCTGAGGAGGTGCAGCCGGTACCACCGCAGACCAGTACGTGGGAACGATACATAACGTCTGTTTCCTCCTCTGCTTATTTAATGCCGCCGATGGTGTATTCTTCCACAATGTTGCCGTTGACGATGTGGTCCGACACAATGCGGGAGACCTTCTCCGGCGTGACGCGGATATAGGTGACCTTCTCCTGCCCGGGCAGGATGACCTCCACAATGGGCTCATACTGGCACAGGCCGATGCAGCCGGTCTGGGCCAGGGTGACATTGGTCAGCTTCCGGGTTTCCAGCTCCTGGCTGAAGGCGGCCAGCACCGGGCGGGCGCCGGCTGCGATGCCGCAGGTGCCCATGCCGATCAGCACGCGGATGTTGCTCTCTGCGTCATCCCGCACGCCGATCTGCTGCTTCATCTGATCCCGCAGCGCCTGAAGCTCTGCTAAACTTTTCATTCCGTTTCCTCCCAAATGATGTCCTGCCGAGGCGATCAGCAGGTAATTCTTTGCTCTTCCTCTTCTATCTGCGACCGGATAAACGCCAGCACCTGAGGCTCCGACAGGGGGATCTCCCCCAGCACCTGGCGGTATTCCCGGGTATCGATCTCATAGCTGCCCCCCGCCCTAGCGACGCGGTAGCAGAAATCCACCTGCGGGCACAGCTGAATCAGGCTCAGCACCGTGCCGGTCATGTCCCCCAGGGGCATGCGGTCCACGTGCCCGAGGCCGAAGCTGGCGCAGATGCGGGTCCCCCTGCCCGGCTGGGAATCGATGGAAAACTCCCCCCCGGTCATCTCCGCCGCCATTTTAAAGAGCGGCACCCCCAGGCCCACCTTGCGGGTGGTGCGGGTGGTATAAAAGGGGTCGGTCACCTGCCGGAGCTGTTCGGCGGTCATGCCGCAGCCGTTATCCTCGATGGAGATGGCCAGCAGGTCCCGCGCCGGGTCCTCCGTCAGGGTGATGGTGACCAGCGTCGCCCCCGCCCGGATGGAGTTTTCGGCGACATCCAGCACATTCAGCGAAAGCTCCTGCATCCCTTAAGCGTCCCGGTATTTCGCAAGGATCTTATCCACATCCTCCACCGTCAGGCGGCCGAAGACGTCCTCGTTGACGGTGACCACCGGGGCCAGGCCGCAGGCGCCGATACAGCGGCAGGCCTCCAGCGAGAACTTGCCGTCGCTGGTGCATTCCCCGCCGCGGATGCCCAGGCGGCTGCACAGCTGCTCAAAAATATCGCCCGAACCTTTGACATAGCAGGCGGTGCCCAGGCAGACGGAGATTTTGTACCGCCCCTTGGGATACAGCGAAAACTGCGAGTAAAAGGTGGCGACGCCATAGACCTCTTCCAGCGGGATTTCCAGCTCGTCGGCGATGATCTGCTGCACTTCCAGCGGCAGGTAGCCGTAAATCTCCTGCGCCTGCTGCAGCACCGGCATCAGTGCGCCCGGCTGGTCTTTGTGCGCGGCGATCATTTCCAGCAGCTTGCCCTGCTGTTCCGCCGTGCCCTGGAAGGGGACGCGTTTTGTGGTTGTGGCCATTTGTGATCCTCCTTGTAACTGTGGCTTCTGATTGACCTGTTATAAATTTAACACACCGCCGGTAAAAAATTTTTCTCCTTACAGACAGTGGGCTAATTATACCAGAAAACCCTTAAAAAATCTACTGTTTGCCCAGTTTTTCAGCAGTCCGCACAGCAGCTTCGTATAAAAATACATCATTATGACGATGTTTGACCAGGCTACTTTGCAAAATTTTGAAAAATTGCCAAAAAACCGCTTTCTTATACTATTTTAGTGGAATTGATTTTCCCCTCTGCTGCCGCTATAATAAGGGCAGATGCCCCTTGCCTGGGGGCCGTTCTGAATGATTGAGGAGGAATCATCCATGACTGTAAGCGACATCCGCCAGATTCTGAAGGCGCAGGTCTACTGTGAGGGAGACCCGGACCGGGAGGTCCATACCGCCTGCGGCAGCGATATGATGAGCGACGTGCTGGCCTTTGTGAAGGATCAGTCCGTGCTGCTCACCGGGCTGATCAATCCCCAGGTGGTGCGCACCGCCGAGATGATGGATATGGTCTGCATCGTTTTTGTGCGGGGCAAGCGGCCGGATGACACCATCATCGAGCTGGCCGAGGAGCGGGGCATCGCCCTGCTTTCCACCCCCTACCGCCTGTTCACAGCCTGCGGGCTTTTGTATGAGCACGGGCTGAGAGGCGGGTGTGAGGCGCCGTGAACATCCTGCAGATGAGCTATGAGGTGCCGGGGGATGATTTCACCCACGCCGGCGAGGCCTCCAGCGCCACCAAGCGCGCCCTCAAAAAGCTGGGCATCAGCCCGGCGGTGGTGCGCAATGTGGCCATCGCCATGTATGAGGGCGAGATCAACATGGTCATCCACGCGGGGGGCGGGCATATCGACCTTTCCGTCACGCCGGATGCGGTGACCATGGTGCTCACCGACCACGGCCCCGGCATCCCGGATGTGGAAAAGGCCATGCAGAACGGCTGGTCCACCGCGTCCGCCGAGGTGCGCAGCATGGGCTTCGGGGCGGGCATGGGCCTGCCCAATATGAAAAAATATACCGACGAAATGCATATCGATACCGAGGTGGGCAGGGGCACCACCATCACCATGACGGTATATCTGAACAAGGCATGATTCCCGCCCCGGAAAGGAGGCTTTGACATGGAGAGTTTCTTCCATTCGGTCACGCTAGACCGCAAGCTCTGCAAGGGCTGCATCAACTGCGTCAAGCGCTGCCCGACGGAGGCGATCCGGGTGCAGAACGGCAAGGCCAAGATCATCAAGGAGCGCTGCATCGACTGCGGCGAGTGCATCCGCATCTGCCCGCACCATGCCAAGCAGGCGGTCTACGATCCCCTTTCCATCCTGGACCGCTTTGAGTATACCATCGCCCTGCCGGCGCCCAGCCTGTACGGGCAGTTCAACCACCTGGACCGGGTGGATATCGTGCTGGACGCCCTTTTGCAGATCGGCTTTGACGCGGTGTACGAGGTGGCCCGCGCCGCCGAGTATGTCAGCGATATCACCCGCACCCTGCTGGAAAAGGGCGGCCTGCCCAAGCCGGTCATCAGCTCCGCCTGCCCGGCGGTGGTGCGGCTGATCCGGGTGCGTTTCCCGGAGCTGCTGCCCCATGTGCTGCCGGTGCGGGCCCCCATGGAGGTGGCCGCCCAGCTGGCCAAGGCCGAGGCGGTCAAAAAGACCGGCCTGCCCCCCGAGAAGATCGGCGCCATCTTTATTTCCCCCTGCCCGGCCAAGGTCACCGCGGTGAAAATGCCCATCGGGGTGGAAAGCTGCGCCGTGGACGGCGTGGTGGCCGCCCATGAGATCTACTCCCAGCTGCTGCGGGTGATGAAGCCCGGCAGCGAGGCGGCCCCCCGGCAGCAGACGGCGGGGCGCATCGGCATCCGCTGGGGGCAGAGCGGCGGCGAGGCGGACGCCCTGGCCCACGACCAGTACCTGGCGGCGGACGGCATCGAGAATGTCATCCGCGTGCTGGAATCCATGGAGGATGACCAGCTGGGCGACGTGGAATTTGTGGAGCTCAACGCCTGCAGCGGCGGCTGCGTGGGCGGCGTGCTCAATGTGGAAAACCCCTATGTGGCCAAGACCAAGCTGGAGCGGCTTTCCCGCTTCAAGCCGGTGTACCGCCGCGACCCGGGGCCGGTGCCCCAGGAGATGTTCTTCGACCACGCCATCGAGTTTGTGCCGGTCATGCAGCTGGACCCGGATGTTTCGGTGGCCATTGAGAAACTGCGCCGCATGGAGGAGATCGAGAGCCGCCTGTACGGCATCGACTGCGGCTCCTGCGGGGCGCCCAGCTGCCGGGCCCTGGCGGAGGATATTGTGCGGGGCTTCAACACCGAGATGGCCTGTATTTATGTGCAGCGGGCCTATCTGCAATCCATCACCCAGGAGATGAGCCGCCTGGCCGACAATATGCCCGGCGAGGAGGAAGAAGAGAGACAGGAGGAATGAGCCATGCCCCTTACCCTGCGGGAACTTTGTGAACAGGCGCATCTGGAAATGCTCTGTGGCGACGGCGGGCGGCAGGTGCGCTGCGTATACTGCTGCGACCTGCTCAGCTGGGCCATGAGCCGCGCCCCGGAGGACAGCGCCTGGGTCACCGTCATGGGCAACGTGAACACCATGGCGGTGTGCCTTTTGGCGGACTGCGCCTGCGTGGTGCTGGCCGACGGCGCCCGCCCGGATGAACAGGCCCTGGCCAAAGCGCAGGAGCAGGGCCTGGCGATCCTTGCCAGCGAGGAACCCATCTATGAGACGGCCCGGCGCATCGGCAGCCTCATCGAGGCGGCGCCGTGAGCCGCCTGGGCTATGACCTGCATATCCACTCCTGCCTTTCCCCCTGCGGGGATGACGATATGACGGTCAACAACCTGGTGCACATGGCCATGCTGAAAGAACTGGACGTGATCGCCCTTTCCGACCACAACACCACCCGCAACGCCGCGGCCGCCGTCCAGGTGGGGGAAAGCTGCGGCGTGCTGGTGATCCCGGCCATGGAGCTGACCACCTCGGAGGAGATCCACGTCATCTGCCTCATGCCGGATCTGGACAGCGCCTGGTATTTCGAGCAGTTTGTGGCCGCCCGGCGGGCAAAGATCCCCAACCGGCCGGAGATCTTCGGCCACCAGTACCTTTTGGACGCCCAGGACCAGATCCTGGGGGAAATCCCCGAGCTGCTGCTGCCCGCCACCGGCATCTCCATTGTGGACCTGCCCCACATCGTCAACCATTACGGGGGCTTTGCCTTCCCCGCTCATATTGAGAAGGAGGCCAACGGCCTGCTGCCCATCCTGGGCGACATCCCGGAGGAGTGCTATTTTTCCCTGCTGGAGGTGCGCTGCCGGGAGCGGCTGCGGGCCCGCTTCGGCCACCTGGGGCTGGAGGAGCGCTACCCCATCCTCACCAATTCCGACGCCCATTATCTGGAGCATATCAGCGAGCGGGAGCATTTCCTCGATTATGACGGCCCCCTCACCAGCCGCGGCATTGTGGAGTATCTGCGCTCCCTGCCGCTGGTGGACCCCCGCCGCTGAAGGACAGAATCAAACAAGCCCTGCGGCCAGAAGCTGCCGCAGGGCGTTTTTTCCCATTTGATCAAATAAGAAGGGGGAATTCCGTATGAAACAGCAAGTGCACCCCGAAGCCACCGCCCGCGCCCAGGCCTGGCAGCTGTGGAAGGACGCCCCCATGCCCATGGTGACCATCCTTAAGACGCTGGATGTCACCGCTCTGCGGCGGTTTGGCCGGCGGCATGGGCTGGGGCTTCATCTGCTGATGTGCTGGTGCATCGGCTGCGCCGCCGCCGGCATGGAGGAGTTTTACCTCCTGCCGGATGGGGGCGGGCTGGCGCGCTATGACCGCCTGGCGGTGGATACGGTGGTGGCCCTGCCGGGCGGGGGCATCACCACCTGCGACGTGCCGTTTTCCCGCAGCCTGGGGCGCTTTGCCCGGGATTACCGCCGCCTGACCCGCCAGGCGCAGCAGAGCGGCCGGATGCACGACCTGTCGCAGGCGTGCATGGTCATCGGCACCTCGGCGCTGGCGGCGTGCGAGATCGACGGGGTGGTCAATTTTTACGCCGGGGAGAGCTATCCCAACCCCTTTCTCTTCTGGGGCAAATGCCGCCGCAAAGGCCTGGCCTGGCAGCTGCCCGTCTCCTTCCAGTTCCATCATGTCCAGATGGACGGCGCCCAGGCGGCGGAGTTCCTGCTGCGGCTGCAGCGGAGGATAGACACCCTGCGTTAGGCCCAGGCGGCGCCCAGCGCCAGCCGGATGAGGAAGATCGCCGCCAGGTGGGCGGGATAGTAGCAGTAGAAGAACCACTTGGGGATGCGCAGCCCGCTGCCGGTTTTTAGGTAGATCAGCGGCAGCGCCAGCAGGGCAAAGATCTCAAAGCCCACCGCATGGCCGCCGACGACCAGGCTGGTGGGGTCCTCCAGGCTGCCGCCCCACAGGGCGGGCAGATAATCCAGCGTGTAAAGGGCGGCGCCCAGCGCCGGATGGCTGCGGCAGAGGTAAAAGATCAGCATCAGCACCACCCCGCCGTAGGAATAGTCAAAATTCACAAAGGCCAGCAGCAGCACCCCCGCCGCGAACAAAACCCACTTGCCCTCTTTAAAGCTCCACACGGCGAAGAGGCTGACCAGAAGGGTGAAGAAAATATTGAAGTTGAATAGATTGCCCAGGAAATCCTGGGAGTTGAAAGCCAGAATCCAGAAGGGCTGGCTGATCAGGGCAAACGCCCCCAGCCGGCCCAGATACCGCTTGATATCATGGGTATAAAGCATCCCCACCGTCATACAGTAGCAGAAGAGGGGGAAGGCCATCCGCCCGATCCAGCGCATCCAGGGCGCCCCGGGGAAAAACGCGGCGCCGAAGTGATCCAGCGTCATGGAGAGGATGGCCACCAGCTTGAGCAGGTTGGTATCCAGGTTGGTGCGCAAGAGCGGCGGGCGGGAAGTCTGCATGGGGAATCCTCCTAGAAAAGAAAGAAATAGCGGCGAAAGCCGCCCCCTATTATACTCCTGGTATTAACTGATTGCAAGCGGCGGAATTTTTGCACAAAAATAGGGATTTTTCGCGCTTTCCCTTGTATTTTTCAGAATGATTGTGCTAAAATGGGTTTGGAACCCTAAAATAGGAATCATTACCATTTCCGGGAGGGAAGTTTTATGAAATACCGTGATCGCAAGCCCGCCCTGCGCGCCGCCGCCCTGGCAGCTGCCGCGCTGATGGGCCTGGGGCTGTGTTCCATCCCCGCGGCCGCCGAAGAGGAGCCGCAGATCCAGGTGATTACCCAGACGGCCTCCAGCTCCGCCCTGGTGGACCCCGCCCAGTGCAATCACTACCTGACCATCAGCGAGGCCGGCACCTATGAGGAAGAGGGCACCTACCGCCAGGTGGTCATCGAGAAGGGCGGCGTGGAGCTGAAAAACAAGGTGATCTACAACCTGTTTATCCGCCCCGAGGTCAACACCCAGATCGTCCGGCTGGAAAACGTCACCGTCACCGGCAACATCTATGTCTACACCGGCGCCCGGGTCAAGATGACCGACTGCCAGGTGGCCGGCATCACTGGCCGGTATGACGGCAGCGTCAACCTTTACGCCATCGGGGATACCACCATCGAGAATGTGCTGCTCAACACCGACGCCTTCCTCTGGTGCGAAAAGCTGGCCGAGGATGCCGGCGCCTATCAGAATGTGACGGTGCGCAGCGCCACCAGCAAATATCTGAATGTGACCCTCAACAACGCCAAGGTGGAGAATATTTCCACCTACCTGCCCACCAACCTTTCGGTGACCAAGGGCAGCCGGGTGGAGAATGTCACCTGCTATGACCAGACGGCGATTCTGGGCACCGGCGAGGTGGGCAATCTGTTTGCCAAATCCTCCGGGGTGACCTATGAGGAGGAGCCGGAGTATATCAAGACGGATGAGAGCGTTTCTTCCACGCCCCGCCTGAGCGATGAAAAGCTGGATGACGACAGCGTCTCCTACAACGTGGTCCATGAGGACTGGTACAAATAAAAGCCTTTGCGCAAAATAAGAGAACCGGGGCGTTCCCCGGTTCTTTTTTATGCTTCGCTGCGCCGGATTTCGGCGGGCAGAGGGCTTTCTCAGCCTTTGCGGCCGCCGGCGGGGGGCGCGCCCCGGCGCTCATTTTCCAGGTTTTGCCTGGCCTGGGGGTTCTGCTGGAAAAACCGGCCGAGCTCGGCGCAGCGTTCCAGTTCGGGGCAGCGGCCGCAGCTGGGCACGCCCCGCTGCAGCGCGCACCGGCGGATGGCGCAGAGCTGCTGGCAGAAGATGGTTTTCACCCCGCCGCCCCGGCAGCCGGTGCAGTTGATATGCTCCGGCAGGATGGGGGCCTGGTTGAGCTCGGCCCAGAGGCGGGCGGTCTTTTCCCGCAGGGCCTGGTCGTCGCGGATGGTTGCCAGATAGGCGTCGCAGGCCTCGCAGTCCAGCCCGCAGAAGGCGATTCTGTGCCCCATGGTTCAGCTTCCTCCAGTTCTTTTCATCCGTCAGCGCTCCAGCGGGCGCACCTGGCCGGTGACGGAATCGATCACATAGCCCCGGATGGTCACATCCGGCGGCATCAGCGGATGGCGGCGCAGCATCTCGACGGTTTCGGCGGTGTTCTCTTCCACCGAGTCGAAGCCCCGCAGCCATTTCTCAAAATTGATGCCGCAGTAGCGCATCATGTCGATATGATCCTGCGAGACGCCCCTTTCGATCAGGTGCCGGATCATATTTTCGGCGTTGATGTGCCCGGCGCCGCAGTCGGTGTGGCCGATGACCATCACCTCCTCCACCCCCAGCTCCACAATGCCCACCAGCAGGCTGCGCACCGCGCTGTCAAAGGGCCCGGTGACCAGGCCGCCGGCGTTTTTGATCAGCTTGACGTCGCCGTTTTTGATCCCCAAAGCCGCCAGCAGCAGCTCCACCAGGCGGGTATCCATGCAGGTGAGGATGGCGATTTTCTTATCCGGGTATTTGCTGGTGGAAAAGCGCTCGTACTCCCGGTTTTGCACAAAGCGGCGGTTGTGGGCGAGCATTTCTTCGACGATCTGATGGGTGGTCATGGCGGATTCCTCTCTTTCAAACAGAAAAAACGCCCGGCCGGGCGGTGCCCGCAGCCGGGTCGCGGTTTTGACGGGGAAAGGGCGGCCTAAAAGGCGTGGAAGCCCTTGCCCACAATCTCGCTGGAATTGGTCAGCACAATAAAGGCGTGGGGGTCCACTTTTTTGATCTGCTGGCGCAGCTGGGCCGCCTGCATGCGCCGCATGGCGGCCAGGATGACCCAGCGGCGCTCCTCGGTGAAGGCGCCGGTGGCCTCCCAGATGGTGGCGCCGCGGTGCAGGTCCTCGTTGATGAATTCGCAGATCTCCTCCGGCTTGGTGGTGACGATGAGGAACACCTTACGCAGGTTGATATTTTCCATCACATAATCCACCAGGGTGGATTTGATGAGCAGGCCCAGCAGGCAGAACAGCCCCGTTTCCACATCGAAAATCACCAGGGCGGAGCTGGCGATGACCGCATCGGAGCAGAGCAGGGCCTTGCCGATATCCAGGCTGGTGAATTTTTTGAGGATCATGGCGATGATATCGGTGCCGCCGGTGGAGGCGCCGATGTTGAACAGGATCGCCCCGCCGATGGCGGGGAACAGCATGGCGAAAAACAGCTCCAGCAGGCGCTGGTCGGTCATGGGACCGGACATGGGGACGAGAATCTCCAGCCCGCGGGTCATGAGGGAGAGCAGCAGCGCGCAGTAGACGGTTTTCAGCCCGAAGGCCCGGTGCAGCACCAAAAAGCCCACTGCCAGCAGCACCAGGTTGATGACCAGCACCAGGGTGCCGGGGGTGACGCCGGGGATCAGGCTGGCCAGCAGGATGGAAAGGCCGTCCGCGCCGCCGGTGGAGAAGTGGTTGGGGAATTTGAAGAAATAAACGCCGATGCCCACCAGGATGGTGCCGAAATTCATCAGGGCCCATTCCTTCAGCGGGATGCCCAGGAAGGTGCGGGGGCGTTTTGAAGTATCCATTTGCGTCAGCTCCTTTGCCGCAGATGCAGTACTGCTTTCACTATACCATCCCGCCCGCCGGAAATCAATGCAAAAACCGCCGCCCTGTCAAAATTTGGCCGGGGCGGATTTTTTCGCCTGGGCGCGGCGGGTATTTTCCGGCGTTTTTCTGACAAGATAACGGCAGGGAACCTCTTTTGTTTCGACAGGTTTCATGTTACAATACAAGCGGCGGAAGTCTCTCGCCAGAAAGGAATCTTACCCCATGAAAAAAATGTCGCTTCTGGCGGCTGCCCTGTCGGCAGCCTGCCTCATTTCTTTGATCCTGCCCGGCTGCACCGACCGCACCCAGCTGGAAAGCTCCTCCCTGCCGGAGCCCTCTTCTTCCGTGCCGGAGCCGCCGAGCTCCTCCTCCCTGCCGCAGGAGCCGGAGGAGCCTGAGGAGGAATCCTCCCAGCCGGAGGAAAGCCGCCCGGATATCAACGCCATCTCGCTGGATTATGACGCCATTGCCCGGCTTTCCGGCGAGCCGGTGACCTGGGGCCCCTCCACCCAGATGAATGAGGATAACCGCCCCATCGCCTGCGAGGGCCTGCAGGAGCAGTACGGCCAATATGACGCCTATTTCATCGCGCCCAACGAGAAGAAGGTCTATCTGACCTTTGATGAGGGATACGAGAACGGCTACACCGACGATATTCTGGATGTCCTCAAGGAAAAGGACGTTTCGGCGGTGTTCTTTGTCACCGGCGGCTATGTGCGCCAGAACCCCGAGCTCATCCAGCGGATGATCGACGAGGGCCATGTGGTGGGCAGCCACAGCGACCAGCACCTCAATTTCCCCGAGGCCACGGCGGAGGAGGGCGCCGAGGATATCAAAACCCTGCACAACCTGGTCAAGGAGCAGTTCGGCTATGAGATGGAGTATTTCCGCTTCCCCGAAGGGGTGTTCAGCGAGCAGAACCTGGAGATGCTCCAGTCGCTGGGGTATACCAGCCTGTTCTGGAGCTACGCCTACGCCGACTGGGACCCCAACAACCAGATGGACCCCGACACCGCCTATGCCAAGGTGACCGCCGCCCTGCATCCGGGGGCGATCTACCTGCTGCACGCGGTTTCGGCGACAAATGCGCAGATTTTAGGCGATTTTATCGATTATGTGCGCGCCCAGGGCTATGAAATCTCCCCCATGGACCTGTAAAAACGCCTTCCCTCCCCAAGCGCCGGCAGCCCCGGCGCTTTTTTGCTGCCGGGAAAAGAAAAAAGCGCCTCCCGTCGGGGAAGCGCTCAGCCGCGGCTCAGGCGGCAGGGGTGTAGTTTTCCACCGCCAGGGTGGGGTAATAATCCGCCCGGCCCGGCGCATGGGAGGTGAGCAGCGTCATATTGTTGACCACGGCGCCGCTGCCCAATAAGAACCACCGTTCCTTGGCCGCGCCCACGTTCAGGGCGTTCCAGGTGGGGTCCACCAGGTACCACTGGCCGTCGTCCATCTTCACATAATCCCAGGCGTGGTCATAGACGACGCCGTTCATGATCCCCTTGCCGGAGACCATGACGCAGTCGATGCCCGCCCGGTCGCACAGGTATTTAAAGGCCTTGGCGTAGCCCTCGCAGAGGGATTTTTTCTGCAGGAAGGGGCCGGTGATCTCATAGGAGTGGGAATTGCCGAACTCGTAGGAATAGCGCACCTGGCCGGCCAGCCAGGCGTTGAACTGTTTCACCGTCTCATAGGTGGTTTCCCCCACGCCGATCTGGGCGACCACCTGGTCGATCTGGGCCTGGGTGCTTTGGATCAGGGTGATGTTCAGCCCCCCGCCGGAAAGGTAGGCGCTCTCGTAGGAGGGGGTGTAGGTCATCACCATGCTGCTGTGCTGGATGGAATAATGATGGTTCCCATAGCCCAGCCAGAACAGCTCGGGGCACTGCTTGCGCAGCAGGGTGATCAGCTCGTCAAAGATGCCGCCGGCCTGCTCCACCGTGCAGGCCAGCTTGGCGGTGGGCTGGTAGGTGTACTCCCGCATCTGGCTGCGGAAGCTGGTGAACAGCTCCTGCCCATAATCCGGCAGGCGGCTCAGGGCCCAGCTTTCCGCCGTCAGGGATGAGGCGGCAGCAGAGGCCGGGGCGGCGGTTTGGGCGGCAGCGCCGATCATCATGCTGCAGCAGAGGGCGCCGGCCAGCGCCAGGCGGATAAAGTGTCTGATTTTCACGGGGGAGCCTCCTTCACAAGATGTCAGATACAGGATTATTCTAGCAAAAAGACGGGCCGCCGTCCAGAGGGGCAGCAAAAAAGCCTCCCGGCCGGGAGGCTTTTTTCTTATTTCTGCTCCGGCGGCGGGGATTCCGGCTCCTCCAGATAATCCAGGAAGCTGCCCTGGGGCAGGTCCTCAGGGATCAGGATCTGCCCGCCCGGCTGCGCAGGCTGCTGCCCGGCGGGGGCGCCGGGGTCAAAGTGCAGCTGGCCGCCCAGGCCGCGGCTGCGCTTGTAATTTTCCAGATCCTGGGCGGTGAAGCCGCTGCGGCGCCGGGCGCGGGGCGAGACGATCCGGCAGATCAGCCAGTAAAGCGCCAGCAAAATCAGGCTGCCCAGCGAGACCATGGCGCCGGGCACCAGGCCGGGGGTCAGGTAGGTGAAGGTGATTTCGCTGTGGCCCGCCGGTACCCGGACCGCCATAAAGCCGATATTGCCCCGTTCGATGACGGCCTCTTCCCCGTTGATGGCGGCGGACCAGCCCTCGTCATAAGGCACGCTGAAAAAGAGCAGGGTGTCCTCCTCCAGATTGGCCTCGGCGGTGAAGCCGGTGTTGGTGACGGTGAAATTTTCCGCCGTGGCGCTGCGGCGGTCCTGCACGTCCAGCTCGTAATCGTCGTAGGTCAGGTTGGTGGAGGTGATGCGCTGGATGGGCTCGAGGATATCCGCGTTGCGCTGGATGGCGTCCTCCTCCAGCATCACCCCGCGGATCATCAGCAGATGGCGCAGGTCGGTGGGGGTGGCCTCCAGCTGGTCCCGGGTGAAGTAGAGGTCGTATCCGAAGCCCATGGGCAGGTAGTTGAGGTTTTCGTAGATGTTGAAGTTATCCTGGGTGTCGTAGTATTCATAGCCCGGCATGGGGGACTGCTCCTCCTCATCCGTCGGGATGAACAGCCATTTGACGCTCAGCAGGCTGCGCAAAGCGTAATAATCCGCCTGCGGCTTGGAGGAAACATCCCGCTTGACCCCCACCTCGGGATAAAACTCCATGATGGAAACGGGCACAATGCTGTGAAAGGCCTGGATGTTGGGCAGCCCCAGGAACATGCCCATATTATCCATCGCCTCATAAAAATCGCTGCGCACAAAGCCTTCGTCGGGCAGGTCCAGCTTCTGGCGGCCCTCGATGCCCGTGCCGATGATATAGGAGGGCCAGTTGGAGTGGGCCATCCCATATCCGAGGAAGGTCAGCGACGAGGTCACAATAATAAAGGAGCAGGCCACGGTCATGGAGCGCAGAAAGCCGGGCGAGCGCCGCCGGCGGATGAGCAGGTAGGTGAGCATCAGCGAGAGCACCGCAATGAGGGAGTAGATCCAGAAGCGGTCAGGATAAGCCTCCAGCCCCAGGGACCAGGTGGCCGTATCCTCCTCCACTGTTTTGACCGGCGTCAGCCCCACCGCCGCGATGATGAACACCGTGAGGAAGGCGGTCCAGGCGAAGCCCCGCCCGAGGGGGATTTCCCGCCGCTCCAGGGCGATGATGGTGGCCAGCGCCATCAGCAGCACCAGCATGTAGAACCACCGGGTGTAGTAGGAATTGTTGAGCGCGATGAAAATGCTGTTGAGCCCCGGGAACAGCGCCATAAAGAACAGTACGCAGATCATCCGCTTGAGCCAGTGGCGGCGCTTGGTCAGCACAAAGGCCAGCACCCCGCTCATGGAGACCAGCGGCAGCCACGCCGCCAGGGAGGACCATTTTGCCCCGTGGTTGGGGAAGAAGTTGGGCCGGCTGGGCAGCTCCGGCGGGAAGAGGAAGCTCTGGAGGATGGCGGGGATGCGCTCGCTGTTGGAGTAGAACCAGAAGTTCCAGCCGGAGAGCAGGTTGTCCGCCGTGGTGCGGGGATTGCCCAGGATGGCCAGCACCGACGGGATCAGCACCGCCGCCGCCAGCCCCACCCCCAGGATGGATTCCAGCGCGATGAGAAAGAATTTTTTCAGGTTCATGTTCCAGCCGGGGCTCAGCCACCGGATAAACACATATAAGACCACAAACACCACTTCGCCGATGAAGAACCAGTAGTTGACAATGGCGTTTAAGAACACCGCCAGCGCAAAGACGCCCTTGCGGCCATGCTCCACCAGCTCCTCCAGGGCGATGAGCATCAGCGGGAAAAACACCATCACATCCAGAAAATGGTTAAAGAAGATGTTGTATACCGTAAAGCCGGAAAAGGCGTACAGCATCGAGCCGAACACCGCATAGCGGTCATCCCGCACAAAGCGGCGCAGATAGAAGTAGGCGGTCAGCCCCATGCAGGCGATTTTGAGCATGAGCAGCGGCCCCATCAGATAGGGCACCATCCAGGAGGGGAAGGGCAGCGTCAGCCAGAAAAAGGGGCTGAACAAAAGATAAAAGCTGTAGGAACCGATGAAATTGACCCCCAGGTCGGTCTCCCAGTTCCACAAAAAGCTGCCCGAGCGCACCGCGTCGTGGGCCAGCCGGTAAAAGGGGATCTGCTGGACGTTGAAATCCCCGTAAAAGGTAAAATACCCCCCGTTGTAGATCATAAAGGGCAAAAACAGGATCGCCGCCAGCAACAGGTTGATCAAAAAGGCCTTGGCCCAGTTCGGCAGGGCTTTTTTCTGGCTCATGGTGTGCAAATCATCCTTTCTTGGCTTAAAGTGGGCTGCCGGCCGCCGGGACGCCGTGGGGCGGCGCAGCCCGGTTTTCGGGCGCGGGCGGAGCTACGCGGATATTATAGCATATTTTTCCCGGCAAAACATTCCCTCCCGCAAAAAAACCGGGCCTGGGCGGGGGAAAAGTTTTTTCGACAAACGGCGCGCTTTCTGCTATGATAAAGGCGGTACAGCCCGGATCGGGCCCGGCAGAAGCCGGCGGCGCGGAGATCGGGCTGCCGCGGTGGCAGCAGGCGCTGCTGTGGGACCTGGTGCGGCAGGGGGATGCCCCGGGCCGCCCTGGCCCGTAAATACGGCTGCACCCCTTACTGGCTGGGCCGGGTGCTGGAGGGGATCGGCCGCCGTTATCTGAGCGGGCGGTGGGGGACGGCAGAGGTCTCCGCCGCCTGCCGAGGAGGAGAAGAATGAATGAAAGAGAACCGTTTTTACGCCATGCTTTCCCGCATGAAGTACATCCGCCGGTGGGGGCTGATGCGCTCCAGCCGGGAGGAGAACCTCAGCGAGCATTCGCTGGAAACCGCCGTCATCACCCACGCCCTGTGCGCCATCGCCAGCCGGCGGCTGGGCCAGCCGGTGGATACCGCCCGGGCGGTGATGCACGCGCTGTATCACGACTGCAGCGAGATCCTCACCGGCGACCTGCCCACCCCGGTGAAATATTTCAACCCCGAGATCGAGGAGGCCTACCACCGGGTGGAGGCTGTGGCCAGCACCCGCCTGTTGGAGATGCTGCCCGCCGACCTGCGGGAGGAATATGCCGCCGCCTTTGCGGCGCCTGAGGGCCGCGCCGGGCGCATCTGCAAGGCTGCGGACCGGATCTCCGCCCTGATCAAATGCATCGAGGAGGCCAAGGCCGGCAACGATGAATTCCTCGAGGCGCGAAAATCCATTGAGGAATCCATCCACGCCATGGAGCTGGAGGAGGCGGAGATCTTTTTAAAAGAATTCCTGCCCGCCTACAGCAGCACCCTGGATGAACTGAGCCGGGGCCGGTGAGCGCCCGCATACAGAAAAAAGCACCCTTATGGGTGCTTTTTTATTCCAGTTTTTCCAAAAGCGCGGGCAGCCGGCCGATGGAGGGAATCTCATAGGTGGGGCGGGCGGGGCTTAAATTTTCCCAGCCGCCGGGGTTGAGCCAGCAGCTGTCCCAGCCGGCGGCGTTGGCCCCCTGGATATCCGAGGTCAGCGAGTCCCCCACCACCAGCAGGCCGCGGGGGTCGGGCCGGCCCAGGGAGGCATACACCTGGTCGAAAAACGCCCGCGCCGGCTTGGCGGCGCCCAATTCCTCCGAGAGGAAGACCTGCGCAAAATACGCCCCCAGGCCGGAGATTTCCAGCCGGCCGCGCTGGGTGGCGGCGGTGCCGTTGGTGATGAGCGCAAGGCCGTAGCCCTTCTCTCTCAGCCAGTCCAGCGTTTCCCGGGCGCCGGGGATCAGATCCCCCCGCCGGCCCAGGGCCGCCTGATAGCAGCGGGCAAACTCCTCCGGCGGCGCCGCCAGCCCCAGGCGGGCAAACAGCTCCTCAAAGCGGCGGCAGGCCAGCTGCTGCCGGGTGATGCGCCCCTCCTCCAGCCAGAGCCACAGGCGCTGGTTGATGGTGTGGTATTCTGCCAGCGCCTGTGCCGAAAAGGGCAGGCAAAAGCGGGCAAAGGCCTCCCTTAAGGCGGCGGCTTCGGCGGCGGCAAAATCGAACAGGGTGCCGTCGGCATCCAGCAGGATGGTGTGATAGCGGTGCATGGCGCGCCTCCTTTCCAGCCCATTGTAGCACGGCCGCCGCAGGGCCTGCAAGGATTTTCCACAGAAATAGGAATTGAAAAAAGCCCGGCCTTGCGCTATAATAAACAGGATAATAGGGTATTATGCCTTTGCCGCGCTCCAGCGGCGGAAGAGAGATGGAAGCAATTTGGAAAAAACAGCACAGAACGCCTTTCCCGAGGCGTATTTGGATCATTCCGCCACCACCCGGGTCAGCAGCCATGTGGCCCAGGTGGTGCTGGAGATGATGACGGAAAACTACGGCAATCCCTCCTCGCTGCACCACCGGGGGGTGCTGGCCCAGCAGGCGCTGGAGCGCGCCCGTCGGCAGATCGCCTCCGCCCTGGGCGCCCGGGAGGAGGAGATCATCTTCACCTCCGGCGGCACCGAGGCCAACAACCTGGCCATCCAGGGCCTCGCCCGGGCCCGCCGCCGCAGGGGGGACGGGCTTGTCACCAGCGGGATGGAGCATTCCTCCGTGCTGGGGGCCGTACATCATATGGAGGAGGAGGGCTTCCGTGCCGTGCTGCTGGCCCCGGGGCCGGATGGCCGCATCCAGCCGGAGAGCGTGGCCGCCGCCGTGGATGAGAAGACCCTTTTGGTCAGCTGCATGCTGGTCAACAACGAGACGGGGGCGGTCAACCCCATTGGGGAGATTTCCGCCGCCGCCAAGGCCAAAAACCCCGACGTGGTGATCCACTGCGACGCGGTGCAGGCCTTCGGCAAGCTGCCCATCGACGTGCGCCGCCTGGGGGTGGACCTGATGACCGTCAGCGGGCACAAGATCCACGCGCCCAAGGGCGTCGGCGCCTTGTATGTGAAAAAAGGGGTCCGCCTGGTGCCGCTGGTCTATGGCGGCAGCCAGGAGCGAGCCCTGCGCCCCGGCACCGAGAACGTGCCCCTCGCCTGCGGCTTTGGGGCCGCGGCGGAGGATATGCTCCGCGGCATGGCGGAAAATACCGCCCGGTTTGAGGCGCTGCGCCGCCGTCTCATTTCCGGCGCAGAAAAAATCGAGGGCGTGTGCATCAATTCCGCCCCCGGGGGCGCACCTTATATTGTGAATCTTTCCTGCCCCGGCATCCGCTCGGAGATTATGCTCCACTTCCTGGAAGGGCGGGGGATCTATGTTTCCAGCGGGTCGGCCTGCTCCAAGGGGGCCAAAAGCCACGTGCTGGCCGCCATGGGCCTGGGGCAGGAGCGCATCGACAGCGCTTTGCGCGTCAGCTTCTGCCGGGAAAGCACCGAGGAAGAGGTGGACCGCCTCTTGGAGGGGCTGGCCGCCGGCATCGCCATGCTGGAGAAAAACCGGGGGAGACAGCGATGAGAGAACTGATTTTGATCAAAAACGGGGAGATCGCCCTCAAGGGCCTCAACCGCAACAGCTTTGAGGATAAGCTGATTAAAAACGCCAAGCGCTCTTTGGCCGGGTGCGGGCAGTTTAAGTTTTACAAGGCCCAGTCCACCATCTACTGTGAGCCGGTGGAGGAGGGCGCCGATATGGCCGGGGCGCTGGAGCGGCTGCAGAAGGTGTTCGGCATTGCGGCGCTCTGCCGGGCCGCTGTGGTGGAAAAGGACTTTGAAGCCATCAAAGCCACCGCCGCCGCCTATCTTAAAGATACCCTGCGCGCCGCCAGGACCTTTAAAGTGGAGGCCAAGCGCTCGGATAAGAGCTTTGCCATGGCCTCGCCGGAGATCTGCCGGGAACTGGGGGGATATCTGCTCTCCCAATACCCGCACCTGCGGGTGGATGTGCACCGCCCTGATGTGACGGTGACGGTGGAGATCCGGGATTTCGGCGCCTACCTGCACACCGACCAGCTGCCGGGGGCCGGGGGCATCCCGGTGGGCAGCGGCGGCAAGGCCATGCTGCTGATTTCCGGCGGCATCGACAGCCCGGTGGCCGGCTATATGATGGCCAAGCGCGGCCTGGAGCTGGAAGCGGTGCATTTCGCCGCCCCGCCCTATACCAGCGAGCGCGCCCGGCTCAAGGTCATCCGTTTGTGCGAGAAGCTGCTGCCCTACGCGGTGAGCGTGCGGCTGTATGTGGTGGGCTTTACCGAAATCCAGGTGGCCATCCGGCAAAACTGCCCGGAGGACCTGTTTACCCTGATTATGCGCCGGCAGATGATGAAGATCGCCGAGCGCCTGGCGGAAGAAAACCGTTGCGAGGCCCTTATCACCGGCGAGAGCGTGGGCCAGGTGGCCAGCCAGACCATGCAGGCCCTGGCGGTGACCGATATCGCCACCCGGCTGCCGGTGCTGCGGCCGGTCATCGGCATGGATAAGACGGAGATTATCCGCATTGCCCGCCAGATCGATACATTTGAGACATCCATCCTCCCCTACGAGGATTGCTGCACCGTCTTTACCCCGCGGCATCCCAAGACCAAGCCCCGCCTGGGGGATATCCTGAAGGCGGAGGAACGGCTGGACGTGGCCGCCCAGATCGATCAGGCGGTGCGCGAGGCCGAGGTCATCCAGCTGTGTGCGGACTGGCCCCGGCAGGAGGAGATTATTTGAGTTTGGATAAAAGGAGGAATCGGCCGGTGTATGCAGAGATCATAGGGGCCGGCAGCCAGACCCAGCGCCTGCTGGAGTGGCTCTCGCCCCATCTGCCCCGGGAGTTGGCTGCGCTGGGGGTGCGCCTGGGCGCCATCACCGACGCACAGGATGACCCCAGGGCCCTGCGCAGCGCCCTGGCGGCGGCGCTGGGCCGTAGCGACATCGTCATCACCATCGGCGGCCTCGGCCCCGGCGGCCGGCTGAATGTCAAAGAGATCATCGCCGGCGGCCTGGGGCTGGAGCTGGTGCCCCATGAGGCCACCCTGCGCCGGCTGCGGGCCTGGTGCGATTTTATGGAGGTGCCCTTCACCACCCAGACCGCCTCGCTGGCCTATATGCCCCAGGGGGCGGAGCTGTTTGAGGCGGAGGCCCCTGGCAGCCCCGGCTTTGCCCTGCGGGAGACCAGCCAGTGCATCCTGATGCTGCCGGACGGCGAGGAGGAATTGGCGGCCATGCTCACCGGCCAGGTGATGGATTACCTGGCGGATTTTGCCGGCTGCCGGTCGGAAAGCCGCACCGCCCGGGTGTACGGCCTCCCCTTTGAGGAGGTCTGCGACCGGCTGGGGGACCTGGTGCACTGCAAAAACCCGGTGGCGGCGGTTTACCGCAGCGGCCGGGAGCTTTTGGTGCGCTGCACCGGCCTGGGGGAGGACCGCCGGCAGGCGGCCTCCGGCTGCCGCATGATGCTGGATGAGGTCTGCGACCGGCTGGCGGGGGAGGTCTACGGCCTGGGCAGCGACACCATGGAAAAGGCCCTGGTGGAGCTGTTGCGCCGCCGGGGCATCCGGCTGGCGGTGGCCGAAAGCGGCACCGCCGGCATGCTCAGCCGCCGCCTCAACGGCCAGCCCGGCGCCCGGGAGGTATTCCTGCTGGGGGTGCTGGCCGACACGCCGGAAAAGAAATCCGGCGCCCTGGGCGTGCCGGAAAAGCTGATGAAAAAATTTGGGGAATTAAGCCCCCAGACGGCGGCCGCCATGGCTCTCGGCGCCCTGGAAGAGGGCGGCGCCAGCCTGGGCCTGGCCGTGTGCGGCGGAGAAAATTTTGGCGCGGCGCCGGTTTATCTGGCCCTCACCGACGGGGAAAGCGCCTGGGTGCAGGCGCTCACCCCCGGCAGCCAGGGGGCCCCGGATGCGGAAGAGGCGGCCCTTTCCGCCATGAACCTGGCCCGGCGCTATCTGGCGCTGCTGCCCCAGGAGCTGCCCGGCGCCATCCCGCTGGAGCGCGCCATGCAGGGCAAAAAGCGCGGGGAACGCAAAAAGCCCGGCAAGAAATCCCCCGCCAAAGCCCGCAGCGCCGCAGGGGAAGAGGCGCCGGCCAAGAAGCGCCCCTGGTACGGGGCCTTCCTGCCCTGCAAGGGGGATGGCGGCGGCGAGATCGCCCGCAAGATGATCCTCATCGTGCTGATCCTGGTGTTTTTGTGCTCGGCGGGGTATCTGGTGTATTACAAATGGGATTCCTACCACAACGCCCAGCTCAGCCACGGGGTGGAGAGCCTCTACCACCTGGGCGAGGAGGGCGAGGTGGATACCAGCAACCTGCCCGACGGCTGGCTGGCCAAGTTTGCCGCCCTGTATGAGATCAACCCGGATATCCGGGGCTGGCTTTCCATCGACGGCACCCAGCTCAGCTACCCGGTGGTGCAGACCACGGACAACGACTTTTACCACCGGCGCAATTTCTACAAGGAAAGCAACAACCATGGCGTGCCGTATATCGATTATCTGTGCGATGTCCAGAAGCCGTCGGATAATATCATCATCTACGGCCACAACATGCGCGACGGCCAGATGTTCGGCGAATTGATCAATTACGAGAACCTGGCCTATTATAAAGAGCACCCGGTCATCTCCTTCGACAGCGTGTATGAGGAGAATGACTACAAGATCGTCTCGGTCTTTATCACCAACGTCTACGAGCGGGACGGCCCGGTGTTCCACTACATCGATTTCATCGATGCGGCCAGCGAGGCGGAGTATAACGAGTTTATCAACCAGGTGAAGATCCGCTCCCTCATCAACACGGGGGTGGATGCGGTCTACGGCGACAAGCTGCTGACCCTTTCCACCTGCACTTACGAGTTTTCCGACGCCCGCCTGGTGGTGGTGGCCCGCCAGGTGCGGGACGGCGAAAGCGCCGAGATGGATACCTCCAGCGCCACCTATAACGCCAACCCGCTGATGCCGGAGGTCTGGTACGAGACCTACGCCCAGAAGAACAGCGACGCCCTGGCGGAGGGCACCACCGTTTCGGTGGATTCTTCCGCCAGCACCGTGCCCGCCGAGCCCGACCCGCTCAATCCCAGCCAGAGCCAGCCGGCGCAGAGCTCCTCCAGCACCGGGAGCGAGGAAGCCTCCGGCGCATCGGAAAGCTCCAGCGAGGCGCAGTCCAGCTCCAGCGCCTCCTCCAGCGAGGGGGAGGTCAGCTGGAATGATCCCTCCAGCAGCCTGGGCGAAGAGCTGCCGCCCCCGCCCACGGAGGCCGGCGCCGGCAGTTCTTCCCAGGAAAGCTCCTCCGAAGAGGAATCCTCCCAGGAGGAAGACTCTTCCAGCGAGGAGGAGGAAGAGGAGGATAACGACGAGGTGGTCTGGACCGCCGATGCCGATGTTCAGGGCGACCGGGAGGTGGCCTCTGCCAACCGGTACCCGGCGGAGGATACCTTTTATGTGACCGTCGGCGGCCGCCGGCAGGAGATGGACGCCTTTGACGCGGTGTGCAGCATTGTGCAGAACGAGACCAACGGCCTGTTTTACACCGAGGCGCTCAAGGCCCAGGCGGTGGCGGCCTACAGCTATCTGAAATACGAGAGCGACCTGGGGCTGGCCACGGCGGTGCCGGATGTTACCCCCAGCTCCACGGTGGAGCGGGCGGTGGAGGAGGTCTTCGGCGAAATGGTGCAGTACCGGGGCAAGGTGGCCTACACCCCCTATCACGGCACCAGCAACGGCATGACCCAGTCCAGCGCGGATGTGTGGGGCGGCAGCTACCCCTATCTGGAAGCGGTGGACAGCTACTGGGATGAGGACGTCAAAAACTTCGAGACCACCTACACCATCTCGGCGGATTCCTTCGCCAGCAAGGTGGAACGGGTCACCGGCATCGAGCTTTCCGGCGACCCGGAGGACTGGCTGGAGATCACCGGCCGCAACGACAGCGGCTATGTCACCTCCATCCGGCTGGACGGCGAGAGCCGCAGCCAGGGCGGCAGCCTGGGCTCCGGCGTCAAGCTCACCGGCCGCGTGCTGCGGGAAAGCATCCTGGGCGGCACCAGCCTGCGTTCCACCAGCTTTGATTTCAAGGTGAAAAACGATAAATTTGTCTTCACCGTGCAGGGCTACGGCCACGGGGTGGGCATGAGCCAGACCGGCGCCAACGAGATGGCACGGGAGGGCTACACCTACGACGAGATTCTGACCCATTATTACCCGGGGACAGAGGTGGCGTGATTTTCTGGTCGGAACTACCGATGGAAAACGATCAAAAGGGCGGGGGAACCGCCCTTTTCTTTTCGGAAAGGAGGGCCTCTTATGACAGCGGCCGCAAAAAAGGGGATTTTTCTGGGCGCACTGGCGCTGGTCATCGCCGCCGCTTTGGGGGTGTGCGCCTTGCTGGGCCGGGAACAGGGGTATACCTTTGAGGCCTGCGTGGTGCAGGCGGATGAGCACGCCCTTTTGGTGGCGCCCACCGGCGGCGGGGAGCTGGGCACCGCCGGCCTTTCCGGCGCCCGCCTTCTGGATGCCGGCGGCAGCCCGGTCGCCGCGGAGGATTTCGCCCCCGGTCAGGTGGTGCTGGTCACTACCCGGGAGGATTATGTGCTGGAAAGCTACCCCGTCATCTACCCGGATGTCATGAAAATCCAGCAGACGGGGGAATACCGGCCGGAGTTTGCCGCGGAGCAGTGGGCGGCCTATGAGGCGCTGTTCGGTGCGCCCTGAGCCGGGAAAAAGCGAAAAACAAAAAACGGCGCAGCTAGCGCCGTTTTTTTCATGCTTTTTGGCGCGTGCGGCCAAAAGCCCGGGCCGCATTTCCCCAGCATCCGGGAAAGCGCCGGAACCCTGCGGCGGGGCTCACGCCGGGGATGGGCCAGGAGCCGGCGCGGCCCCTGTTTTTGACCACAGCCAGAAGCCTTCCGTTCCGGGCGCAGCGCGCCTGTTTTGGGGCTGCCGGGCAGCAAAAAAGCCCCTGGGCGGGGCTTTGGGCGCTGTTACCAGTCGCTTAAGTGGCTGCGGCGCATGGCGCCGAAGATTTTCTGGCGCAGGTCGGGGATCTTTTCCGCCTCCATCCCGGCCAGCCACTGTTTGGCCCACTCCCGGGAGGTTTTGCCGTCGATGGGGCAGCGGCTTTTGACCACCGGCAGCTCCAGCTTGGCCACCGCCCGGCGGATATCCTGCTCGGTGAGGAAGACCAGCGGCCGGATCATGGTCAGATCCTTGCGGGTCAGGTAAGAGACCGGCGAGAAGCAGTGCAGCCGCCCTTCCAGAAACAGGTTCATGATGAAGGTTTCCACCGCGTCGTCCCGGTGGTGGCCCAGGGCGATCTTCTGGCAGCCCAGCTCCTTGCACCAGTCGTTGAGGGCGCCGTGGCGCATGCGGGAGCAGAGGCTGCAGGGGTTGGGCTCCTGGCGGACGTCGAAGACCACCCGGCCGATGTTGGTGCGGCGGATCAGATGCTCCACCTCCAGCGCTTCGCACAGCCGGCTTAAGGGGGAAAAGTCCGTCTCCTCCCCGCCGAAGCAGGGGTCCAGCGTCAGGGCGGTCAGCCGGTAGGGGATGCCGCCGTACTGCCGCAGCTTGGCCAGCCCGTAGAGGAGCGCCAGCGAATCCTTGCCGCCGCTGACCCCCACGGCCACATGGTCGCCGGGGGAGATCATCTGGTATTCGGTCACCGCCTTGCGCACGGCGCCGTTTAATTTCTGTACAATCTGCATGGTTTCATCCTTCCTGGCCCGGATGGGCGGATTTGGGGCAGCCCGGCCCGCTGACGGCGACCAGGCCGGAAAAGCCGCCCAGCCGCTGCCGGCAGGCTTCCCCGGCGGTGAGCAGCACCTCGCCGGCAATGGGCGGCAGGGGGCAGGGCTCCCCCCGCAGGTTGACCGCCACCGTCAGGCAGCCCTGCCCGGTGCGCCGGCAGAACAGGAGCAGCCCGCCCCGGGCAGCCAGCGGCACAAAGCTGCGGCAGCTGGCCACCAGCGGCCGGCAGGCGGTGCGGATCTTACCCAGGCGCCGGAAAAACTCCACCAGGGCTTTGTCCTCCCGGCCCCAGGGGTAGGTGGTGCGGTTGAAGGGGTCGCCGTAGCCGCACACCCCCGCCTCGTCCCCGTAGTACAGGCAGGGGCACCCGGGCAGGAAATACTGCACCATGGCCAGCGGCAGCAGCTTTGCCCTGCCGGCGGCATAAGCCTCTGCCGGCAGGAAGTAATGCTCCGCCTGCCAGTCCCGGCTGCGGCCCTCCCCCTCCGGGCCGCCCAGCACCGTCATGATGCGGGGGCTGTCGTGGGTGGAAAGGCTGTTCATGCACCGGTCCAGCGCGCCGGGCGGGTAATGCTCCAGCTGGGTGAGCACCGTCTCCAGCAGGGCCTCGGCCCCGCCGCCCCGGGCGAAATCGATCATCGCCTGCCGCAGGGGATAGTTCATCACCCCGTCCAGCTGGCCGCCCTGCAGATACCGCCGCCGGGCGCCGTAGCTGACCTTGTTGGAGGCATCCTCCCACACCTCCCCGATGACGGGGGCGGCGGGGTCCTGGGCCTTGACCCGGCGCCACACCGCATCCAAAAAGCCGTCGGGCAGCTCGTCGGCCACATCCAGCCGCCAGCCGCCGGCGCCCAGGGCCATCCACTTGGCCAGCACGCCCTGTTCGCCGCAGAGGTACTTCAGATACCCGGGGTGCTCCTCATTGACATTGGGCAGCGTCTCAAAGCCCCACCAGCAGTCGTAGCGGCCGCTGGCCCGGTCGATGCGGTACCAGCCGGCATAGGGGCTTTGGGGGTCGCGCCAGGCGCCGCCGGGGCCGTAATGCCCCTCCCGGTTGAAATAGCGGCTGTCGCTGCCCGTGTGGCTGAAGACCCCGTCCAGCATCAGGCGGATGCCCCTGCCGGCGGCGTCTTTGGCCAGGGAGGCAAAATCCGCCTCGTCCCCCAGGAGGGGGTCGATGGTTTCATAATCGGCGGTGTTGTAGCGGTGGTTGGAGCGCGCCTCAAAAATGGGGTTTAAATACACCGTGGTGACCCCCAGCCCGGCCAGGTAATCCAGCTTGGCCCGGATGCCCGGCAGGTCCCCGCCGAAATAATCCAGGTTGTCGATCTTCCCTTCGGCGTTGGGCCGGTATTCCGGCAGCTCGCCCCAGTCCCGGTGCAGGCGGCCGCCCTCGGGCAGGCGGCCCAGGTACTGCCCCGACGAGGCGAACCGGTCGGGGAAGATCTGATAATAGATCCCCCCGCAGCCCTCTGGGGGGACGGCGGCGGGGTCGTACACCGTCTGCTGCCACAAATCGCCCCGCTGCTCCAGCAGGACGCCCTCGCCGCACTCCCCCCGGCAGAGCCAGCGCTCCCGCCCTGCCCCGGTGAAGAGAAAGCAGTAAAAATAAAGCCCCGGACGAAGGAAGCGCCCCTGCGCCGTGAGCAGCCGCCCGGCCAGGGTGCCGCTCTCCTGCAGGGGGATGGCTGCCGGCTCCTCCCACGCCCCGTCGGCGAACAATAAAAGCCAGCCCGCGCCCTCCTGCCAGCCGGCGCGCAGGGCAAAGCGCACCTCTTCCCCGGCGGCAAGGGCGCCGAAGGGGGTGCGGCAGGCCGGGTCCCGGCTGGAAAAATAGGTCATGGCAAAGCTCCTTTCCGCAAAAAAGGTCAGGCGGGGCGGATGGTATCCGGCGCCGCCCGGAAATCCTCCCCCTGGGCGGCGCTGCCCAGCCCCGTGGCGGGATAAAAGACGATGGCGGCCAGCTGCCCG
>CAJFPC010000089.1 GCA_904398325.1 Candidatus Neoruminococcus faecicola | reverse complement strand
GGCAAAATAGGGGCATTTTTCCCGCAGGCACTGGGCGTTGCGGGCGCTGTGGCCGCAGCGGATCTGCTCCGGCACCTCCAGCGGCAGGGAGCATTCTTCCCGCAGGAACTGCGCCGCCACCCGCAGCGCGGTGAAGCTGTTGCGCTTGCAGCAGCGGGGGCCGCCCAGGGCGCCGATGGCTTCCAGAATCCGGCCGGTGAGGCGGTTGGCCTGGCCCCAGCTCGCCGCCGAGAGGGGGGTGGCGCCGGTGAGGATCGAGAAGGCCATGCCGGCGCTGGCCGCTGCCCCGCAGCATCCCCAAAAGCCGCAGGCGCCGCCGGGGTATTCCCCGCCGCGCCGGGCCATTTCTGCCAGGGCCGCAGAGCGCTGCACCGGGGCGCCGGCATTGGCGCAGGCCGCGATGAGGGCCGCCCCCACCAGCACATGGTGCTCGTTGCCGTGCATGTGGATGGAGGGATGCGCCATCAGCGACTGGGCGATCTCGACCGGATTGCGGGAGGCGGCGCCCTCGCACGCCCGGCAGATCAGCTCCACCCCCTGGGCCGCGTGGCAGCGGTCACAGACATAATGCCCGGCCTCGCAGCGCACCCGGGTGAAAAATACCCCGCCGCAATAGGCGCAGCGGGCTTCGGTTTCCCTGGCGTCGTAGCGCAGGGGGCGGGCACAGATGAGGCATTCTTCCAAGGGGATTCCTCCTTTTTAAAATTCCCGGCTGGCTTCCTCCGGCTCGTCCCGCATGAGAAAGCTGGCGTACATGGCCACCGAGAAGCGCCGGTAGGGGAAGTAATAGCAGCAGGCCAGCCCCCAGGTGAGGGCGCACAGCACCTGCCAGCCGATAAAGCTCAGCCCGAAGAGCGCCGCCTCCTGAAAGCGGCCGCTCAGCAGCCGGCGGGTCTGCCGGTGGCTGCCCAGCACCGTCAGGTCCGGGTGGTAGACCATGAGGCAATAGGCCAGCTCCGCCCGCACCATATAATAAGAGAGCAGCACCAGCCAGGCCACAATGGCGATGGCCACCATCAGGATGATGGGCAGGATGGCCCCCAGCCGCAGCAGCTTGACCGCCAAAAAGGCCCCGGAGGCCAGAAGCACCGCCAGGGCGAGGGTGACCGCCGCCAGCGAGCACAAAAACCGCAGCGCCAGGTACAGGTATCCCCCCAGCGCCCGCAGATAAGCCCGCGGTGTGCGGAAAAACTCGAATAAATCCAAAAAGCCCGTCCGGTTCTGATGCACCGCAAGGCACACCCAGCCAGTGAAGCCGGCAAACACCGGGATGGTCACCAGCGCCGCCAGGCAGAACAGCACCCCGCCCGCCGCCGGATGCAGCTGCGGCAGAAAAAAGGGCAGCTCCAGGCGCTCGGCAGCCCGGGCCAGCGGCTCCAGGCAGAGAGGGTCCCGCAGCACCCGCTGCAGCAGCAGCCAGAACAGCATAAAGGCTGTGACGGGGATGAGGCCGGGGCATTGGCTGCGGATGGCCCCCCGGGCCGCCTGCTTGAGGGCCGGCCGGTTGAGCAGCGTCATGACAGAGCCCCCTGCCCCAGATCCGAGATGAGCCCCAGGGCGGGCTGGGCCTGCCCGGCGGGGGACTGGGTTTCTTCGCTGCCGGTGAGAAACTCGGGCAGCAGCGCGGAGACCTGCTCCCAGAAGGTGGGCTGGGGCGGCGCGTGATAAACCACCTGGCAGCGCTCCTCCAGCTGGTAGTCGGTCATCAGGCGCTGGATGGTCTCATCCAGGCCGGCCAATCGATCCACCAGACCCAGCGAAAGGGCCTGGCTGCCCGAATAGATGCGCCCGTCCGCCAGCTCGCGGACCCGGCTTTCCGGCAGCGAGCGGCCCTGGGCGACCACCTTGACAAAATCCTCGTAGCTTTCATCCACCAGCGCCTGCAGGATGGCGCGCTCCTCCTCCGTCATGGCGTGGTAGGGGGAGCCGGTGTTCTTGTATTCCCCGGAGGTGATATCCACCGCCCGGATGCCGTTGAGCTCCAGATAGCCGGAATAATCCAGATAGGTGCCCATGCGCACCCCGATGGAGCCGGTGATGGTGCTGGGCGAGGCGCTGACAAACTGCCCCGCCATGGCGATGTAATAGGCGGCGGAGGCGCCGTATTCCTGCAGGGAGATGTAGACCGGCCGCCCCGTCTGGCGGTAGGTCGACAGCTTCTCATACAGCTCCTGGGCGGCATAGACGCTGCCGCCGCTGGAATCGATGGAGACCACCAGCCCCAGGCTGTTGGGGTCGGCGGTGATTTGGTCGAGGAACTGAAGCGTCCACTGATGGTCGTAGCCGCCGCCCTCGGTGGCGATGGTGCCGGCGATTTCGATGACGTCCACCCGGGGGGTGTGCGACACCTCCTCCTGAGTGCCGCCGGGGCCCAGCAGGGCGATGCAGGCCGCGGCCACCAGCACGACGGCCGCCAAGACCAGGATAAAGTAAAACAGTCCTTTGGTTTTTTTCATACGATCCTCCTGAAAAAGGCGCCGCAGGCCGCTGTGCCCGCGGTGCAGAGGTGATTGGCAGGTACGGTTCCTATTTTAGTCCAACCGCGGCAAAAAAGCAACGGAAAAAACCGCGAAAACCCGGCCGGGCCGCCCTTTTTTGCCCCACAAAAAAACAGGCTGAGAGCAGCTGCTCAGCCTGCGTGGGGATGCCTGGCTTCCCGATGGTATTTTTCCCGGGTGGCGATGCCGCCCCGGATATGCCGCTGGGATTTGTTGTATTCCAGCACCTTTTTGACTTCTTCATATAAGGGGGAACCCATGGCCCGCAGCCGCTCCGACACGTCTTTATGCACCGTACTTTTGGAGATTCCGAATTTTTTCGCCGTATCCCTGACGGTGGCGCCGGTCTCGGCGATGAATTCGCCCAGCCGCACCGCCCGCTCCTCCGGATTGCCCTTCATGTCCATTCCTCCAAATGTGGTTTGTACATGAATATGGCGGCGGCGCCGCCGTTATGCGGGCCGGGGGCGGAAATTCCGGCTTTGCGGCCAAAAAGAAAAGGCCGCGTGCAGCGGCCTCTGCATCAGGGGAGACGCTTTATTTCAGGCGGGCGGCGATGGCCTCCCGGAGCGGGGCAAAGGCCTCATCCAGGGCGCCGGGGTCCAGCGGGGCTGCCGGCTCTGGAGCAGCCAGCCAGCGGCGGGCCTGCTCCAGGGCCTCCTGCTGGGTGCGGGCGGGGAAAATCCCCTCCCGGCCGCTGAGCCACTGCATCCACACCCCGTGGACCTTGTGGCTGCGGTTATCCAGGGCGATGCAGGGGATTCCCATCAGCGCGCAGAAGATCATGCAGTGCAGCCGGTCGGTGACCACCAGCTCCGCCCGGCCCAGCTGGAGAAATTTTTCCTCCACGGCGGCGGCGCGCTCCGCCGGCAGGATGGAGTGGCCCTCCACCATGTCGGCAGAGAAAAATTCCCGGCCGCATTCCCGGGCCAGGGCCTGCAGCCGGGGGCCCAGGCCGGCGGGGGAGGTCTTTTCCATATCCGTGCGCAAACAGCAGCACAGGCCCCCCTCCGGGCGGGGGCGGGAGGGCACCCGCCGCAGCGACAGCACCAGATCCGGCACCAGCAGGCACCGGGTAAAGCTGCCGCCCAGCAGGTGCTGCCGCGCAAAATCATAGGAGCCGCGCTCCCGGGCGCAGAGGGTGAGATCCCCGGTGCGGCGGTAGACCGCCTGGGCCTTTTTGAGCAGGTGGTCGCCCTTTTCCCCGGCATCAAAGTACACCGACTGGGGCAGAATGATGGTGGGCTGCTCCGGCAGGGCGGCGAGGATCTTCTGGGTGCACAGTTCCCCGTGGGGCCACAGGGAGCCGAGGAACCCGCCCCCGTGGATGAGCAGCAGGTCCCTGGGGGAGATATGCCGGCGCAGGGCGCCGAAATCCCCCACGATGAGCAGGTCCGGCACCTCGATCACCGGCCGCCCGGGAAAATGCTCCGCCAGAAAATCCTCCTCCGCCAGGGCGATGGCCTGATCCCCCACATTGCCGTGGGTGGGGGTAAAGCACAAAAAGATCCGCCCAGCTCCGCCGTCCGGGGCGGCCAGGCGGCGGTGCAGCTCCTCCCGCAGCTCCCGGTGGCGGCCCAGCTGGAGCAGCGAGACCAGGTTGCCCTGCTGATGCTCGGTGAGCACCCGCTTGGCCGTTTTTTTGAGGGCGGCTTTCAGACTGCTGTTTTTGGGTTCCATAAGGCGCCTCCGGCTGATAGAATACCCTCATTTTAGCATGGGGCCATGCCGCTGTCAAACAGGGAGGGAATTGCATTTTGCGGGGGTTTCGGTTATACTTTTTCTTATCAAAAGGGAGCGCCCTCCGCCGGTTCCCCGCCGGGCGGGGCACAGACCGGAAAAAGAAGGGATTTTGCATGAAGAGAAAATGCCTTGCCGCGGCGTTATCCGCCGTGCTGCTGCTGGCCGCCTGCGGGCAGGGGGAGAGCGCCGTCAGCCTGAACACTCCGCCGGC
>CAJFPC010000088.1 GCA_904398325.1 Candidatus Neoruminococcus faecicola | reverse complement strand
CCACCCCCACGCTGGCGCAGATGAAAACCCTGCAGGCGCTGGTGGATTCCGAAAGCGAAGATTGACCCAAAGCAAAAAGAGACGGCGCTCTGCCGTCTCTTTTTTTATTTGGCGGGCTGCCTGCGGGGATGTTTTTTGCCTGCCGGAGGCGCGTTGAGGCCCTCAAAGCCGCCCGCATGGAAAAAGACGGCGGCCGGAGTGCCCAGCCCGTGGGGAAAACAGGAATGGGAGCGCTCTTGTCGGGGAAGAGGACGCAAAGCGCCACAGGGATGGTTTTTTGCCTGCCGGAGGCGCGCTGAGGCCCCCAAAGCCGCCTGCATGGAAAAAGACGGCGCCGCAGCACCGTCTTTTTTGTCACACTGCTTTTGATTGGAACCGCTGACAGGCAGGAGAGGGGGCGATCTTTTAAGCGAACTGGCTGTTGTACAGCTCCGCATAGGCGCCGCCCGCCGCCAGCAGCTCCTGATGGGTGCCCTGTTCGATGATGTTGCCCTCCTGCATCATCAGGATCAGGTCCGCATCCACAATGGTGGAGAGCCGGTGGGCGATCACAAAGCTGGTGCGCCCCTGCATCAGGGCCTTCATGGCCCGGCCGATTTCCATTTCCGTGCGGGTATCCACGCTGGAAGTGGCCTCGTCCAGAATCAGCACCGCCGGGTCGCACAGGAACACCCGCGCAATGGTCAGCAGCTGCCGCTGGCCCACCGAGATATTTTCCGCGTCGTTGGTCAGGATGGTGTCGTAGCCCTGGGGCAGCGTGTGCACAAAGAAATCCACCCGGGCCGCCTTGGCGGCGGCGATGATCTCCTGCCGGCTGGCGCCGGGCTTGGAGTAGGCGATATTTTCCGCAATGGTGCCCTCAAACAGCCAGGTATCCTGCAGCACCATGCCGAAGTTTTCCCGCAGGCCCGCCCGGGTGAGGGTGCGGGTATCCACCCCGTCCAGCAGGATGGCGCCGCCCTCCACCTCATAAAAGCGCATCAGCAGGTTGACCAGGGTGGTTTTGCCGGCGCCGGTGCTGCCCACGATGGCGATTTTCTGCCCCGGATAGGCGGTAAAGCTGATATCCTTCATCAGGGTGCGCTCCGGTGTGTAGCCAAAGCGCACATGCCGGAATTCCACCACGCCGCGGGCGCGTTCCACCTGGGCGGGCAGGGCCGGGTCGGGGGAGATCTCCGGTTCATCCAGCATGGCGTAGACCCGTTCCAGCGAGGCCAGCGCCGACTGCAGGGCGTTGATCATATAGGCCATCTCGGTCAGCGGCTCGGCAGACTGGTTGACATATTGGAAAAACGCCTGGAATACGCCCACCGTCATCTGGCCGTTCAGCAGCATCAGGCCGCCGCAGACGGCGATCATAGCCTGGCCGAACCGGTTGATCAGCCGGATGGCCGGGTTGATGGCAAATACCAGAAAATCCGCCTGCCGGTTGGCGTCAGCCAGCTTTTGGGCTGCCTGATGCATCCGGCGGGAGCTTTCCTCCTCCCGGCCGAAGGCCTTGAGGATGGTCCGCCCGCTGTAGGCTTCCTCCACCTGGGCGGTCAGGTCGCTGGTGCACTGCTGGCGGCGCAGGGCGCACTGCAGTGTCTTGCGGGAGAACATCCGGGTGAAAAACAGCGATACCGCCATAAAGAAGAGGAAAATCCCCGTCAGCAGCACGCTGAAGCGGAACATCATAAACAGCGATCCCGCCACCATGCCCACCGCGGTGAGCAGCTTGAGCATGCCGGTCTGCATGGCCTCTGCCATTTTATCCAGGTCGTTGGTCACGCGGCTGAGGATGGAACCGGGCTTGTTGCGGTCATAAAAGGCCAGGGGCAGGCGGTTCATCTTCTCGCTCAGCTCACTGCGCAGGCGCAGGCTGAGTTTTTCTGCAAAGCTGGCCATAAGAAGGGATTGCAGCGTATAAAAGCCGCCCGCCCCCAGATAGGCCGCCAGGAGAAGGAGCATCTGCCGCCCGCCGCTCTGCCAGGTGAGGGAGAAGGCCTCGCCTCCCGCCAGGGCCGCCTGGATCTTTTCCCAGAGCATATCCACCAGATAGGCGCTGTACAGCGGCCCGATCACCGACAGGACGCTGTAGCAGATCACAGAAACCAGCACCACCGCCAGCCGGGCGCGCTGGTCGCACACCGATTCCCACAGGCGCCGCAGCGTCTGCCAGGAGCGCCCGGGGGAGGGGGCGCCCAGCTCTTCTTCCAACAGTTCTTCATTCATGCAGAGAACCTCCTTTCGCCTGGGATTGGGCGATTTCCCGGTAGACCGGGCAGCCGGCCATCAGCTGAT
>CAJFPC010000087.1 GCA_904398325.1 Candidatus Neoruminococcus faecicola | reverse complement strand
TGCCGCACGCATCAGCCCTCTTCCAGGCTGCAGGAGGAGAAACGCCATCCAAATTCTTCCGAGTATTCCATGGTCACGGCGGAAAGGGTCCCCGGTTCCTCCGTGGAATTGGCGGCGCTTCGCGTTTCGCAGCGCAGGGTGGCAGTACCTCCCTCCGCCACGCAGCCTGCAATGGCCGTGGTTGCAGTGATCCCGCCGCCGCCCATGGGGGCCCAATAGCCGTCAATGCCCGCGTCATAATTTTCGATCATCCGATGCAGGTTTTCCGGCGGAATCGCAAAATATTCCTGCAGCGCTGCGTCCATCACCGGGGCGGGGGTGTAGGGATAATCCTCGTAATGGTCATTTCGGATGGTTCGGTCGGCATACTGATAGGTTTCCTCCAGAGAATCGCCTAAAATCCAGCAGCCGGAAGTATAAAGATAATAGCCGCCCTCATCGGAAGAGGCTTCGTCAAAGCGGGACGCAAAGATGCCGGAGGGCGCAATGCGGTCGATTTTTTGCTGCAGGGCCGCGGCCAGTTCGGCGTCATTTCCTTCGTCTTCCGAAGAAGCGGGACCGGCAAGCTCCGAAGCATCACCGCTCAGGCCCGATTCTGCATCAGGGATTGCGGAGGAGCCGGCATCATCCCTTTCATCTGCCGCCGGCGAGGAACCGGCAGCGCCTGAGGTATCCCGGTCCGGGTCCCCTTCTGAAACGGAAGCAATGGAAGAGGAAAGGCTGCCGTCAGCCTGCGATGCCTCTTCTGCCCGCAAACCGGAACACGCCGAAAGGGCGAAACAGAACGCCAAGACCGTTGAGATCAAAATCCATTTTTTCATGGGAACCACCTTTCAAAATCCATCCGGCAGCGGTTTTTTTGACAGGTTCAGCAGTCGCTGCGGCTGCCCTCCTCCAGATACAGGCGACCGGCATCCATCTCCTTCTGCTGCTGCACCAGGTCATAGATGGTGATGCTGTCCATCACATTATCCATGGCGGCCTTCATTTTGCGCCAGACGCTCACCGTCACACAGCGGTCCTTGCGCTGGCAGGGGGATTCCCCGCCGTCGCCTACGCAGTCGCTCAACGCCATGGATTTTTCCAGGCAGCGCAGGATCATCCCCACCGTGATGCTGTTGGGATGGGCCGCCAGCAGATAGCCGCCCTTGGGGCCCCGCTTGCTGCGGATATAATGCGCCTTGTTGAGGGAAGCGATGATCTGCTCCACATATTTTTCCCCCACGCCCAGATGCTCTGCCAGGGTGCTGACCGAGACGGTCTTTTCCCCTTCCGACAGATAGGCGATCTCCACCATCAGCTGCAGGCCATAGCGCCCTTTGGTCGATATTTTCATGGCTAACCCCCGATCCCTTGCACGGCCGGCGCCTTGACCTCTTGGCAGCACGGCCGTTTTTTGCTGTTTTTATTATAGCACAGGCAGCGCCGTTTGCAAACAGGTATCCCACTGCTTTTCTGGGAATCATTTCTGCCTGCGGCATGCCCGGCGGGCCGGGCAGCACCGGCAGGAGTAGAAACATTCCCCCCGGCGCAGCCGGACCCAGGCGCCCGCCAGCTGATAGCATCCCCAGGCCAGCGCAGCCGCCGCGATCAAAAAGCCCATTCTGCTCCCCCTTTCTTAAAAGCCCAGCAGCCTGCCGCCCTGATAGACCAGAAATGCCATCCCGTAGGCGGTCAAGGTCTGATAGCACAGGCTGAAAGCCGCCAGCGCGGTGCTGCCCATCTCCTTGCGGATGGTGGCCACCGCCGCCACGCAGGGCGTATACAGCGCACAGAATACCAGGAACGACAGGGCCGACAGAGGCGTGAAGGCCGCCGCAATGGCCGCCTGCCCCCCAAAAAGCACCAGCATGGTGGCCGCCACCCCCTCCTTGGCGATGAGGCCCGCCAGCAGCGCGGCCGCCGCCTGCCAGAAGCCGAAGCCCAGCGGCTCAAACAAAGGCGCCAGCGCACTGCCGATCAGGCAGAAAAGGCTCTCCTCCTCCGCGGCGGCGGGGGCCAGGGCCGGCGTCAGATGCTGCAGCACCCAGATGACCGTGTTCATGGCGAAGATCACCGTGGCCGCTTTGTAGAGGAAGCCCTTGCAGCGGTCCCAGGCGGAAAGCAGCGCAAACCCCACGCTGGGCCAGCGGTAGGGCGGCAGCTCCAATAGATATCCCGCCCGGGTGGAGCGGAACAGCGTGTTTTTCAGGAACAGCCCCGACAACACCGCCACCGCCATGCCCAGGCCGTACAGCCCCAGCAGCACCGCGCCGGCATGCCGTGGGAGGAAAATCCCCGCCATCAACAGATAAATGGGCAGCCTGGCCCCGCAGGAAAGAAAAGGCACCAGCATCACCGTCAGGCGCTGTTCGGCGCGGCTGCCGGCCGTGCGGGCCGCCATCACCCCCGGGGTGGTGCAGCCAAACCCCATGAGCATGGGGATAAAGCTCTTGCCCGACAGCCCGAAGCGGCGGAACAGCCGGTCCATGAGGAAGGCTGCCCGCGCCATGTAGCCGCTGTCCTCCAGCAGGGAGAGAAAGAAAAACAGCATCCCGATCTGGGGCAGAAAGGCCAGCACCCCGCCGATGCCGCCCAGAATCCCCTCCTCAATAAGGTCCACCGCCCAAGCCGGCGTGTTCAGCCCGGCCAGCAGGCGGGCCGCCCATTCCCCCAGGCGGAAGAACAGCGCCTCCATCATCCCCTTGAGGCTGCTGCCCACCGGCCCGAAGGTGAGGGCAAACATCCCCGCCATCAGCGCCAGGAACAGCGGGATGGCCAGCACCCGGCTGGTGACCACCCGGTCGATGCGGTCGCTGGGGGAGGGGGCATCCCCTGCCGCCGGGCGGGAAAGGGCTTTTCTCACCGCCTTTTCAATCCAGCGGTATCGGGCGTCGGCCAGCGCCAGATAACAGTCCGGCTGGCCGGTCTGGGTCTGATAGGCCTGCCGGATCTGCCGTCGGGTCACCTCCCCGCCCGCGGCGGCGCCGGTCAAAAAGGAGATTTCCTCCCCCGCCAGCAGCTTGGCCGCCAGAAACCGGCGCCCCGGCTGCTCCGGCAGGGTGGAGGCTGTGCGCTCCAGCGCCGTCTGGGTGGCAGGGTCATACCGCACCCGGTCCCCCGGCGCCCCGGCAGAAAGTGCCCTGGCCATCCGCTCGGTCAGACGCTCCACCCCTTCCCCCGTTTTGGCGCTGATGAGCACCACCGGGATGCCCAGCTGCTGCTCCAGCACCGCTTCGGTAAGGATGCGGCCCTGGCTTTTCAGCTCGTCCGCCATGTTGACCGCCGCCACCACCGGGATGCCCAGCTCCATCAGCTGCAGCGTCAGATAAAGGTTGCGCTCCAGGTTGGTGGCATCCAGAATATCGAGGATCACGTCCGGCCGTTCCTGCCAGAGGTATTCCAGGGCCACCCGCTCCTCCAGGGTATCCGGCGAAAGGCTGTAGATGCCCGGCAGATCCACCAGGGCGGCCTCCTCCCCCGCCAGGGTGAAAACCCCCTCCTTTTTCTCCACCGTCACCCCCGCCCAGTTGCCGGTATGCTGCCGCGAGCCGGTCAGCCGGTTAAAGAGCGTGGTCTTGCCGGAATTGGGGTTGCCGATCAGGGCCGCTTTTTTCATCCCCGGGCGCCCCCTTCCGCAAAAAGCTCCACCGCCTCGGCATCCCGGCGGCGCAGGGTGAGGGCATAGCCCCGCACCTCGATTTCCAGCGGGTCGCCCAGGGGCGCCGTCTTTTTTAAACGCACCTGCGCCCCCGGCGTGAGCCCCATATCCGCCAGGCGGTGCCGCAGCTTTTCCGGCCCGTTCAGCTGCCGGATCACCGCCTGCTGCCCGGGATGCAGCTGCCCCAAAGTCCGTGCTTTCATCACAAGTCCCCCCCGTATCCAAAATCCGGCCGGCACAGGATGTCCGGGCCTGCTACAACTTATGTGGGGACATGCCGCTTTATGCCCCGGCCGCAGCATCCGCCGGGCAGCAAAAAGCCGCCCAGGCATTTCGCCCAGGCGGCTTATTTTTGTTTCAGGGTAAGGGGAACAGGCTCAGCATTCCTCCGCGATTTTATAGATGAGGCGCTCGGTATCCTCCCAGCCCAGGCAGGGGTCGGTGATGGATTTGCCGTACACCCGGTCGGCGGAGATCTTCTGGCTGCCCTCCACCAGATAGCTTTCCACCATGACGCCCTTGATGAGGCGGTGCAGCTCCGGGTTCATCCGGCGGCTGTGCAGCACCTCGCTGACGATGCGGATCTGCTCCTTGAACTGCTTGTCGGAGTTGGAATGGTTGGCATCCACAATCACGGCCGGGTTTTCCAGGCCGGAATTTTCATACAGCCCGCACAGGCGGTATAAATCCTCATAATGATAGTTAGGCACACAGGTGCCGTATTTATCCACGCCGCCCCGCAGGATGGCATGGGCCAGCGGGTTGCCGCCAGTGCTCACATCCAGATTGCGGTAGATAAAGCGGTGCGCCCCCTGGGCCGCCTTGATGGAATTGAGCATCACGGAAAGATCGCCGCTGGTGGGGTTTTTCATGCCCACCGGGATATCGATGCCGCTGGCGGTCAGCCGGTGCTGCTGATTCTCAGTGGAGCGCGCCCCCACCGATTCATAAGAGAGGATATCATCCAGATAGCTGCGGTTTTCGGGGTAGAGCATCTCGTCGGCGCAGCCGAAGCCGCTGACCTGCATCACATGCAGATGCATATGCCGGATGGCCACAAGGCCTTCCAGAAGGTTGGGGGCCTGGTCAGGGCTGGGCTGGTGGAGCATCCCCTTATAGCCCTCGCCGGTAGTGCGGGGCTTGTTGGTATACACCCGCGGGATCAGCAGGAGCTTTTCCTTCACCTTCTCGTTCACCTTGGCCAGGCGCTCGGCATATTCGCAGACGGCATCCTCATTATCCGCCGAACAGGGGCCCACCAGCACCAGAAACCGTTCCGAACGGCCGGTGAATACCTGGCGGATCTCCTCATCCCGGGCTTTTTTCATCTCCGCCAGGCTGGCGGAAAGGGGCAGCCGCGCCTTGAGCTCCTCCGGCTCCGGCAGCACTGCGTGAATGGTCATAGACATCTTAAAAACGCTTCCTTTCTTAAATCAGTCCTCCTCCGGGGAGGTCACACCGTCTCCCGCAGGCGCCAGAGCCGGTTGGCCGCCTGCATCTGGATGAGAAAGAGGATCACCACCACCAGCAGGGCCAGCGTAATCAAAAGGGAAAAAATCCCCAGCCCGATCAAAGTGGATACCCATCCCAGCGCCTGCGTTACCGCCAGGGCCTTCCAGCATTCCCGCAGGTGCAGCGGGTAGAGCAGCCCTTTCTGGGCGCCGGACACCAGCTCCATGACGCCCTCCACAATCTGATAGGCGCAGTATAAGCCGCCCGCCGTCAGCAAGGCGCTGAAGGCCCGCCGCAGCAGCCAGCCGATCAGGTTCATCTCCATCAGGGCGTTGATGCCGAACAGGGAGAACGCATAGTCCACCGCCGACACCGCCAGCATGGCAATCACCCAGCTTTGGCAGACCCCAAAGCGCCAGCTGTGCCCTTCCAGCTGACGGGCGCCGAACAGCAGCAGCAGATATCCCACAAAATCGGGCAGCAGCCCGATGGTGAAAATCCCGATGGTAAGGTTTAAATTCAGCAGCACAAAGACAAAGCCAACCACCAGATAGGTCACAAAATCCCCTCCTTTTTGCCTTGCCCTTTATTGTAGCAGAAAAAAACCGCCCTTGCAAAGGGGGCGAAAATTTTGTCAAACCGGCAATAGATTAGCCTTTGCTTACTGCAATTTTCACAAATTTTGTTAGTCTAGGCTAATTTTTAGTTGACCATATACCCCTATGGGTATATAATGGCACCTGGTACCAAAAGTTGCTTAGCGCTAATTCTTGTGTAACCAGAAGGAGTGATCCCCTTGTCAACCTTGATCCTTTGGTTTCGGGATGAAACCAAGCGGAATATCCTGTTCCTCGTCATTTCCGGCCTGGCACTGGCGGCCAGCTTCCTGGTGCCGGAGGGCTTCCCCTTCTCCCCGGCCTGGATCGCCATTCTGCTCTGCGGCATCCCCATCGTCAAAGAAGCGGTTGTCGGCCTGGTGACCGCCTTTGACATCAAGGCGGATGTGCTGGTCTCCATCGCGCTGGTGGCCTCGGTCATCATCGGGGAGATCTTTGCCGCCGGCGAAGTGGCCTTTATTATGCAGATCGGCTCCCTACTGGAGGAATTGACCGTCGCCCGCGCCCGGGCCGGCATTGAAAAGCTGGTCCGCCTGACCCCCCGCACCGCCCGGCGCATCGCCGGCAGCGGCGAAGAAATCATCCCCGCCGAGGAGGTCCGGGCCGGCGACCTGCTGCGGGTGCTCCCCGGCGAAACGATCCCGGTGGACGGGGTGATCGCCTCCGGCGAGACCTCCATCAATCAGGCGGTCATGACCGGCGAAAGCCTGCCGGTGGATAAAGGCCCGGGGGATGAGGTTTCCAGCGGCACAGTCAACCAGTTCGGCGCCTTTGAGATGCGCGCCACCCGCGTGGGGGAGGACAGCTCCATCCAGCGGATGATCCGTCTGGTGCAGTCCGCCGATGCCGGCAAGGCCAAAATTGTGGGCCTGGCTGACCGCTGGGCCACCTGGATCGTGGTGATCGCCCTGTCCGCCGCCGCCATCACCTGGCTGGTCACCGGGAAGATCATCCGCGCGGTGACGATTCTGGTGGTCTTCTGCCCCTGCGCCCTGGTGCTGGCCACCCCCACCGCCATTATGGCAGCCATCGGCAACGCCACCAAGCACGGCTTTTTGGCCAAGGAGGGCGACGCGCTGGAGCGCCTGGCCCAGGTCAAAAAAATCACCTTTGATAAAACCGGCACTCTCACCTACGGCACGCCGCGAGTGGCAGGCATCTGCAGCCTGGAGCCTTCTCTGCCGGAGGAGGAGCTCTTCTGGCTGGCCGCATCGGCAGAGCAGCGCTCGGAGCATCCGCTGGGCAAGGCGGTCACAGCCTGCTGCCCCAAAGGGCGCCAGCTGGCCGAGCCGGAGGAATTCCAAATGCTGCCCGGCCGCGGCGTGCTGGCCCGGGTAAATGGGCACACCGTGCTGGCCGGTAACCCCCGCCTGCTGCAGGAGGCCTCCATCCCGGCTGAAAAGCTGCAGGCTGCCGCCGAGGACGCGGTAAAACAAGGCTCCACCATCATCTACCTGGCAGTGGACGGCACGGCAGCCGGCTTTCTGGCCCTGGCAGACACCCTGCGCAGCGAGGCAGCCCAGACCATCCGCAGCCTGAAGGAAGCGGGCATCACCCCGGTGCTGCTCACCGGCGACCACGAAAACGCCGCCCGCCACATTGCCGGGCAGCTGGGCATTGAAGAAGTGCACGCCGGCTGCCTGCCGGAGGATAAGCTGAGCTGGGTCTCTCAGCCGGGGCAGAAAATCTGCATGATCGGCGACGGCATCAATGACGCCCCCGCCTTGAAGAAATCCTATGTGGGCATCGCCATGGGAGGCGTCGGCAGCGACATCGCCGTGGATGCGGCGGATATCGCCCTGGTCAGCGATGACCTTAAGGAGCTGCCCCATCTGTTCCGGCTGGCCCGCCGGATGATGGTCACCATCAAATGCAACCTGACCTTTTCCATGACGCTCAACTTTGCCGCCATCCTCCTGGCGATCACCGGCGTGCTCAACCCCATCTGGGGCGCTTTGGTGCACAATGCCGGCTCTGTGCTGGTCATCGTCAATTCCGCCCTGCTGCTGGGCTGGAAGAAAAAATCCTGATTTCCTCTTCACACCGTTCGGGATGCTGCATCCCCAAAAAAGCCCGGCCCCAAGCCGGGCTTTTTTATTTTTCTGCTGTCGTTGCGGCAGCCTCTGCGGCCCGTCTGCCGCCGTGCCGTGCCAGCAGCCAAATCCCCCAGGCCACCGTCACCAGGGAGATCACCTGCGAAAGGGAAAGCGCCCCCACAAAGCCCCGGTAAGCATCCCCCCGCATAAATTCCAGCCCAAAGCGCAGCACCCCATAGCTGGCCAGCCAGACCCCCAGCAGGGCGAAACCATCCGCACCGCGCAGCGCCATCCACAACAGCAGGCAGAACAGCGCCGCCTCCGCCGCCGCCTCCACCAGCTGGCTGGGGAACAGCATCACCCCGTTGGGGGCAATGGGCGAATGGGAAAACACCACCCCCAGCCGCTCCACCGGCCGGCCGTAGCAGCACCCGATGCAGAAGCATCCCAGCCGGCCAAAGGCATGGAACAGCGGCGCCGCCGGGAACAGCCACCGCAGCGCCTGATCCATCGGCAGCCGGCACACCCGGCAATAAATTCCCGCCGCCGCCAGTGCGCCGTAAATCCCGCCGTAAAACACAAACCCGCTGTACAGGTATTTCTGCAAAAAAAGCCCTGTGGCGGTATAAAGGCCGCCGAAATCCGCCGCCAGCTGGGGCAGCGCCGTCACCAGGTACAGCGCCTTTGCCCCCACAAACACGCCGGCTGTGCTGTAAACCAGGAGCAGCCCGCCATCCGCCTTGGAGAAAGGCAGCCGGCCGCGGATGCATACAAAATAAAGCATCACCGCCAGCATCCCGAACAGGATCATCACGCTGTACATGGGAATCTGCCGCCCGAACAGGGATAAATAGGGGAACATCCGCCCGCCTCCCGTTTCTTTAAGGATAGAAAGAAAAAGCTACCGCAAAGCCCATTCTGTGCTTTGCGGTAGCAGCAGCCCCTCTGGTTTCAGGTAAGGGACATACCCAAGGAGCCGATGGCGCCGACGCAGGCGACACAGGCAATCAGAGTAAGTGCACCGCCGATCAGGCCGATCAGCGAAAGCACAAAGCCCGCCATGCGGATGCCGCTGTTATTGCCGGCTTTCTGCGCATTGAAGGCCAAAATCAGACCGATAATGCCGCAAATGACGGCGATAATGCTGCTGTAGCCAAAAAAGCAGAGCACCACCGAAACGATGCCCAGCACCAAACTGCCGACTGCAGCGCCCTGGCCGGGGATATTGTTATTGGTTTGCATGTCACAACTTCCTTTCTTTCCTGTTTTAGAAGGAATTTCCACCCTCTCGCGCTTACTATATCACAATTTGCGGCGAAATGCCACCGCCTGTCTGAATTTATCAGCCTAATTAGACATTCTTTCTTAAAATCCTCTTTCATTTCTGCCAGTTTTAGCTAAATCCGCCATCGATAAAAAAGCCCCGGGAAACCCGGGGCTTGACGGAATCTTTAGTTTTTCAGGCTCTGGATCGGGGCCGGGATATGGCCGCCCCGGTGGATAAACCGCGCCGGGGATTTGGTGTTGAGCCGCATCACCGGGCCGCCGCCCAGCAGGCCGCCGAACTGGAGCTCCTCCCCTTCCTTCTTGCCGATGGCAGGGATCAGACGCACCGCCGTGGTCTTGGAATTGATCATGCCGATGGCGGCCTCATCCGCAATGATGGCGGAGATCACCTCGGCGGTGGTGTCGCCGGGCACCACGATCATATCCAGCCCCACCGAGCAGACCGCCGTCATGGCCTCCAGCTTCTCGATGCACAGCGCTCCGCTGCGGGCCGCATCGATCATGCCGGCATCCTCAGTGACGGGGATAAACGCGCCGGAAAGGCCGCCCACCATGGAGGACGCCATGACGCCGCCCTTTTTGACCGCGTCGTTGAGGATGGCCAGGGCCGCTGTGGTGCCATGGGCGCCGCACTGCTCCAGGCCAATTTCCTCCAGGATGTGGGCCACGCTGTCCCCCACCGCCGGAGTAGGCGCCAGCGAAAGGTCTACGATGCCGAAGGGGACGCCCAGCATTTCAGCTGCCACCGTGCCCACCAGCTGGCCCATGCGGGTCACCTTGAAGGCGGTCTTTTTGATGATTTCGGCCACCTCGCGGATGTCGCAGTCCCCCGCCTTCTTTAGGGCGGAGCGCACCACCCCGGGGCCGGAAACGCCCACGTTGATGATGCAGTCGGCCTCGCCCACGCCGTGGAAGGCGCCGGCCATAAAGGGGTTATCCTCCACCGCATTGCAGAAGACCACCAGCTTGGCCGCGCCGATGCAGTCCCGGTCGGCGGTCAGCTCGGCGGTTTTGCGGACCACCCGGCCCATGACCTCCACCGCGTTTAAATTGATGCCCGCCCGGGTAGAGCCCACGTTCACCGAGGAGCAGACCCGCTCGGTCTCCGCCAGGGCCTGGGGGATAGCCTCCATCAGCTCCCGGTCGCCGGCGGCGCAGCCCTTCTGCACCAGGGCGGAAAAACCGCCGATAAAGTTGACCCCCACCGTGTGGGCGGACGCGTCCAGCGCCTTGGCATATTCCACCGGGTCGCCGCCGGAAATGCCGCACAGCATGGAAACAGGCGTCACCGAGATGCGCTTGTTGACAATGGGGATGCCGTAGCGGTTCTCGATCTCCTCGCCGGTTTTCACCAGGTGTTCCGCCTTGTGGGCGATTTTATCATAGACCTTGGAGCAGGCCTTGCGGATGTTGGAATCGGCGCAGTCCAGCAGGGAAATCCCCATGGTGATGGTGCGGATATCCAGGTTTTCTTCTTCGATCATCCGGATGGTTTCCAGAATATCGTGTGTGTTCAGCATTGCTTGTGATCCCTCCGTACGACGATCAGATTCTGTGCATGGATTTGAAAATGTCCTCGTGCATCACATGGATGGAAAGCCCCAGCTTCTCCCCCTCCCGGTTCAGCGAATGGTTAAGCTCCTGGATGGAGCACTTGGCGCCGGTGATATCCAGCATCATAAACATGCAGAAATAATCATCCAGCACGGTCTGGCTGACCTCGATGATGTTGATGTTATTCTGCGCGCAGGCACTGGTCACCTGGGCGAGAATGCCCACCACGTCCTTGCCCACGACGGAAACGACGGCTTTCTGATTCATTGTTCAGTTCCTCCTAGCTCAAATTTCAGTTGATCGATCTCCCGCAAAAATTCCCGCGGGCTGGCATCCGACGGGAGGAAAAAGCCCTCCCCCAGCAGGTTGACATCGGTGATGGCGGCGCTGTCCGGCGCGCAGCTGCGCTTAAATTGGCCGGAGAAAAACCGCCGGAAAAAGAGCTTCAGGCGCTCTTTGATTTCAGCGGGGGTCATCTGATCCCCAAACTCGGTGCAGGCGTAATAATAAAGCTTGGCCGGCCCCAGCCCGTAGCGCAGCAGGTAAAAGAGGAAAAAGTCGTGCAGGTCATAGCTGCCCAAAATCTCCTCGGTGCGCTGGGTCATCTGGCCGCTTTCATCCGGCGGCAGCAGCTCGGGGCTGACCGGCGTATCCAGGATGTCGGAGAGCACCTCCCCCGTGCCGGCCACCAGCTGCTCCTCATGGATGAGGCCGACCAGCCGGCGGATCATGTTCTTGGTCAGGCAGACGTTGACGTTATAGTTGGCGATATGGTCCCCGGCGAAGGTGCACCAGCCCAGCGCCTCCTCGGATAAATCGCCGGTGCCCACCACCAGCGCGCCGTGCATATTGCCCAGATCCAGCAGGATCTGCGCCCGCTCGCGGGCCTGGGCGTTCTCATAGGCGACGTCCTTTTTGGCGGGATTAAGGCCGATATCCTCAAAGTGGACCATCACCGCCTGCCGGATGGAAATATCCCGTGCGTCGGCGCCCAGCCCCTCCAGAAGGCTCAAGGCGTTGTAATAGGTGCGGTCGGTGGTGCCCAGCCCCGGCATGGTGACGCCGATGATGTTGGTCCTGGGCAGGGAAAGCTGATCCATCGCCGCGGCGCTCACCAAAAGCGCCAGGGTGGAATCCAGCCCGCCGGAAACGCCCACCACCACCTTCTCGATGCCGGTGTTTTCCAGCCGGTCCGCCAGGGACTTGACCTGGAAGGAAAACACCTCCCGCAGGTAGCGCTTTTCGCTCTTCCAGCGGGAAAGATACGGCTCCCGCCGCACAATCCTGCGGTAATTCCACTTGGTGCGGGTCTCCCCCAGATGGATCTGGGCGGGCGCCGGCAGCACGCCGCTGCGCCCCGGGGCCACCAGGTCGGCGTCCAGGTCGGCGATGCCGAAGCCGCCCTCCCGGCCCACCCGGGCAAACAGGCGCTCCTCCCCCTCCTGCCAGAGGCCGTAGAAGCCCTGGTACAGATAAGGGCTGGAGGTATCCCCCGCGCCGCCGTTTAAGAGGGCCACCGCCCCCTTCATCCGGCGGGAAAGGACGGCCATCTCCCGCCGCAGGGTATCGATCTGCCCCGCCTGGACCGGGCTGTGGCACACCGCCAGATACAGGTGCGCCCGGGTGTGCCGCACCGCCAGCAGCGCCTCAAAGGCGTCTTCCAGGGCGCAGGGCACCACGCAGAAGGCCAGCCCCCCCAGCTCAAAGACGGTCTCGGGCGGCAGAATTTCCTCCCCGGCCGCACAGCCCACATACCCGCGGATGCGTCCCCGGTGCAGCACCGCCGTCACCGGCCGGACCCCTGCGGCGCCGGGCAGCACCGTGCCTGCCAAGAGCACAGCCGGCTCCTCCTTGGTCATGCGGCACAGCTCGTCCAGGGCGGTTTTTGCCGCTTCCAGCACCGCCGCATTGGCTGCCAGGCTGCCGCTGCAGGGCGGACAGAGCGCCTGCGCGGGGAAGGCGATCAGATCCGGCTGTTCCTTCTGCACCTCCTCCAGCATGGCCTGGATCTGCTCCAGGCAGCCGTGGGGGTGCAGCGGTGAGACGCGGTTCACCGCCTGTGCCAGCCTCACGATACTGTTCAACTCAAACCAGCCCCCTTTTTCCCGTTTTTTCCTATGGTATGCTTATAATAATACCACATATTTTCGCTTTAAGAAAGAGCAAAGTTTAGGGATTTTAATCGTTAATCTTTTTCAGGCGTTATGGTATCATTATTATGAGATTATCTTCAGGAGGCCCCAAGCGCATGTTGACACCGATTTTTGACAGCCATACCCATTCGGAAAACTCCCCCGACGGGCGCCACACCTTAAGCCGGATGTGCGAAACCGCCTGCGACAAGGGGCTGATGGGCTTCGCCATCACGGACCACTGCGATTTCAACCAGTTTGAAGAGGAAAATTTTCAGAACCGCTGCTTTCTTTCCCGTTACCACGCCAAAAAATCCCGCGTCGGCTTCGCCGGGCAGATCAAGCTGATCACCGGCGTGGAGATCGGCCAGCCGCTGGAGGTGCCCGACATCAGCGAGCCCTTTATCGACCGCTATGCGGAGGAATACGACTTTTACCTCTGCTCGCTGCACAACAACATCGGCCGGGAAGATTTTTATTTTCTGGATTACGACGCCCTTTCCGCCGGGCAGCTGCGGCAGCTGCTGGAGGAATACTTCTCCCAGGTGACCGACATCGTGCGCTGGAACAAATTCGACAGCCTGGCGCACCTGACCTACCCGCTGCGGTATCTGGTGGGCTCCCAGCACGCCCCGCTGGACCTTGCCCCCTACCGGGGCCAGATGGAAGAATTGCTGGGCCTTCTGGCCCAGAACGGCAAGGCGCTGGAGATCAACACCTCCGGCCTGCGGCAGAACATGGGCGAGACCATGCCGAACCTGGAGGTGCTCAAGCTCTTCCGCAAGCTGGGCGGGCAGTATGTCACCGTCGGCTCGGACGCCCACACGGTGGACGTGATGGCCGACGGCTTCGACGTGGCCTTCGGCATGCTCAAAGAGGCCGGCTACGACCGGTATTATTATTACGAAAAGCACCAGCCGGTGCCCATCGAGATTCTGGACTGAGGGGGCTCCCAACATGGTAGAAGAACAAAAACTGCGGGAATTTTTTGTGGATGATGTGTTCGCCCGCTCCATCGGGGTAAAAATCGACGAGATCACCGAATCCGGCGTCACCTGCAGCCTTGCGGTCACCCCCGGCCATCTCAACGCCGGCGGCGCGGTGCAGGGGGGCGTCATCTTCACCCTGGCGGATTTCGCCTTTGCGGTAGCGGCCAACTCCAGCGGGATGCTGACCGTCTCGCTGCACAACGACATCACCTTCATGCACCCGGCCAAGGGCAAAACCCTCTACGCCAAAACGCGGCTGGTCTCCTCCACACGGCAAATGGCTTTTTATGAGGTGCAGGTCACCGACGAGCTGGGCACCCAGGTGGCGGCCGTCTCGGTGGCAGGCTACCGCAAGGGGCCGCTGCCTGTGTAAAAACCGCATCTTTTCCCTCATCCGGGCAGGCGAAAACGCCTGCTCTTTTTTTCGCCAAAAACCCCAGTTCTGCCCATAAATACGGCAACATTCACAATAAATTTACAAAAAATTCTTTGACAATATTTTCAAAATAAATTACAGTTACCTTAGTAAGCGCAACGCCAAAATCTGAAACAGATAGGGGAGAAAAAAGCTAATGAAAACAACCGGTATTGTCAGAAAAGTCGATGAACTCGGCCGTGTCGTTTTACCTATCGAGCTCAGGCGCACCCTCGATATCGCCGTGAAAGATTCTCTGGAAATCTTTGTGGAGGGCGACCGGATCATCCTGAAAAAAAGCGAGGACAGCTGCATCTTCTGCGGCTCTGAAAAAGGGCTGACCATGTATAAGGGCAAGCCCGTCTGCGAGAACTGCCGCAAGGCGCTCAGCGAATAAGTATCTGCCCAAAGCAGAAGCCCCCCTTAGCAGGGGGGCTTCTTTTTGTTTTTCTGTGCTGCGGGGCTGAAAAAGGGAGGAAGGGGCGCTTTGGCGCCCCTTCCTCCCTTGCAGATTGGAATATTGGAAAGTTATGCGAAGATGTCCCCTTAAATGCCCTGGGCGATCATCGCCTCGGCGACCTTCTCGAAGCCGGCGATGTTGGCGCCCATGACGTAGTTGCCCTCGTGGCCATAGCGCTTGGCGGCGCTGGCCAGGTTGTTGAAGATGTTGACCATGATGCCCTCCAGCTTCTGGTCGACCTCTTCTCTGGTCCAGGAGAGGCGCTCGCTGTTCTGGCTCATCTCCAGCGCGGAGACCGCCACGCCGCCGGCGTTGGAAGCCTTGCCCGGCGCAAAGAGGATGCCGTTCTCCTGCAGGTACTTGGTGGCCTCCAGGGTGGTGGGCATGTTGGCGCCCTCCGCCACGGCGATGCAGCCGTTGGCAACCAGCTGCTTGGCATCGTCGAGGTTCAGCTCATTCTGGGTGGCGCAGGGCAGCGCCACATCGCACTTGGTGCTCCAGACATGGCCCTCGGTATGATACACCGCGTTGGGGCGGTATTTGGTATATTCGGACAGGCGGGCGCGCTTGACCTCTTTGATCTCCTTGATCGCCGCCAGATCGATGCCCTCGGCATCATAGACCCAGCCGGTGGAATCGCTCATGGTGACCACCTTGGCGCCCATCTGCATGGCCTTCTCCGCCGCATAGGTGGCCACATTGCCGGCGCCGGAAATGGCGACGGTCTTGCCCTTGATATCATGGCCGTTGGCCTTGAGCATGGTCTCGGTCAGATACAGCAGGCCGTAGCCGGTGGCCTCGGTGCGGATCAGGCTGCCGCCGTAGGTCAGGCCCTTGCCGGTGAGCACGCCGCAGTAGGTGGTGGTCAGCTTCTTATACTGGCCGTACATATAGCCGATCTCGCGGCCGCCCACGCCGATATCGCCGGCAGGCACGTCGCAGTCGGGGCCGATGTGCTTATACAGCTCGCTCATGAAGGCCTGGCAGAATTTCATGATCTCGTTGTCGGATTTGCCCTTGGGGTCAAAATCGCTGCCGCCCTTGCCGCCGCCGATGGGCAGGCCGGTCAGGGAGTTTTTGAAGATCTGCTCAAAGCCCAGGAACTTGATGGTGCCCAGGGTGACGGAAGGATGGAACCGCAGGCCGCCCTTGTAAGGCCCGATGGAGTTGTTGAACTGCACGCGGTAGCCGGTGTTCACCTGCACCTGGCCCTTATCGTCCAGCCAGGGCACGCGGAAGATGATCTGGCGGTCAGGCTCGGTCAGTCTTTCCAGCAGGGCCACCTTGCGGTATTTCTCCTCATTGGCCTCAATGGCGGGCGCCAGAGAATCCAGCACCTCGCGTGCGGCCTGCAAAAACTCGGGCTGGCTGGCATACTTCTTTTCCAGCTGTTCCATTACTTCGCTGACATAAGACATAACAATTCGCTCCTTCTTTAAAAATAATCGCTTGCCGGGAATAAAAAATGGCGCCGCGAGAGAACCCTCTCACAGCGCCGTTGCTGTTTATGGCTTTATTATAGCACCGCTTTGGAATTTGTCAAGCAGTTTTTGCAAGTTTTTTTATTTTTCCTGCATTTTTCTTCCCATGCAGGCCCAGGGGCAGGCCTCTCCCTTCGTTGACAGGCCGCGGCGGGCATACTATAATTTAATAGAGTTAGATTTTATCCCCGAAAGGACGTGGTTCTGTGACCCAGACCATCTCGGAAGTTCTGCAGTTTATCGAAGAAAACAACATCAAATTCATCCGCCTGGCCTTCTGCGATATATTCGGCACCATGAAAAACATCTCCATCATGCCCCACGAGCTGGAGCGTGCCTTCGCCTGCGGCGTGGCGGTGGACGCGGCGGCGGTCCAGGGCTTCCGCCATATGGAGGAAAGCGACCTGCTGCTCCTGCCCGATGCAGGCACCCTTTCCATCCTGCCCTGGCGCTCGATGGAGGGCCGGGTCGCCCGGTTCTACTGCAACATCCAAAAGCCGGACGGAAGTTTTTTTTGCGGGGATTCCCGCCGCATTTTGCAGGAAGCTGCAGCCCGCTGCGCCAATTTGGGCTATCACTGCAAAATCGGCCCTGAGTGCGAATTTTATCTTCTGCGCACCGACGAGAACGGCGACCCCACCCGCATCCCCATGGATAACGGCGGCTACTGCGATATCTCCCCGCTGGACCGGGGGGAAAATATCCGCCGGGAAATCTGCCTGACGCTGGAGGATATGGGCATCCTGCCGGAAAACAGCCACCACGAGCAGGGCCCCGGCCAAAACGAGATCGACTTCCGCTGCTCCGGCGCCCTGAACGCCGCCGACGACCTGCTCACCTGCAAATGGGCCGTGCGTGCCATCGCTGCCCGCAACGGGCTCTACGCCACCTTTTTGCCCAAGCCCTTCCCGGGGCAGGCAGGCTCCTCCATGCACGCCAACCTCTCCCTCTACCGGGAGGGGGAGAACATCTTTGCGGATTTTTCCGCCAGCCCGGCGGCCCAATCCTTCTTAGCGGGCATCCTGCGCCGCGCCGCGGAGATGACCGTCTTTCTCAACCCGCTGGCCAATTCCTACCGCCGCTTTGCGGATGACGGCGCCCCCCGGCGCATCGGCTGGTCGGCGGTCAGCCGCCAGCTGCTGGTGCGGCTGCCCGGCACCCAGGGCGACCGCCGCCGCATGGAGCTGCGCTCCCCCGACCCCACCTGCAACCCCTACCTGGCCTTCGCCCTGCTGCTGCAGGCCGGGCTGGACGGCATCGAAGAGGGCCTTGCGCTGCCTGCGGCGGATACCGAGCTGGGCGTGGTGCCCGCCACCCTGCAGCAGGCGGTGCAGCTGGCGCGCTCCAGCGGATTTTTGGCCCGCTGCCTGCCGGAAAAACTGCTGGCAAAATACCTGGAGGGCAAAGAGGAAGAATGGCGCTATTGCCAGGCGGCCCAGGATCAGGCCCTGGCGGAGCAGGAGCTTTATTATTATCTGTAAAAACATCCCGCCGGAAAAGAGGTGACGCTGTGAAACATGCCCTGCTGATTTCTGCGGCAGAAAAAGGGCTGGAGCTGCTCTACCAGGTGCTGGAGGCCAACGGCTTTTCCAGCGTCGTCTTTGTGCGCAGCACCGGGGAGGCCCGCCGCGCCATGATCGACCAGAGCTTTGACCTGGTGGTCATCAACACCCCCCTGCGGGAAGAATTCGGCCAGGACCTGGCCCAAAGCATCGCAGAGAACACCTTCTCCGGCATTGTGCTGCTGGTCAAGGCGGAATTGGCCCAGTCCGTTTCGGAAACGGCGGAGGAAAGCGGCGTGCTGGTGCTGCCCAAGCCCATCTCCCGCCAGCTGCTGTACCAGGGCATCCACCTGGCGGTGGCCTCTCAGAAGCGGATGCTCCAGCTGGAATCAGAAAACAACCGCCTGCAGAAAAAGCTGGCGGAAATCAAGCTGGTGGACCGCGCCAAATGCGCCCTGATCCAGTACCGGCAGATGACGGAAAACGAGGCCCACCGCTATGTGGAAAAGACCGCGATGGACCAGCGCATTTCCCGCAGCCAGGCCGCCCAGGATATCCTAAGCTATTACGAAGGGGCCTGAGCCCCGGCAGCTGCGCAAACGGCGGCTGCCATTTTCTTTGCAAAAATTTCCGTTTATCACAAAATTCTATTCCTTTTTGTGTAAAACTATGGTATGATATTCACAAATAAGCGGTGCCCCCGCCTGCGGCTGGGACTGCCCGCCGGCAGGGACGCAAAAAGGATGGTGAAAGCGCATGTTTTATCCCAAACGCAGCTACGGCGCCCTGGGCAAGGTGGCCATTGTGGGCAGTACGCCCGCGG
>CAJFPC010000086.1 GCA_904398325.1 Candidatus Neoruminococcus faecicola | reverse complement strand
TCCAAGGGCGCGCAGGCCTATGCCGCCCTGGCCCGGGAGCTGATCGCCAACAACGAAAAACGCAGATGATGCCGCCCGCGCCGCGCCAAGTTTGTGCGGAATGAAAGATTTCCCCCGCGCCCGGGGGTTAGCTGCCGGTTTTTCTTTCCACAAAAAAGAAAGAAAAATAAGATATTTTTTCTTCGCGCCCAGCTTCGGACAGCCGGCGCAGATGATATTTCACCGAATGATAGAGAAAAGGAAGTGATCCCATGGCCAAAAAAGGCGGCCTGGGCAAAGGGCTGGAGGCGCTGTTCGCCGACAACGCCACCGGCGAGGCCAGCGGCGTGGTGACGCTGCCGCTGGCGCAGATCGAACCCAACCGGGACCAGCCCCGGAAGTATTTCGACCCCGACGCCCTGGCGGAACTGGCCGAGAGCATCCGGGAGCATGGGGTGATCCAGCCGCTGATCGTGCGGCCCATGCCGGGGGGCAGCTATCAGATCGTCGCCGGGGAGCGGCGCTGGCGGGCCAGCCGGCTGGCGGGCCTGAACGAATTGCCGGTGCTGATCCGGGAGATGGACGACACCGCCGTGATGGAGGTCGCCCTCATCGAGAACCTCCAGCGGGAGGATCTGAACATCGTGGAGGAAGCCCAGGGCTACCAGGCCCTGATGGATACCTTCGGCCTCACCCAGGCGGAGGCGGCCCGGCGGGTGGGCAAATCCCGGCCCGCGGTGGCCAACGCCATCCGCATCCTCTCCCTGCCCGGGGAGGTGCTCGAGCAGGTGAAGGCCGGCAAGCTTTCCAGCGGGCACGCCAAGGCGCTGCTGGCCTTCCGGGAGCCGGAGGAGCAGCTGGCCGCCGCCCGCCAGACGCTGAAGGAGGGGCTGACGGTCCGCCAGGTGGAAAGCCTGGCCCGCCGGGCCGCCCGCCCCCAAAAGGAGCCCGCGCCGCAAAAGGCCGCCTGGGGGGAGGAAAGCTACTACCGCCAGATGGAGCTGGCCCTGGCCGAAGCCCTCAGCCGCAAGGTGAAGATCGCCCCGGCCGGGGAAGGGGGCACCCTGAGCCTGGAGTTTTACTCCAAAGAGGATCTCAGCCGCCTGGCCGAGGCCCTGAGCCGGCGATCATGACCGGCCCGGCAGACCCAAGCGATTGAAACAGGTATAGAGAGAAAGGACCGATAGAACCATGCTGGATATTAAACTGATTCGCACCAACCCCGACCTGGTCAAGCAGGCCATGAAAAACCGCGGCAAGGATATGGACGCCGCTGTGGATGAGATTTTAGCCATCGACCAGAAGCGCCGGGAGATCGGCACCCGCGCCGACGCCATGAAGGCGGAGCAGAACCGCGCCAATAAGGAGATCCCCGCCATGAAAAAGGCCGGGCAGGATATCTCCGCGCTGATGCAGCGGATGAAGGAGCTTTCCGAGGCGGTGAAGGAATGTGACGCCGAGATCGCCCAGCTGGAGGAAAAGCAGCAGGAGATCCTCTACGGCATCCCCAACGTGCCGGATGAGAGCGTGCCCATCGGCACCGACGACAGCATGAACCCGGAGATCCGCCGCTACGGCGAGCCCACCAAATTTGATTTTGAGCCCAAGGCCCACTGGGATATCGGCGCCGACCTGGGCATTCTGGATCCCGAGACCGCCGGCAAGGTCACCGGCGCCCGCTTCCACTTCTACATCGGCGCTGGCGCCCGGCTGGAGCGCGCCATCATCAACTTCTTCTTGGATACCCACACCCAGTTCGGCTACACCGAGGTGCTGCCGCCCTTTATCGCCAACGGCGCTTCCATGACCGGCACCGGCCAGCTGCCCAAGTTTGCCGAGGATATGTACCGCCTGGAGGTGGAGGGCCAGGAGATGTACCTCATCCCCACCGCCGAGGTGCCGGTGACCAACATGCACCGGGAGGAGATCCTCGACGGCAGCCGCCTGCCCATCCGGTACTGCGCCTATTCCGCCTGCTTCAGGGCCGAGGCCCAGGCCGCCGGCCGGGATAACCGCGGCCTCATCCGCCAGCACCAGTTCAACAAGGTGGAGCTGGTCAACTTCACCAAGCCGGAGGATTCCTGGCAGGCTTTGGAGGATCTGACCCACGAGGCGGAGCGGGTGCTCCAGCTGCTGGAGCTGCCCCACCGGGTGGTGACCCTCTGCACCGGCGATCTGGGCTTTTCCAGCGCCAAGACCTATGATATTGAGGTGTGGATGCCCTCCTACAACCGGTTTGTGGAAATTTCCAGCTGCTCCAACTTCCTGGATTTCCAGGCCCGCCGGGCGCAGATCCGCTATAAGGATCACCCCAAGGATAAGGCCCAGCTGGTGCATACCCTCAACGGCTCCGGCGTGGCTGTGGGCCGCACCGTGGCCGCCATCCTGGAAAATTACCAGCAGGCCGACGGCAGCGTGAAGATCCCCAAGGTGCTGGTCCCCTATATGGGCTGTGAGGAAATCAGAAAATGAGCGGCACCTGGTATGAAGAGGCCACCGTCTGCCCCGGCTATCAGTGCGACGTGAGCCGCCGCATGAAGCTGAGCAACCTGCTGCGCCGCATGCAGCAGATCGCCACCGACCAGCTGGCCGCCATGGGGGAGGATTACCTCTATTTTTACGACCGGGGGATGGTCTTTGTGCTGACCCGGGTGACGGCGCAGATTTACCGGCAGCCGGTGATGGATGAAAAAATCCGCATCTCCACCAGCCCGGCGGGCATCCGGGGGGCGCAGTACCTGCGCCTGGTGCGGGTGGAAAGCGAAACCGGCGAACGCCTGGTGGACAGCCTGAGCTGCTGGGTGCTCATCGAGCCGGAAAGCCGCCGCCTGCTGCGGCCTGACGCCTATGAGCTGAAGGTCCCGGTGGAGGAGGTGGATTATAAGCCCAACCGCCACCGGCTGAAAAAACCCGGGCAGGTGGATTTCTGCTGCACCCACCCAGTGCACTATTCCCAGGTGGATTATAACCAGCATCTCAACAACGCCGCCTATGCCGACGTGGTGCTGGATCACCTGCCGGAAGAGGAAGCCCGCCGCCCGGTGGCGCAGTTCCAGATCGACTATCACCACGAGGCCTATTGGGGGGAGGAGCTTGCCCTTCAGTATACCCGGCTGGGGGAGGACGAGTGGTTCATCGCCGGCCAGGCAGGGGAGCGGGAAATCTTCTGCGCCCGGCTGACCTTCGCTGCCAGGGAAATGTAATTGCTGCAAAAGCCGCCCTTTGGGGCGGCTTTTCTGTTTCCCGCCGGTCTTTCGCGCCAAGAAAAACCGGGAGCTTTTTCGATAACGCGGGGGAGGATTTCCTCTTCCGTTAGACCGTAGCGCGAAGCGGCCCCAGGCCCTGCCTGGGCGAAGAAAATATATCTTATTTTTTCTTTCTTTTTTTATCGTAAAAGAAACCCGGCAGCAACCCCCTGGCGCGGGGGAAAACCGCCGTTCCGCACAGGCGCGGCGCGAGATGGCTCCGGGCACCGCCCGTAAGAAAAATCGGGAGCTTTTTCATAACGCGGGGAAGGATTTCCTCTTCCGTTAGACTGTAGCGCGAAGCGGCCCTAGGCCCCGCCCGGCGGGGGGTGCTCTGGCTGGATCGGGAAGAAGCCGCGCTTTTGAGAACCGGGAGTTTCCTCCATAGCGCGGGGGATCTTTTACCGCCCGCACCAGACTATAGCGCGAAGCGGCCCCAGGCCC
>CAJFPC010000085.1 GCA_904398325.1 Candidatus Neoruminococcus faecicola | reverse complement strand
TATCTCAACATCATCAACAAAGCCCAGCGGTATGTCTATATCACCACGCCTTATCTGATCCTGGATAATGAAATGATCACCGCCCTGTGCCTGGCGGCCAAGGATGGGGTGGATGTGCGCATCATCACCCCCCATATCCCGGATAAATGGTATGTCCACGCGGTGAGCAGGGCCTACTACGGCGTGCTGCAGGACAGCGGCGTGAAAATCTATGAGTACACGCCCGGCTTTATCCATGCCAAAACCTTTGTCTCGGATGACGAGGTGGCGGTGGTGGGCACCATCAACCTGGATTTCCGCAGCCTGTACCTGCATTTTGAATGTGCCGCCTGGATGTACCGCACCGGCGCCGTGCCGGCTGTGCGGGACGATTTTATCAAGACCATGAACGAATCCCAGCTGGTGGCCGAAGGCCAGTATCAGAAGATGTCCCTGCTGGGGCGCCTGGGACGGGCAGTGCTGCGCTGTTTCGCCCCTTTGATGTAAAAATCAGCAGAACAGAAAAAAGCAGGCGGCCTGCCTGCTTTTTATTTTTGCCTGTGAACTGGGATCAGAGCATATCGCCGTCTAAAAACTGGATGCCTGCGCCCACCAGCCCCGGGCCCACATAGCAGCCCAGGGTGCCGTCGATAACCCCCTCATAAAAGCGGTGATGACCGGGAATGGATTTTTGCAGGAGCTTTTTGACCTGGGCGGAATCCTCCGGTGTGCCGCCGTGGGCCATCGCCAGATTGCAGGGCCCGCCGCGCCGGGCGTATTCCTCTTCGACCAGCTGGGCCAGGCGCTCCAGCGACTGGCGGCGGCCGCGCACCTTGCCGATGCTGGTCAGCTCCCCGGTGGGGGCGAAGGTGAGGATGGGCTTCATCTGCAGCATGGTGCCGGCCACCGAGGAGATCAGCCCGATCCGGCCGCCGCGGCGCAGATATTCCAGCGTGTTTACGCAGAAAAACACTCGGGTGCCTGCCATCAGGCGGGGGAGGATATCCAGCAGCTGCGGCCAGGTGCGGCCGCAGGCAATCAGCTCTGCCAGATGCAGCAGGGTAATGCCGCAGCCCAGGCTGCCGCTGAGGCTGTCAAACACCTGGATTTCCAGCCCCGAAAAGTGCCCGGCGGCCAGCCGTACCAGGTTGCAGGTGCCGCTCAGCCCGCTGGAAAGCATCACCGCGATGACCCTTTCATAGCCGTCTGCGCGGATTTTTTCCAGCGCCTGCACCACCGAGGCGCCCTCCGGCAGGGAGGTTTTGGGCGCCTGGGTCTTGATGCGGCGGTAGACCTCGTCGGGGGTGATATCCACCCCGTCGGCAAAGGCCCCGTCGGGGAAAATGATCTGCAGCGGCAGCACATAGATGGGGTGCTTTTTCAGCGCTGCCGGCGGGATGTCGGCGCAGGAATCGGTGAGCAGGGCGATTTTTTGCGGATTCATCGGCAGGCTCCTTTCTTCCCTAGCGGATTTTCTGTTCGGGCAGGTGCTTGCGGGACAGACGGCGGTAGACCATCTCCCGGAAGAGGGAATAGCAGACCGAGGTCAGCGGGATGAAAATCAGCATGCCGATCAGCCCCATGGTGCTGCCGCCGATGGTGACCGCCATCAGCACCCAGATGGAGGGCAGGCCCACCGAGCCGCCCACCACTTTGGGGTAGATCAGGTTGCCCTCGATCTGCTGCAATACCAAAAAGAGGATGAGAAAGCCCAGCGCCTGCATGGGATTGATAATCAGGATCAAAAAGGTGCCCACAAAGCAGCCGATGAACGCGCCGAACACCGGCACCAGCGAGGTGATGGAGATCAGCACGGAAACCATCATGGCATAAGGCAGGCGGAAAATCGACATGGCGATGAAAAACAGGCACCCCAGAATCACCGCCTCGATGCACTGACCGGAAAGAAAGCTGGAAAAGGTGCTGTTGGCCATCCGGCCGACACGCACGGCGAAATCTGCCTTCTCCTCCGGCAAAAAGGCGTAGCAGATCTGCCGCGCCTGCCGGGCCAGGCGTTCCTTTTGCATGAGGATGTAAAAAGAGAACACAAACCCCAGGAAAAAAGTGACAATGCCGCTGAACACGGCCCCCGCCACCCCAACGGCGCCGCCCAGCAGGTCTCCTGCGCCGTTTTGCAGGAATTGGAATACCGAAGAGGCCAGCTGCTGCCAGTTGATTTCCAGCCCTTCCAGCCAGGCGCCGATTTCCGGCAGCGTGGCGGAAAGTTCGACCGCCCAGCGCTGCATATTGCCCAGAAAGGCGGGGAACGCCGCGCTCAGGGTGGAGATGCTGCCGGCAATCTCCGGGATGATGAGAAACATCACCACACACAGCACCCCGGCCACCAGCGCAAGGGTGATCAGGATGCTCACCGGGCGCACCCAGCCCTTCCGCCGGCCGTTGGCGTCAACAGCATGGGCAAAGAGGCGCCGCTCAATGGCCCGCAGGGGCACCGACAGGATAAAAGCGATGCTCATCCCCAATAAAAACGGGGAAAACAGCCCCAGCAGATAGCGCACCAATTCACCCAGCCGGCTGGTATTTTGCAGCGCCCAGGCAAACAGCACAATGGCGGCCGCCATGCCCAGCAGGGTCTTGATGTTTTTTTTGTTCAGTTCCATATTATGCTCCTTTATCGGGTGAAAACAGATGCTTCAGCATGGCGGGGATCTGCCTTTCCCACTCGGGCCAGTGGTGGCCGCCGTCAAATTCCTCATACACATGGGCAAGGCCCAGCGCGGCAAGATGGGCGGCAAAGCGGCGGTTCATCTCCAGGCATTCGGCATCCTGGCGCCCGCAGCAGAGATAAAGCCGGGGCAGCGGCTGTGCTGTCTGGCGGCGGGCGCAGGCGAACAGGTCGTTTTCGCTGCCGGGCACCTTCTGAGCGCTGCCCACCAGCGGGGCGCCCTGCCGCACCAGGCCGAAGATATGCCCCCGGCGCACCACCTGCTCCAGATCCAGCGCGCCGGAAAGGCTGGCCGCCGCCCCAAACAGGTCCGGCCGCAGCAGCGCCGCATGCAGCGCACCGTATCCCCCCATGGAGGCGCCGGCAATGGCGGTGTCCTCCCGGCGGGGGGAGAGGGCAAAGTTCTGCCGCAGAAAGCGGGGAAGCTCCTCGGTCAGATTTTCCAGCCAGGCGGGGCCGCAGGCCATATCCAGATAAAAGCTGTTTTCCCCGTAGGGCATCACCAGGGCCAGCCGCAGCCGCCGGGCATACTGTTCGATGGTGGTGCGGCGCAGCCAGGTGCTTTCATCCTCATTCATGCCGTGCAGCAGATAGAGCACCTGCAGCGGCCCTCTGGGGGCGTACAGTTCTTCCAGGCTGCGGGAGGCCGTTTCCATGCTGTCCGGCCCGGGCAGCAGCACGGCAACCTTGTGCGGGGTGGCCAGCGCCTTGGAATCGTAGCTGCAGTAAAAAAGAGGCATGGGGCGGCTCCTTTCTTCACCGGTAATAGTATTATTGTGTACGCCCCGGCGGAAAAAGTCAAGGCTTTAAAGGGGAAAACCCTCCGCCTGCCCGGCCAGAGACGCCAGCAGGCCCTGGCAGCCCTCGGCAATATCCCGGCGGGTGGCCTCAAAATCCCCGGTGTACCAGGGGTCGGCCACATCCCCGGGGCGGGAGGCGTACTCCATCAGGAGGTGGAATTTGCCTTCGGCGTCGCCGCCGCAGATGCGGCGCATGCGGCGCAGGTTGTCCTCATCCATGCCGATGATCAAATCAAAGCGGCGGTAATCCTCCCTTGTCATCTGGCGGGCGCGCTTTTGAGAGCAGTCGATGCCCATCCCCTCCAGGATGCGCCGGGTGCCGGGGTGGACCGGGTTGCCGGTCTCTTCGGCGCTGACCGCGGCGGATTGGACCAGGAAGCGCTCTTCCCATCCCCGGCGGCGAACAAGCTCCCGGAAGAAAAACTCCGCCATGGGGCTGCGGCAGATGTTGCCGTGACAGACAAACAAAATCGCAAAGGGCCGCATCAGGTGGGCCTCCTTTCTGGGGCGGGGGGCTCCGGTTCCACCGGAAGCTTGACTGTGAAGCAGCTGCCGCGGCCGGGGATGCTTTCCACCAGGATGTAGCCGCCGCACAGCTGGACAATCCGGTTCACCAGC
>CAJFPC010000084.1 GCA_904398325.1 Candidatus Neoruminococcus faecicola | reverse complement strand
GGGGAGACGGTGGATGGTGTGGAGGATGGCCAGATGAGCCGGGATGTCCAGTGGAAATGCCGGTATGAGGACGCCCTGATCCAGCCGGATCGCCCTGTTCTGGATATCTGTATGGGAGATTGGGCCTCCGGTTCGAGAGAAGCATAGTTCGGACTGATTCTGAAGATAAAAAAGGCATCCCGGCCGGGATGCCTTTTTTATCTGGTGCGGGTCAGGGGGTGTGGCGGCGCTTCCACTCCTTGATCTGCTGCAGGCGGGTTTTAAAGCGCCCTTCCAGCCCCTCTTCAGTGGGGCGGTAATATTCCCGGCCTGCCAGGGAATCGGGCAGGCACTGCATGGCGGTCAGCTTGTCTTCATAATCGTGGGCATACTGATAGCCCTTGCCGTAGTCAAGCTCCTTCATCAGGCGGGTGGGCGCATTGCGGATGATGAGCGGCACCGGTTCGGCCAGCTGTTTCAGGGCATCCTCCCGGGCGGAGAGGTAGGCGGTTTCCATCGCGTTGGATTTTGGCGCCAGCGACAGATATACCACCGCCTGGGTCAGATGGACATTGCATTCCGGCATGCCGAGGAAGTGGCAGGCCTGATAGGCGGCCACTGCCAATTCCAGCGCCCGGGGGTCGGCCAGGCCCACATCCTCGCTGGCAAAGCGGACTACCCGCCGCGCCACATAGAGGGGGTCCTCGCCGGCCTCCAGCATGCGGGCCAGCCAGTAGACCGCCGCGTCCGGGTCGGAATTGCGCATGGATTTGTGCAGGGCAGAGATCAGGTTATAATGTTCCTCGCCCTTTTTGTCATAAAGCAGGGATTTTTTGGAGGTGCACTGCTCCAGGGTTTCCCGGGTGACGGTGACGGCGTCGCCGCTGGTATCCCCGTTGAGCACCACCATCTCCAGGGTGGAAAGGGCGCTGCGGGCATCCCCGTTGGCAAAATTGGCAATGGCCTCCAGCATTTCCGGCTGGATTTCCACCTTCAGCCTCCCGAAGCCCCGGGGATCAGTGAGTGCCCGCTGGAGCAGCTTGACCAGATCCGGCGCCCCAAGGCTCTGCAGCACAAACACCTTGCAGCGGGAAAGCAGCGCCCCGTTGACCTCGAAGGAGGGGTTTTCGGTGGTGGCGCCGATGAGGATGATGCTGCCCTTTTCCACAAAGGGAAGAAAGGCGTCCTGCTGGGCTTTGTTGAAGCGGTGGATTTCATCTACAAAGACGATGGTTTTTTCCCCGAAGCGGCGGTTCTGATCCGCCTGCTGCATCACCTCGCGGATCTCCTTGATGCCGCTGGTCACCGCGGAAAAATCGATAAACGCCGCCTGGGTGCGGTTGGCGATCACCCGGGCCAGGGTGGTTTTGCCCACGCCGGGCGGCCCCCAGAAGATCATGGAGGAGATGCGGTCGCTCTCAATCAGGCGGCGCAGCACCTTGCCTTCGCCGATTAAATGCTCCTGGCCGACGAATTCCTCCAGGGTCCGCGGGCGCAGCCGTGCCGCCAGCGGGGCGCTGCCCTCCTGTTCAAAAAAAGTCTGCTGTTCCATTTTGGAGCCTCCTGTCCCCCGGTGGGTGATCTTACTCCCCTAGTATAGCGGAAGCCAGAGAAAGATGCAATTGGCTCTTGGGCTGACGGCCGGGCTGAGATTTTCATTTAAGGATAAATCAAAAGGCATGGATTTTACCATGCCTTTTCTCTTTGTTCGGCAAATATGAGCTTTACCGTTTTGATAAATTGCCGTTGGATGAACGAAAGGGAGGCTGTTTTTAAAAACAGCAGGTTGTAGGACTGAAAAATTCCCAGGGAGAAATATCCGATTTCGGGGTTTTCTGCACAGAGGGCAGCAGCCAGTGTTTTGGGGATCAGCCCGACCCCCAGCCCGTTGGCGACCATGCTGGCGATGATTTCTGAACCGTTGGTTTTAAATACTTTGAGCGGCTTGAAGTGTTCCTCTTCAAAAAGCTTCATGGTGAGCTGATAAAGCCCATGGGATTCTTCATGCAGCAAAAAGGAGGCATTTTTCAGCTGGGAAAGTCGGATTCTATCCTGCTGAGCACTGCAGGAAAGCTGCCCGCAGGAAAATTCCTCTAAAAACTGCTTGGGATACAGCAGTACAATTTCTTCCTGCATCAGCGGCAGACAATCGATTTGAGAGTGCTGCGGGGAATTGGCGGTCAAACAGAAATTTATACCTTCCGCAAGGAGCAGGGAAGAAAATTCCTGTCCCTGCAGCAGGTGAAGGTTCAGATTGACCTGCGGGCAGATTTCATGAAAGGCGCGGTAAATCCCCGGGAAATAGATTTTGCTGTAAAACGGTGACATCCCAATGTGGATCTGCCGGTTTTCCTGCTGGGAAAATTCCATCAACGCGTTTTCAAAATGCCGTACCGACTGCAGGATTTTTTTCCCTTCCTGGACAAAATATGTCCCGGCGGGCGTCAAAGTCAGGTGCTGATGTTCCCGGTGAAAGAGCAGACATCCGCTTTCCTGTTCAAATGAACGGATGCAGCTGGTAATCGCCGGCTGGCTGACAAACAGTTTTTCTGCCGCTTTGTGAATACTGCCGCATTGAGCGACAGTGACGACATATTCTATGGTTTTTAGCCGGAGCATTCCATCACTTCCCATCCCATCCTTGAGGAGCTTGGCGATAAATTTAAGTTATCATCCAATAATTTATTGATATTTGCGTTCAGAAAAGCATCTGCCTATAATGAAAGCAGAAACAAATTGGCAAAATTCCATAATTTTTTGAACAAAATAGTGCAGAAAGAAGGCAGATTCCCATGTGCTTTCTAAAATAATTATATCAGATAAAAGCCTGTTAGACAAATTTAATAGTTTGCATGATAGGAGGTAAAATTATGAAAAGACTCATGGCGATGCTGCTTGCCCTGACCCTGTCTGCCGGGATGTTTGGGTGCGCAGACGTACAGAATGGGGACAATCCTCAGGAGAGCGAGAGTTCTCAGGTGGCGCTGGATACGTCTACTTCGTGGGATGTGGTACGGCCGGATAACCTGCCGGCAGATTATCCCAATACAGAGATCCGGTTCATTTATCCTTTTAACAGCAGCGGCTCCACCACCGTGATTTATTTCCGCCTCCTGGCAGAAAAAATCAAGCAGATGGAAGGCTGGAAATACAGTGTCGTATTAAACCAGCGGGAAGGGGCCGGCGGGGATATCGGATGGACTGCCGCTGCTGAGGCAGAAGCCGACGGCTATACCATCACCTTTACGCCCACTTCCATGCTGATTAAGGCAATCGGGGAATCCAGGCCCTATACAGGCGACGCGTTTGAGTATATCTGCAATTTGACCAGTTCGCCGGGCGTGATTGCAGTGGCTGCCAATTCGCCCTATGAAACGCTGGAAGATCTGCTGCAGGCGGCACAGGCTTCTCCGGGCGTTGTCAGTATCGGGGTCACTTCCTCGACTGGCGGAGAGGGCCTGGCTGTGATGCAGCTTGAGAAGGCCAGCGGAACGGATCTGAATATGGTCCCCTTCAACAGCGGCACGGAAATTATTGCGGCTGTTTCCGGCGGACACTGCGATGCACTGTGCCTGAACGTGGGGGATATCATCACCCCGGTGGAAGACGGCAGCCTGAAGGTGTTGGCGGTGGGGTCGGAAGAGCGTTCCGCTGAATTCCCGGATGCACCTACGTATCAGGAGTGCGGTTATGATGTGGTTCAGGTAAACAGCCGTGCCATTGCAGCTCCGGCTGGCACAGATCCGGCGATTGTGCAGTATCTTTCCGATTGCTTTAAGGCTGCGGCCAATTCTCCGGATGTGCAACAGCAGATTGCAGACATCCCATTGGAACTGGATTTTATGAGCCATGAAGAAGTACAGGCGCTTTTTATGGATTCTTATGAAGAATATCTGACGCTGTGGAACACTTCCCCCTGGATGTGAGCGGCGTCTGAAAGAATATAATGAGGAGGTGATCTTTTGAATACCCAGAAACGCAGAATTAATAGGAACATTATTTTGTGCATGATGGTTTCTGCCATTGCCTTATTGTTCCTAGCGGCGTCTTTTTGGATTGAAGATCCATCGTCGGCAATTTTTCCTAGGGTGCTGTGCGTTTTGGCCTTGCTGCTGTCTGCAGGGTATTTTATTCAGATTTTAAAAGGACAGCATGAGGATGATTTTGATTTTACAGGGACTGGGCGGGCAATCAAAATGGGAGTTATGATGTCCGGTTATGTGTTGCTGAACTACCTGTTTGGATATTATGTTTCCACGGTGATCTTCCTGCCGGTGAGCATGGTGTTTTTGGGACAGCGGAACTGGAAGGTCATTGCAGCAGTTTCGGCAGGCATGCCCCTGACGATCTATTTGCTTATGGATCTGCTTATGGACATGCTGATGCCGGAGGCGATGTTGACGACCCTGTTATAGGAGCCGGCTGGCAAAGGAGGTAAGTTGTCATGGAGCTACTGTCGTATTTCACGCAGCTATTGGATCCTCAGACCATGATGTGGATCTTTATCGGGGCGGTAGTGGGTGTGATTCTGGGTGCGCTGCCCGGCATGTCTGCTACTACGGGCATCACCATTTTTCTGCCACTGACCTTTTCTTTGCCGCCTGTGACAGGCCTAGCGACACTGGCGGCCATTTATGTGACGGGCAGCTACGGCGGAAACATTACAGCGGTGCTGATCAATACGCCGGGAACCTCAGATTCCCTGTTCATGGTGCTGGATGGCTATCCTATGACGCTCAAAGGCGAGGGGCTGAAGGCGATCGGCGTGACCACTCTGACTGCTTTTGTCGGTGGCGTGATCGGCACGGTTGCGCTGCTGATGATTGCTCCGCAGCTAGCGCGCATTGCGGTGATTTTTGGACCATTTGAACTATTTTTAACGGTTATGATGGGCATTATTATCATAATCGGCATTGTCAAGGAAGAAGTAATGAAGGGCCTGATGAGCGCGGTGCTGGGCTTTTTGTGCAGCATGGTGGGCTTGGATGGGCTGACAGGAAAATCCCGTTTTTCCTTTGGAATTTCAGCGATTCATGATGAACTCCCGATGGTGCCGCTGGTTTTGGGATTATTTGCCTGTGCGCAGGTATTTATGCTGGTGGCAGAAAACAAGGAATCCATTGTGATCGGCAAAGATACTCTCAAGGGGAGCGCATGGCTTTCCCTGAAAGAAATGAAGGATCTGGCCTTTGAGACCGTGCGTTCATCGGTCATCGGCACGGTGGTTGGTATTATACCGGCAGCGGGAACCACAATTGCGGCAGGGCTCTCTTATAATCTGGCAAAGCGTGCCGATCCAGATCCCTCCTCCTTCGGGAAAGGCAATCCCAAAGGCCTGGCTACGGTATCTGCCGCTAATAATGCGGTAGTCGGCGGGTCCATGGTGCCGCTGCTGACACTGGGAATTCCTGGAAACGGGACTTCTGCGCTGTTTCTCAGCGGATTATTCATCCACGGTCTGGCGCCAGGCAATAAGCTGTTCACAGATAATGCGGCATATGCGTATGGCCTTCTGTTTGCCTTCCTGCTGGCGAATGTGTTCATCCTGATTTTCGGGATGTTCGGTGCGAAGGCGTTTGTTTATGTGACGAAGATGCCCAGCAGTGTCCTGATCCCCATCATTGCTGCACTGTGCGTTTTGGGGGCCTACAGCTACCGCTGTCTGCCGTCGGATATGGTGATTGTACTGATCACCGGTGTAGTCGGTTATTACATGATGCGCACCAGGTTCCCTATTGCGCCGTTTGTATTGGCTTTTGTGCTGGGAAAATCCGCAGAAATCTACCTGCGGCGCGCTGTGATGCTGATGAACGGCAAAGTATCCTCCGTAGTGCTGCAGCCGCTGCCGCTGGTGCTGATTGCAATTGATATTATTATGCTGGTGGCACCTTTTTGGAAGGATATCGTCAAGGCGGTCAAGAAGCGCTGAGCTGATCTGGCAAAGGAGCGATGAAAATGTTTCAGGTATTGATTCCTCGGGTAATTTCAGGTTCCGGTGCCGCTTTTTTGAAGGGCTGCGGATGTCAGGTGGAATTGGGCGAGCCGGTTAGTACAGACAGCCCGGTCTTGGAGCAGTGTGACGCGATTTTAGCAGGAGGAGTCAGCGGGCTGCGCTATGATGAGGCGCTGTTAAAACGCTGCAGAAAGCTGAAAATCATTGCGTGCTTCAGCGTGGGAACCGAAATGATTGATTTGCAGGCAGCATCCAGGTGGGAATTTATGTGAGCAATTCCGGGACAGCCAATTGCAATGCTGTGGCGGAACACACGGTCTATCTGCTTTTATGCTGCGCCAAAAATGCGGAGAGAATGCGCTTTGCCGCAAGGCACGGGGATTTTGCCATCCGTCAGAGGGTTTATTGCCAGGAGCTTTCAGGGCGCCGGCTGGGGCTGATTGGCTGCGGAAGGATAGGGCGGGCAGTGGCAAAGAAGTGCGAGGCTGGGTTTGACATGGAGGTATTAGGCTACGACCCGTATTTGCCGGCTGAGGCGTTTCCGCAGGAAATCCATCCTGTCCGCACGCTGGAGGAACTGTTGAGGAATTCTGATTTTGTTTCTGTCCATGTGCCGATGACGGACCAGAGCAGAAATCTGATACGAAAAGAGCAGCTACGCCAGATGAAGCCAGGGGCTTATCTTATTAATACTTCCCGAGGCGGCATTGTCTGCGAAGAGGATCTGCTGGATGCACTGCGCTCCGGGCAGATAGCAGGGGCTGCGCTGGATGTGTTTTCGCAGGAGCCGCTGGAGCCGCACAGCATCTTCACCACATTTGACAACCTGATTATCACGCCGCATTGCGCGGCCAATACACAGGAAGCATTAAGCCGGATGGAGCGGTATGCTGCGGAGGATATCTGGAGGGTTTTATCCGGGGGAGAGCCTGTTTTTGTCTGTGCGCGGCCTTGTAATCATCGCAGAGAGGAGACTTGAATCTGGGAAGAAAGGAGAGCGGAATGCAACGCAAGCAGTCGGCGAAACATTCTGAACAGTGACATGAAAATTACCAAAGTGGACATTTTATATTTGGCGGCGGTGGAGCACCGGCATCTGGTGTTGTGCCGGGTACATACGGATCTGGGCATTTATGGAGACGGGGAGGTAGCCGGCATCCATGCCTGCAGAGCTGCTGTAGGGGCGCTGCAGGAGTTTGCGGCGCAGATTATCGGCATGGATCCCCTTCGGACAGAGGAAATATGGGAAAAGCTCTATAAAGGCTGTTTCTGGGGACAGAATGGCGGAGGGATCACGTTTTCCGGGATTGGGGCGTTGGACATTGCCCTGTGGGATATTAAAGGCAAATATTTTAAAGTACCGGTTTATCAGCTTCTGGGCGGGAAAATGAGGGAGCGGGTACGCTGTTACGCAAGCCAGATCCAATTCGGATGGCCGCCGCTTTATCATACCGGACAGCTGACCCCTCAAAGGACACCGGAGGAATATGCGCGCACCGCACGCTTGGCCGTCGAAGAGGGCTTTGACGCTGTGAAAGCGGATTTGTTCACCTTCCGGCCGGTAGCCGGAAGGGAGGGGGAGTTTACCAGAGAGGAACGGGGCAACGCCATTCATCCGAGGGAGCTTCAGATGATTCAGGCACGGGCCGCTGCAATTCGGGAAGCGGTAGGGCCGGGGGTAGACCTGTTGATTGAAAACCATGCGCGTACCGATGCGTTTGGCGGGATTCAGATTGCCCGTTCATTGGAGCAGTATCAAATTCTTTATTTAGAGGAGCCCAGCACGCCCGCGCCTTATATTACCAAAAAAATTGCGGACCAGACCGAAATCCCCCTTGCCTCGGGAGAGCGTATTTATACCCGTTGGCAGTATATTCCGTATTTTGAAAATCGCTCTTTGGCAGTGATACAGCCGGATATCGGAAATTGCGGCGGTTTTACAGAGACGAAAAAAATCTGCGACATGGCACACGCCTATGATGTGGGGGTTCAGATCCACACCTGCGGCGGGCCGCTTTCCACCAATATTGCATTGCAGATTGAGGCGGTGATTCCAAACTTTGTGCTCCACGAGCACCATGTGAACACAAGGCTGACGGTGAACAACGGGGTTTGCCTGCAAGCGCTTCAGCCTGAAAAGGGTTATCTTTCCATCCCTGATCTGCCGGGCTTGGGAAATGAAATCTCATCAGAAGCATATCAGATGGCGCAGCAGGTGATCGTGGTGGAATAAAAGCCCGCCGATGGTCTTGCCGGTATTCAAAATCCGGGGAAGGAGGAGCATTCCTCTTTCCCCGGATTATTTTACTGGCGGGATGGAGCCAATCTGCCCGAAATGGCGGTTTTTCCAGTTGTTTTCTTCGATGATGCGGCGGATTTCCCCGCTGGTGTGGGCCACCTCTTCATGGAAGGTGCGGGCGGAAACCCGCAGCGCCCCGTGCCCCAGGGTGATGATCTGTTCCAGATAATCCGAGGTAGCCACCCGCACCCGGTGCTTTTCCCCGATCTGGAAGGTGGTTTTCTCAATATAGTTGTCGGCGGTTTCCGCCTCTTTGGTGAAGACCACATAAATCCCGCGGTGCTGGTAGACCCGTTCCCGGCCGCCGGGGACCTTATAAGCGTCAAATACCAGGATCTGCACGCACTGCTTGAAGTTCTGGTAATTGGCCATCAGATCGATCAGCGCTGCCCGGGCGGATTCCAGATCGGTTTTGGCGATCTCTTTGAGCTCTTCCCAGGCGAAGATGATGTTGTAGCCGTCTACCAGCAGGTATTCCGGGCCGGCATCCTGCCATTTGAGCTCCTGCAGCTGCTGGGCGGCGCTGGGAGTGGGGCGGAAATCCCGCGGCCGGATCTGGCCGTAGGTGCGTTCATAGATGGCCATCAGCTCCCGGTCTTCCTCCAGGGCGTCCTGTGGCGGGCGCTTGCAGCGCTCCTGGGCAGGCGCCGGATCGGATGCCCCGCGCCCGGCGGGCAGCCAGGCCGGCAGGTGCATCCACTGTTCCACTTCGTCCCAGCGGACGGTGTGCCCCGCCCCGTGGTCGCAGAATACCGAGTCGGCGGTGTTTTCCAGATCGGCGTCGCAGTCGTAGCCGACGGCGGCGATCACCTCTTCCGCATTGTGGCAGGGTTCATAGCCGGCGGGGATGCAGCCGAAGCTGCCGCGTCCCTGGGTGTAGGAGGCCACCTGCCGCTGATAATCCCGCAGGCAGCTCACCGGGCCGACGCCGGTCAGCACCGACTGTTCCCCTTCGGTCAGCGGGGCGTCCACCCGGGCGGAAAGCTGCTGCAGATCCGACATGGCCCTGCCCACGCAGGAGGAGGGCACCTCCAGCCGGAAGCGGTACACCGGCTCCAGCAGGATGCTCTGGGCTTTGCGCAGGCCCTGGCGCACCGCCCGGTAGGTGGCCTGCCGGAAGTCGCCGCCCTCGGTGTGCTTCTGGTGGGCGCGGCCGGATACCAGGGTGATGCGCAGGTCGGTGACGGGGGAGCCGGTGAGCACCCCCAGGTGGGTTTTCTCCCGCAGGTGGGTGAGGATCAGCCGCTGCCAGCTGCGGTCCAGCTCCTCTTCTTTGCACCGGCTTTGGAACTGCAGTCCGCTGCCGGGGGAGAGAGGCTCCAGCAAAAGATGCACTTCCGCATAATGGCGCAGCGGCTCGAAGTGGCCGACTCCCTCCACTGGGGCGGCGATGGTCTCCTGATACAGGATGCTGCCCTGGTCAAACTGCACTGCCAGGCCGAAGCGCTGGGCGATCAGCTCCTGCAGGATTTCCAGCTGGATTTCGCCCATCAGGCGCAGGTGGATTTCCCCCAGGGCGCCGTTCCAGGCCAGGTGCAGCTGGGGGTCTTCCTCCTCCAGCTGGCGCAGCTGGGAGAGCGCCTGGTGCGGGTCTGTCCCCTCCGGCAGCACCAGACGGTAAGAGAGCACCGGCTCCAGCCGGGGCGCGGGGGAACGGGCCTCATCCCCCAGCCCTTCGCCGGCCCAAGTTTCCCTAAGGCCGGTGACGGCGCAGACAGAGCCGGCCTCAGCCTGCGGCACCGCCTGGTATTTGGAGCCGGAATAAAGACGGATCTGATCCACCTTTTCCTGCCAGGGCTGCCCGTCGGGACGCCGCCCGCTGAGCAGATCCTTGACATGCAGGGTGCCGCCGGTGATTTTCAGATGGCTTAGGCGGGCGCCCTGGCTGTCCCGGGTGATTTTAAAGACCCGGGCCCCGAACTGCGCCGGATAGGCCGGCTGGCGGGTCCAGCGGTCGAGCAGCTCCAACAGCTGCCCGACCCCTTCCAGCCGCAGCGCCGACCCGAACAGGCAGGGGAACAGCCGGCGCCCGGCGATCATCCGGCAGAAGGCGGCGTCGGAAAGGCTGCCGGTTTCCAGATATTCCGCCAGGGCGTCCTCATCCAGCAGGGCGGCTTCCTCCTCGGCCTGGGGGGTGCGGGGCCAGCAGGGGATGCACCCCTCTCCAAAGGCGTTTTTCAGCTGGGCGGCCAGCACCTGCTGCCCGGGGCCGGGCAGGTCCATTTTATTGATGAAGAAAAAGGTGGGGATGCGGTATGTCTCCAAAAGCTGCCAGAGGGTGCGGGTGTGGCTTTGGATGCCGTCGGTGCCGCTGATGACCAGCACGGCATAGTCCAGCACCTGCAGCGTGCGCTCCATTTCGCTGGAAAAATCCACATGCCCCGGGGTATCCAGCAGCGTCACACGGCCATGGGGCAGGGTGAGCACCGCCTGTTTGGAAAAAATGGTGATGCCGCGCTGCCGTTCCAGTGCGAAATGATCCAAAAAGACATCCTGATGATCCACCCGCCCCAAACGGCGCAGATTCCCCGCCAGGTAGAGCATCCCCTCCGACAGGGTGGTCTTGCCTGCGTCCACATGGGCGACCAGGCCTACGCAGAGATTTTTTTCCGGATGGTTTTCTGCCGCTGCGCCCATGCCGGCGCCCCCTTTCCCGCATTGTTTTTTCTAGTATAGCATAAGAGAGGGGCAGCCGTCGAGGGCCGCGCCAGCCGGTGGGTTCTGTTCCGGTCCGGCAGCTTCCGTTTCCCGATTGAAAAACCGAGGCTGCAGGCATTTTTTTGCGCCGCCCTTTGTGAAAAAACAAAATTGTGGTAAAATAAGGCCGTGAGGACAAGGCGCCCGTGCGGCAGGTGCAACCGGGTCGCAGCCGGAAGAAAATTTTATTTTGCTGCAATAAAACGCCTGGTTCCTGCATGTACTTCATGAGGAGGAAAACGATGATGTTCATTTGCTCGGCGATGGCAATGGAATCTCGGAGGAATCTGAACCGCGAAGAGGTGGAAGACTGCATCCTGCAGATGGCCCAGGGCGATAAGGATGCCCTGGCCAGGATCTATGAGATGACCCATGCGGCTGTTTATGGCTTTTCCCTGTCTATTTTGAGGAATGCGCAGGACGCGGAGGATGTCCTGCAGGAGACCTACCTGCAGCTTTATCATCATGCGCCGGCCTACCGGCCCAACGGCAACCCCATGCCTTATCTATTTACGATTGCGAAGAATTTTTCGCTGATGAAGCTGCGGGACCGCAAAAAGGCCCAGCAGATGCCCGAGGATGACCTGCTGTATGGGGAGGACAGCACCCTGCCCGCGGAGGACCGGCATCTGCTTAACACCTTGATGCAGGTTTTAAGCGAGGAGGAGCGGCAGATTGTCATGCTGCACTGTGTGGCAGGCTTTAAGCACCGGGAGATCGGCCAGGTCACCGGGCTGCCCCTTTCCACGGTGCTATCGAAATATCACCGGGCTATCGGCAAGCTGAGAAAACAACTGGAGGAGGGTGAATCAAGTGGAGCGTTATGAGCTGGAACTGAAAATCAAACGCGCTGTGGAACACGCGACACCTGATGTGCTGGAGCAGATCCTCTCCCGCTGCGGCGAGGCACGGGATACCGTGTTCCTGACCGATGAAATAAGGGCAACACCAAAAAGAAAACCCCGCAGCCATCTGTTTCTGGCGGCCGCGGCAGCGCTGGTGCTGGTGATCGGCGGTGCGGCAGGCTATGGCGGGTATCAGCAGTATTTTGCGGTGGATTCCATTGTGGAACTGGACGTCAACCCCAGCATCGAGCTTGAGGTCAACCGCCGGGAGCGGGTGCTCAGCGCCCAGGCGCTCAATCCGGATGCGGAGGCTATTTTGGACGGGATGGATCTGAAAAACACCGACCTGCAGGTGGCGATGAACGCCATCATCGGCTCCATGCTGAAAAACGGCTATATCAACGATCTTTCCAATTCGGTGCTGATTACGGTGGAAAATGATGATCTGGCCCGCGGCAGCGACCTGCAGCAGCGCCTGACAGAGGAAGTCAGCGCCATGCTGGAGACCAGCTCGGTGCAGGGGGCGGTGCTCAGCCAGACGCTGGATCAAAACACCGGCGCCAGCGAGCTGGCCCGGCAGTACGGCATTTCCGAGGGCAAAGCGGCCCTGATCCAGGAGGTCATCAGCCTCAACCCCCTGAGCACGGCGGAGGAGCTTAAGGATTTGAGCATCAACGAGCTGAACCTGCTGCTCAGCTATTCCAACCCGCAAGATGCTGCCCAGTCCGGCGGGACAGGGGAGAGCCGCAGCAGCCTGACCTCCACCGGCGCTGCCAGCGATAAGGCGTATATCGGCCTGGAAAGCGCCCGCCAGCTGGCCTATGAGGATGCGGCGGCCTACGGCGTGCAGGAGAGCGGCATTTTGGGGGCGGAGGTCTCCATGGATTGGGAAGACGGCCGCATGGTCTACGAGGTGGAATTCTACGCTGCGGGCATGGAATTTGACTATGAGATTGACGCCACCACCGGGCAGATCCTTTCTGCCGAGCGGGAAGGCGGGGAATACGAGGGTTCCGGCCAGCCGCCGGCTTCCCTGTCCGGCAGCGCCGTTTCGGCCGAGCAGGCGCTGGCCATCGCCTTTGACCATGCAGGGGTTTCTGCCGGGCAGGCACAGGTGGTGAAAAACGAGCTGGATGAGGACGACGGCGTCTACCGATACGAGATTGAGTTTTACGCTGCTGATGCGGAATATGAATATGAGATCGATGCCGCCACCGGTGCGGTGCTCAAATCCGCCGGAGAGAGCCATTTCCAGGGGCAGCAGGGCCAAAGCGGCGCCGCTGTCACCGGGCAGGAGGCTCAATCCATCGCCCTGGCCCATGCGGGTGTCACCGCTGGGGAGGCTGGGATGATCCAGGTGGAACGGGACCGGGATGACGGCCGGGAAATTTATGAGGTGGAATTTGAGGTGCGCCAGGGCAGCGCCGCCGGTGAATATGATTATAAGATAGACGCGGCTACCGGCGCCATCCTGGAATTTGACCGGGATACGGATGACTGAACCAGTCCGCACAAAAAACCCAGAGCAGCGCATTTTGCGGCTCTGGGTTCTTTTTTGCTTACAGCGGCTTTCTGCCATCCAGAAGGCGGGGGTTGTGAAACTGTGCGAGGGGGTCCTGCCAGCCGGACATTTCGGCGGGGAGCGCTTCCATCACGGCGGTGCAGCGGCAGATGGGCTTGCCCTGGCGGTAAAATTTTTCCTCATAATCGGTCATCACGCCTGCCGGCCCGTCCCGGTGCAGGTCGCGGCAGACCTCCTCCAGCCGGAAGCCGGCCTTGGGGAACTGGAACAGCGACCATTCAAACAGGCCGGCGTTGTCGGTTTTCATCTCGATGGCGCCGCCCGGCGACAGGATGCCGCGGTACCGCATGAGAAAATCCGGATGGCTGAGCCGCCGGTAAGCCTGCCGGGAGGAGGGCCAGGGGTCGCTGAAGTTCAGATAGATGCGCTGTACCTCCCCCGGTGCAAAATACTGCCCCAGCCAGCCGGCGTCCAGATCCAGGAAGAACAGATTTTCCAGCCCCAGGTCGCGGGCCTTTTCCGCCGCTGTGACCATGGCGCCCGCCGACCGTTCCACCCCGATCCACAGCCAGTCCGGGTGCCGGAGGGCCATTTCAACGGTGAAGCGCCCCTTGCCGCAGCCAATTTCCAGATGGATTTCCCGGGCGTCAGGCATCAGGGAACGCCAATGTCCCCGCAGCTGCCCGGGCTGCTGCACCCAGCGGCCGCCACAGGCGGCCAGGCGCTGGCTGAGATTCGCTTTTTTGCGCAGGCGCATGCTGCCCCTCCTTTCCTTCTCAAAGAAAAGAAGCCGCCCGGCAGTTTTCCGGCGGCTTCTGGCCTGTGCGGAAGATCAGACCTCCGGCTTCTGCTGCGGGTGGGGGGCCAGGGCGCGCTCCAGCCAGATGGAGGCGATGTTGATCGCGTCATACAGGGTGGGTTTTTCGCTTTTTTTGATAATCCGGTCCTTGGGGCGCAGCTCCACGTCGGTGGAAATCAGCTGCACTGCCACCCGGTTGGCCATGGAAAGGCCCTTGTAATCCTCGGTGGAAAGAATCTGCAGCATGGCGACATAAGGTTCCGACATGTCCCCCAGGTAGATGGTGTTGCCGCACCGGACCAGGGGCTTGCCTTTATACTCAAGCATTTTTTTCACTTTTGCTTTTTCCATTGCTTGTTCCGCCCTTTCATCTTAAAATCACAGCCAATCATAACAAGATTATAGCATATGTTCCTGCATTTGTAAAACCGCAGCTCACAAAAAAGGCGGAAGCGAAAGCTCCCGCCTTTTTGCCGCTGTGCGTTAGTCGCCCAGATAGGATTTTACCAGGATCTGCAGCAGCTCATCCCGGTCGATGCGCCGGATGAGGCTGCGCGCATTGTTATAGGTGGTGATGTAGGTGGGGTCCTCAGAGAGGATGTAGCCGACGATCTGGTTGATCGGGTTGTAGCCTTTTTCCCGCAGTGCATCATAGATCGCGGTCAGCGTGGTTTTGATCTGTTTTTCCTTATCTTCGTGGATGGAAAAAGAAATCGTCGGTTCGTTCATAAAGCCCCTCCCTTTCTACACTAAATCAGTATGTGCCGGTAAGGAATATGATACTCCATCCGGGCGCGTTTGGCAATAAATTTCTGTAATTTTTTTGCGCTTATGCCCGCAGGGTGACGCCCATCCCCTCCAGGATGCGCAGCGCCTTGGCGATGGCCTTATCCGCCTCTTCGTCGGTCAGGGTGCGGTCGGGCGCACGCATGACCAGCGTGTAGGCCAGGCTCTTTTTGCCCTCCGGCACCTGGGCGCCCTTATACAGGTCGAACAGCTCCAGGCTTTCCAGAATACCGCCCACCGCCTTGCGGATGGCCTTCTCGATGGAAAGGGCGGGCAGGCTGTCGTCGCAGACCAGCGCCAGATCCCGGGTGGAGGCGGGGAAGCGGGGCAGGGCGCGGTACTGTCTGGGCGCGCCCACATGGTCAAACAGGGCGGCAACCGGCAGGCGCGCCAGCAGGCAGCGGCAGCCGATGCCGTAGTTCTCGCACACCTTGGGGTGCACCTCGCCCAGGATGCCCAGCGTCTCGCCGCCGCAGGTGATGACGGCGCACCGCCCGGGGTGGAAGGTGGGGTCGCCGGTTTCGGCAGTTACCTCCCAATCCGGGATGTTGAGGACGTGCAGCAGATTCTCAATCATACCCTTGAGGGTGAAGAAATCGCAGTCCCCGCCGTACATGCCGATGGTCAGGTTGGCGGTTTCGTCCGGCAGCTCCTGCCCCTCCACCGGGTGGTATTCGGTGGCGATTTCAAACAGGCCGGCCTGCGGGTTGCGGTTGTTGTAGTTGCGGGTGAGCACCTCCATCATAGAGGGCAGGGTGGTGGTGCGCATGATGCTGGTATCCTCCCCCAGAGGGTTGAGGATGGTCACCGACCGGCGCAGGGGGCTTTCCTTAGGCAGGCGGATCTTGTCGTAATATTTGGGGCTGATAAAGGAGTAGGTCACCACCTCGCTCAGGCCCTGGGCCAGCATGGTGTCGCTGATGGTGCGTTCAAACTGCTGGCGGGGGGTCACCGTGGCCTCCGCCGTGCCGCGCAGCACTGTGGAGGGGATGTTGTTGTAGCCGTAAAAACGGGCCACCTCCTCGGCGATGTCGGCCTTGTCCTCCAGGTCGGCGCGGAAGGAGGGCGGGATCACCACGCCCGGCTCAAAGCGGCATTCCAGCCGGGTGAGGATGGCGCGCATCTGCTCCTCGGGGATGTCGGTGCCCAGAAAGCGGTTGATCCAGCCGGCGTCAAAGGGGATGCGGCGGGGGGAAATGGTGGAATTGTTTACATCGATGATGCCCTCTACCACGTCGCCGGCGTCCAATTCCTCCACCAGCTGGCAGGCCCGCTGGATGGCGGACATGCAGGTGTTGGGGTCCAGCCCCTTCTCAAAGCGGGAGGAGCTTTCGGTGCGCATGCCCAGCTTTTTGGCGGTGATGCGCACCGACGGCCCAAAGAAGCAGGCCCCCTCAAAGATGACGGTGTCGGTATCCTCCATGATGCCGCTGTATTCGCCGCCCATGACGCCCGCCACAGCGGAGGGCTTTTCCGCATCGGCGATCACCAGCATGTCGGGGGTGAGGCTGCGCTCCACCCCATCCAGCGTCATGATGGTCTCGCCCTCCCGGGCGTTGCGCACCACGATCTGGCCGCCCTTGACATATTTGTAGTCGAAGGCATGCATGGGGTGCCCGTATTCCAGCATCACATAGTTGGTGATGTCCACAATGTTGTTGATGGGGCGCACGCCGCTGGCCCGCAGCCGCTCCCGCATCCAGCGGGGGGAGGGGGCGATGCGCACGTTTTTGACCATGCGGGCGGTGTAGCGCAGGCAGAGCTGGGGGTTTTCCACCGTGACCTTCAGGTCGTCATGGATATTGCCGATGCCCTTGCCCACCGTGGGGGAGGGCATCTGGAAGGGCTTGTCAAAGGTGATGGCCGCCTCCCGGGCCAGGCCCAGCACCGACAGGCAGTCCGGCCGGTTGGAGGTGATCTCAAACTCCACGCAGGTGTCGTCAAGGCCGATGGCAGACTGGATATCCTGGCCGATTCGGCAGTCCTCCTCCAGGATGAAGATGCCGTCCTCGATGGCGTAGGGGAAGTCGTTGGCCGTCAGCCCCAGCTCGCCCAGGGAGCAGAGCATGCCGTTGGATTCCACCCCGCGCAGCTTGCCCTTTTTGATCTCCTTGCCGCCGGGCAGCTTGGATTTGTGCTTGGCCACCGGCACCAGGGCGCCCTCAAAGACGTTGGTGGCCCCGGTGACGATCTGCAGGGGGGCTTCTTCTCCCACATCCACCTGGCAGACCACCAGGCTGTCGGCGTCGGGATGCTTCTCTATGTTCAAAATCTTGCCCACGACCACGTTGGAAATTTCGCTGCCCTCGATCTCATATCCCTCCACCTTGGAGCCGGACATGGTCATCGCCTCGCTGAACTGGCGGGGGGAGACATCCACCTGCACATAGTCGCTGAGCCATTTCATGGATAAATTCATCGTTACAACCTCCCGAAATTAAAACTGGCTGAGGAATCTCAGGTCGTTCTCATAGAACAGCCGCAGATCGTCGATGTTGAAGTTGCGCATGACGATGCGCTCCAGCCCGATGCCGAAGGCAAAGCCGCTGTACTCTTCCGGGTCGATGCCGCAGCCGCGCAGCACCTTGGGGTGCACCATGCCGCAGCCCAGGATCTCGATCCATCCCTCGCCCTTGCACAGACGGCAGCCCTCGCCGTGGCAGGCGAAGCACTGGGCGTCCATTTCGGCGCTGGGCTCGGTGAAGGGGAAGTGATGGGGCCGGAAGCGCACCACCGTGTCGTTGCCGTATAAATGCTTGACGAAAATTTCCAGCGTGCCCTTCAGATCCGCCATGGTGACGCCCTTATCCACCACCAGGCCCTCGATTTGATGGAACAGGGGGGAATGGGTGGCGTCCACCGCGTCGGAGCGGTAAACGCGCCCCGGGCTGATGGCGCGGATGGGGGGCTTCTGTTTTTCCATCACGCGCACCTGCACGCCGGAGGTCTGGGTGCGCAGCAGCACCCGGTCGGTGATATAAAAGGTATCCTGGGTGTCGCGGGCGGGATGGTCCTTGGGCAGGTTGAGCGCTTCAAAATTGTAATAATCCAGCTCCACCTCCGGGCCCTGCACCACCGAAAAGCCCATGCCGAGGAAGATTTCCTTCACCTCATCCAGCACCTGGGTGAGGGGATGCTTTTTGCCCAGAGGGCGCCGCTGGCCGGGCAGGGTCACATCCAGCTGTTCGGCCTGCAGCCGGCGGGAAAGCTCCTCCTCCTTGACCTCGGCGATGCGCTCCTCCAAAAGGGCCTCGATCTGGCTGCGGACCTCGTTGGCCAGCTGGCCGATCACCGGCCGCTCCTCGGGGGAGAGCTTGCCCATGGATTTGAGGATGCCGGTCAGCTCCCCTTTTTTGCCCAATACCGCCACGCGGATCTCATCCAGCGCCTTTAAATCGCCGGCAGCGCGCAGCTGTTCCTGGGCTTTGGTCAGAATTGCTTGCAATGCTTCTTTCATGGATTCCACCTCTACGATCTTTTTTGCTTTGCGCGCCGGGGCAAACAAAAAAGCCTTCCGCCCCGGCAAAGGGACGAAAGACTTCTCTTCCGCGGTACCACCCACGCTTCCCGCCCGGAATCGGACCGGACAGGCACTTGTTTGACGGATAACGGCCGTGGACCGTCGGCGCCTACTGACGGGATGACCCGGTTCAGCGCCGCCGCTCGTGAGTGAACTTCAGCCCGTGCCCCGCCGGGGCGCTCTCAGCCGGCGGCAGCCTTTCTCTTTTTGCGGGGCGAGGGGGCTTACTCTCTCAGTCGCTGCGTTTTCACGTTCCCTATCATAGCATACCGCAGGGAAAATTGCAAGGCCGCCGGTTAGGATCAGGCGTTATCCAGGCTGCGGATCAGGTTGACCATCTCGATGGCGCTTTCGGCGCAGCTGCTGCCCTTGTTGCCCGCCTTGGTGCCGGCGCGCTCGATGGCCTGTTCGATGGTGTCGGTGGTCAGCACCCCAAACAGCACCGGCACACCGCTTTGCAGCGCCGTCTGGGCGATGCCCTTGCTGACCTCGCTGCACACATAGTCATAGTGGCTGGTGCTGCCCCGGATCACCGCCCCCAGGCAGATCACGGCGTCATAGCGGCCGCTTTCGGCCATTTTTTTGGCGATGAGGGGGATCTCAAAGGCGCCGGGCACCCAGGCGGTGTGGATGTCCTCCTCCTTCACATTGCGGCGCACCAGGGCGTCCCGGGCGCCGGAAAGAAGCCTTGAGGTGATAAATTCGTTAAAGCGGGAGGCCACAATGCCGACGCGGATGTTTTGTGCGACCAGGCTGCCTTCGGTAATTCTCATGACAGATTCATCCTTTCATTAAGTTCCGGTTTATTCATAATGGAGCAGATGGCCCATTTTTTCCTGCTTGGTTTTGAGATAAAAGAGGTCTTCGCTGGTGGCGTCCATCTGGATGGGCACGCGCTGAAGGATCTCCATGCCGAAATCCTCCAGCTGGTAGATCTTATCCGGGTTGTTGGTGAGCAGGCGCAGGGTCTTGGCCCCCAGGTCCCGCAGGATTTGCGCACCGATAAAATATTCCCGCAGGTCGCCGGCGAAGCCCAGGGCCAGGTTGGCCTCCAGGGTATCCATGCCGCCGTCCTGCAGCTCATAGGCCCGCAGCTTGTTGATGAGGCCGATGCCCCGGCCCTCCTGGCGCATATAGAGCAGCACGCCCCGGCCCTCCCTTTCAATCTGGGTGAGGGCGGCCGCCAGCTGCTGGCCGCAGTCGCACCGCAGCGAGCCGAAGGTGTCTCCGGTCAGGCATTCCGAATGGACCCGGCACAGCAGGTTTTGCCCGTCGCCGATCTCCCCCTTGACCAGGGCCACATGGTGCTCGCCGTTTAATTTGTTGATGTAGCCGTAGGCAGTGAAATCGCCGTAGCGGGTGGGCATGCGGGTGCAGGCCACCTGCTCCACCAGGCGGTCGTGGCGCTTGCGGTAGGCCTGGATGGCCTGGATGGTGGTAAAGCACAGCCCCCAGCGGGCGGCCAGCTCCCGCAGCTCGGAGGTGCGCATCATGGTGCCGTCCTCCCGCATGATCTCGCAGCACAGGCCGCATTCCTTCAGGCCCGCCAGGCGCATCAGGTCCACCGTGGCCTCGGTGTGGCCGGCGCGTTCCAGCACGCCGTTTTTGCGGGCCAGCAGGGGGAACATATGCCCCGGCCGGCGGAAATCCTCCGGGCGGGCGGATGGCTCGACGCATTTTAAAGCGGTGACCGAGCGCTCCGCCGCCGAGATGCCGGTGGTGGTGGAGACATGGTCGATGGAGACGGTGAAGGCAGTCTCGTGGTTGTCGGAATTCTGAGCCACCATCTGAGGGATTTTCAGCCGCTGGACGTATTCCTCCGACATGGGCATGCAGATGAGCCCTTTGCCGTGGGTGGCCATAAAATTGATGTTTTCGGTGGTGGCAAACTGGGCCGCGCAGATGAAGTCGCCCTCGTTTTCCCGGTCGGGAGCGTCGGTGACCAGCACGATTTTGCCCTGGCGCAGGGCGTCCAGCGTTTCTTCCACCGAGCTGAAGGAAGCGGTTGGCATGATGAAAACCTTCTTTCTGATGAGATTGAATCTTAGTATCCAAGGCTTTGCAGCCGCTCCAGGGTGAGGCCAGAGGCGGGAGCGGCAGGCTGCAGGAGCTTTTCCACATACTTGCCGATGAGGTCGGTTTCCAGATTGACGGTGTCCCGCACCCGGCGGCCGGCCAGGGCGGTGGAGGCCACCGTGTGGGGAATGGCCGAGACGGAGAACCAATCCGGGCCGGTCCCGGCCACCGTGAGGCTGATGCCGTCCAAGGCGATGGAGCCTTTTTCCACCACATAGCGCATTAGTTGCTGCGGGGCCGAGACGGTAAACCAGACGGCGTTGCCGTCCCGGCGGATTTGCAGGATTTGCCCCACCCCGTCGATATGTCCGGAGACGATGTGCCCCCCAAAGCGGCCGCCGGCCTGCAGGGCGCGCTCCAGGTTGACGGCGCTGCCGGCGCGCAGCGCTCCCAGGGAGGAGCGGTTCAGCGTCTCGTGCATCACATCCGCCGAGAAGCTGTCCGCATTCAGCCCGGTCACCGTCAGGCAGACGCCGTTCACCGCGATGCTGTCGCCCAGGCGGGTGCCCTCCAGCACAGTGCGGGCGCCGACGGTCAGCGCCGCAAAGACGCCGCTGCGCTCCAGGCGCAGCACGCGACCGGTTTCCTCAACGATTCCGGTAAACATGGCCGGCCACCTCCCCTTCCAATAGATAATCCTCCCCCAGGCGGGTGAGGACCACATCCTCCAGGCGGAGGGCGTCCTCCAGCCGGGCGAAGCCCTCCCCGCCGATGGGGCCGGGAGCGGTCTGCCCGCCCAGCAGCATGGGGGAGAGGAAAGCCTCCACCCGCTGCACCGCCCCGGCCTTCAAGGCGGACCAGTGAACCTGGGAGCCGCCCTCCATCAGCACGCTGTCGACCTTCTCCTCCCCCAGGCGGCGCATCAGCAGCCCGATGGGGACGCGGCCCTCCTCATCCGGGGGCAGGGATAGTACCCGGCAGCCCCGTTTTTCATACCGGCGGATCCGCCCGGCCTCCTGCGAGCAGGTGGCGATCAGGGTGGGCACCTCGGCGGCGGTGGCGATGATGCGGCAGCCCAGCGGCAGGTCAAGGCGGCTGTTCAGGATAATCCGCAGCGGATTGCGGCCCCCCTCCATGCGGCAGGTGAGCAGGGGGTCGTCCGCCAGCACGGTACCGGAGCCCACCAGGATAGCGCTGAAGCGGTTGCGGTCCTCATGGGCGCGTCGGCGGGCCGCTTCGCCGGTGATCCAGCGGGAGGCCCCGGTGCGGCTGGCGATTTTGCCATCCAGCGTCATGGCGAATTTCATCACCCCGTAGGGCAGGCCCGACTGGATGAAATGGAAGAAAACCCGGTTGAGCCGGTCGCATTCCCGGCGCAGCACGCCGCTTTCCACCTGGATGCCCGCCTGCCGCAGCTGCCCGGCCCCCTGGCCTGACACCAGCGGATTGGGGTCCGGGGAGCCGATGACCACCCGCCGGATGCCCGCCCGGATCACCGCTTCGGTGCAGGGGGGCTGGCGGCCGGTGTGGCAGCAGGGCTCCAGCGTCACATACAGCTCCGCTCCCGCCGGGGATTCGGTGCAGGCGGCCAGCGCCTCCCGTTCCGCGTGCAGGCCGCCGTACCGGCGGTGATAGCCCTGGCCGATGATCCGGCCTTCCTTGACCAGCACCGCCCCCACCATCGGATTGGGGGAGGTGCGGCCTTCGCCCAGCCGGGCCAGCGCCAGCGCCTGGGCCATGTAGGCTTCGTCTTTGTTCATGGTGCTTCACCTCGTTTGGATTAAAAAAGCCCTGGAGAGATCCTCCAGGGTGGGCAGATGCGGCCATAAAAAAACTCTGAAACGGAAAATACCATTTCAGAGCCCTTTTGTGACGCAAAAAAGAGGGATAAAAAATCCCAGACCATCTTCTTTCATCCAGACTATACTGTCGGTTTTGGAATTGCACCAAATCTGCGCCGGAGCGCTCGCGGACTGTACCGCCGATCGGGAATTTCACCCTGCCCTGAAGATTCTATTCAGTTTATTTTATGATAATCCTGATTTGTTTCTTTGTCAAGTTAGCATATTAAATTTTTTCCGGCGGCGCGCTGTGCCGGGGCAGCAGGCGCGCGTAGGGCAAAAAGGCACTGGGCAGGGCGTAGGAGTGCTCCAGCTCCTCCGGCAGCACCCAGACGCATCCCTCCAGAGGCAGGGGAGAGGCCGCTTCGGCCAGATAGCCGGTCATCTCCCACTGGATATGGGTAAAAATATGCTGCGCTGCCGGCAGCGGGGTGATGCGCTCCACCTCAAAGCCCAGCTTTTCCAGGCGGGCGAGAGCCGCCGCCTGATCCAGCCGGCCGGCCAGGCCGGGCAGCTCCCAGAGGCCCGCCAGCAGCCCTTTGGCCGGGCGGCGGTGCAGCAGCAGCCTGCCTTGGGAAAGGACGGCGAACAGGGTGCGCTGCTCCACCCGGCGGGCTTTTTTCTCCGCCTTGACGGGAATTTCCCCCGTCAGGCCGTGCCGGTTGGCCAGGCATTCCTCCCGCAGGGGGCATTGGCCGCACAGGGGGGCGCCGTTGGGCAGGCAGACGGTGGCGCCGATCTCCATCATGGCCTGGGTGAAATCCCCCGGGCGTTCGGGCGGGATCATCTCCCGCACCAGGGCGGTGACCGCTTTTTTCACAGCGGGGGAGAGGATGTCCCCCCGGCTGGCCAGGATGCGGGTGACCACCCGCAGCACGTTGCCGTCCACCGCGGCGGCAGGCCTGCCGTAGGCGATGGAGGCGATAGCCGCCGCCGTATAGTCGCCGATGCCGGGCAGCTTTTTGAGCTCCGCTTCGGTGTCGGGCAGGCGCCCGCCGTATTCCGCCATGACGGTCCGGGCGGCTTTTTGCAGGTTGCGCACCCGGTTGTAATAGCCCAGCCCCTCCCACAGCTTGAGCAGCTTTTCTTCAGGGCAGGCGGCCAGGTCGGCGATTTCCGGCAGCGCCGCCAGAAAGCGGTGGAAATAGGGGATCACCGCCTCCACCCGGGTCTGCTGGAGCATGATCTCGGACAGCCAGACCGGATAGGGCCGGGGATTCTGCCGCCAGGGCAGAACCCGGGCGGCCCCGTCATACCAGGCAAGGATTTGGGGAGTGAGGTCTTTGATCCGGCGGGAAAGGGCGGCCCCTTCCTCCTTGAGCAGCAGGGCATCGATCGGCATGGCGTCCTCCTTTTTGTCATGCGGGCATAAAAACAGCCGCCGGGCGGCGGCCGTTTTTATTTTTTGAAGCGATTGGAGCGCGGGAAATCAGTAGTTGCGCACCATCATCTGGAAGTAGGCCTGAGGATGCTCGCACACCGGGCAGACGGCGGGAGCCTCGGTGCCCTCGCAGACGAAGCCGCAGTTCTGGCACTGCCAGAAGATCTTGCTGTCCTTCTTGAAGACCTTGCCCTCCTCCATGTTCTGGCGCAGGGCGCGGTATCTCTCCTCGTGGCCCTTTTCGATCTTGCCTACCTGCTCGAACCAGTAAGCGATCTTGTCAAAGCCTTCTTCCTTGGCGGTCTTGGCGAAGCCGGCATACATGTCGGTCCACTCGTAGTTCTCACCCTCGGCAGCGTCCAGCAGGTTGGCCTTGGTGTCGGGGATGCCGCCGTCGTGCAGCAGCTTGAACCACATTTTGGCATGGGCGGTCTCATTGGTCTCAGTCTCCTCAAAAATCTTGGAGATCTGCACATAGCCCTCTTTCTTCGCCTGCAGCGCATAGTAATGATATTTGGTTCTGGCCTGGGACTCGCCGGCAAAGGCGGTCTGCAGATTGGCTTCGGTCTTGGTACCCTTCAGATTCATAGTTGATAACCCCTTTCCTCTATTTGCTTTATCTTCATCCGAGCCTGTACTGCCCGGAATGAACTACTTATTAGGATTCTTCGCCGCCCTTACAGTCTGGGCAGAAACCGTGGAAAATAATCTCATGCCCGGTGACGCTGCAGCCGGAATTCTGCCGGGCCTCTTCATCCAGGCTGGGCCGGTAGGCCAGCGACAAATCAAACAGGCGCCCGCAGCGGGAGCATTTTAAATGATAGTGGGGCAGATTGTTGTGGTCAAAGCGGTCCGCTGCGCCCGGCACAGAGATTTTAAACAGGCGGCCGGTCTCGGCCAGCAGGTTCAGGTTCCGATAGACGGTGGCCAGGCTGATGTCGGGATAGATGGATCGAACCCTCTCATAAACTTCTTCAGCAGTCGGGTGGTCGCCCAGTTGGACCACGCTGTCCAGCACCAGCTGCCGTTGGATCGTATTCCTGGTTTTCAATGACGCCACCTCTTAACGATAATATCTATCATTAGATAGTATAATTCAATAATAGAGGAAAGTCAAGCCTTTGCTGGAAATTTTTTAAAAGCCGCCCAGCGCTGCGCCCAATTCAGAATCGGGTTTTCTCCCTCTCTCTTATCTTAGCACAAGCCGCCAGGAAAAAGAAGGTGTTTTAGCGAAATTTCAGGGAAAACGGTTGTATTTTTCCGCACAAAACGATATACTGGAAACGGTTCGGCCAATCGAGAAAAAGGCGATAAAAAAACAAGGGAATCTTTAATATTTTTGGCAATTTTCATCGGTTGAAAATCGAAGTATTCATTGCTATAATGAAATTGTTAAATCATTAACGACTGATGCCGTGAAATTTGCCCTGCGGATGAAAGGACGGTTTATATGGAGGTCTATGTTTGCATTGGCAGCGCGTGTCATTTGAAGGGGTCTTATGACATCATCAAATTGATGAAGGAGCACATTGCCAAAAACCATTTGGAGGATCAGGTCCATCTGAATGCCTCCTTCTGCCTGGGGCACTGTACCGACGGGGTGTGCATCAAGGTGGAGGACCAGCTGGTCACGGGGCTCAACCCCAATAATTTTGAGCAGATTTTTTCAAAGTATATTTTGGAGGAATGTGTGAAAGATGGAAGCGATTCTTCAGCTGCAGGAATCTAACTGCAAGGACTGCTATAAGTGCATCCGCGCCTGCCCGGTCAAGTCGATCCGCTTTTCCGACCATGAGGCCAACATCATTGCGGATGAGTGCATCCTCTGCGGGCGGTGCTTTGTGGTCTGCCCGCAAAACGCCAAAAAGGTGCGCAACGACATCCCCGCCGCCCGCCGGCTGCTTCAGTCCGGCCGGCCGGTGGTGGCCAGCATGGCGCCTTCGTTTATCGCGGATTTCGGCGTCAGCGGCATCGAGGAGCTGCGCCCGGCGCTGGAGCGTCTGGGCTTTGCCTGGGCGGAGGAGACCGCCATCGGCGCCCAGATTGTCAAAAAGGAATATGAGCGCATGGTGGAGGCGGGGCAGGATGTGATCATCTCCTCCTGCTGCCACAGCGTCAACAGCCTGATCCAGAAGTATTATCCCCAGGCGCTGCCCTACCTGGCTCACTGCCTGTCGCCCATGCTGGCCCACGCCAAGCTGGTCAAGGAGCAGAACCCCGAGGCGCTGGTGGTGTTTATCGGGCCCTGCCTTTCCAAAAAAGAGGAGCAGGAAAAATACGGCATTGTCGACTGTGTGCTCACCTTTGACGAGCTGCGCCTCTGGCTGGAGGAAGAGGGCGTCGACCTGCCCCAGTC
>CAJFPC010000083.1 GCA_904398325.1 Candidatus Neoruminococcus faecicola | reverse complement strand
TTTTGCGGCCGGGCAAAAAAATCCCCCGCCGCTTTGGCTGCGGCAGGGGGATTTCGATTTTCTGTTTTGCTGCGGCGGGCTTATTTGACCAGCTCGGCCAGGGCGGCCTTGGGCTGCACGCCGATTTTGCGGGCGACCTCCTTGCCATCCTTAAAGACGATCAGGGTGGGGATGGTCATGACGCCGTATTCCTGCGCCAGCTGAGGGCACTGGTCGGTATCCACCTTGCCCACCAGAATATCGCTGTGCTCGGCGGCGAACTGGTCCACAATGGGGCCCATCATCTGGCAGGGGCCGCACCAGGGGGCCCAAAAATCCACCAGGGCGGTGCCGCTGCCCTGCTTGACCTGGCTCGCAAAAGTTTCATTGTTAAAATGAATCACGCTCATCAGATAAAACCTCCTTTTGCCTTTTCTGCCCCAATTATATACTTATTTAGTATATAAATCAAGAGGGACAGGGAAAAATTAACTTCTTATTCATTTATTTCCCTTCCTCGCCCAGATATACCTGCTCATCGCAATAATCGCAGGCGATCAGATCCGATTCGGTCTTGTGGAAGGTCTGGGGCAGGTAAGGCTCCCGGCCGGCGATGCAGTTGGGGTTGGCGCAGCGCACTCCGGGGTATTCCCGGCCCAGGGGCACCTCCTTGGGGTGGGGATTGTTTAACAGGTGCAGGATCAGCGACATCCGGGCATACATGCCATAGACAGCCTGGTCAAAGTAGATGGCGCGGGGGTCGTTATCCACCTTCAGGTCGATTTCGTCCACCCGGGGCAGGGGATGCAGCACCCGCAGGGAGGGGCGCGCCAGCTTCATTTTTTTGTCATCCAGCACATAGATGTTTTTCTGGCGGGCGTATTCCTCGGGGGAATTAAAGCGCTCCCGTTGGATGCGGGTCATATACAGCACGTCCAAGGCGGGCATGGCGTCCTCCAGCCGGGGGATCTCTTCAAACTGGCCGCCCCGGGCGGTGATGTAATGCTTGAGATAGTCCGGCAGGGTCAGCTCCTTGGTGGAGATGAGGATAAAGCGGTTGCCGGCAAACTGCCCCAGCGCCTTGATGAGGGAGTGGACGGTGCGGCCGTTTTTCAGGTCGCCGCACAGCCCCACCACCAGGTGGTCCAGCCGGCCCTTTTCCTCCTGCAGGGTGACCAGGTCGGTGAGGGTCTGGGTGGGGTGCAGGTGCCCGCCGTCGCCGGCGTTGATCACCGGGCAGCCGGCATACAGCGAGGCGGCGCGGGCAAAGCCCTCCAGCGGGCTGCGGGCGGCGATCAGATCCACATAGCCGCTGACGATGCGGATGGTATCCTTGACGCTCTCCCCCTTGGAGATGGAGGTGTTCTGCGGGTTGTCAAAGCCGATCACCTGCCCGCCCAGCCGCAGCATGGCCGCCTGAAAGGACATGCGCGTGCGGGTGGAAGGCTCGTAAAACAATGTGGCCAGCAGTTTGCCCCGGCAGCTTTCCTGATAATCGGCGGGGGACTGACGGATCTTGACCGCCAGGCTGACGATGCTCTTCCAATCCTCCACCGCGAAATCGTTCAGATCGATGAGATGTTTGCAGCTCATCCCAAAATCCCTCCTGTGCAGCGTGTTTTCGATGGGTTCCGCCTTTCATTGTACCACAATTCTTGGGAAAAACAAACGCCGCCGCCGAAAATTGCCGCAGAAAAAAGTATTGACAATTCCGCTTTCATCTATTATAATAGAGAACGTTCTTTGGAACACTGCCCGATTGTGTAAAGGTAGCACGACAGACTCTGACTCTGTTTGTCTGGGTTCGAATCCTAGTCGGGCAACCACTTGACCGCGGATGCAATAGCGTCCGCGGTCTTTTTTTGCCGTCCTGCGGGGCGGCTTTTTTTGGCCGGTATTCCGGGCGGGCAAAGAAAAACCCCCGGGCAGCCCCGGGGGTTTTTCTTCTGATCCGCGATCAGCAGGGAAGATTTATGGGAAAAAAGGAGTGGGCTTACAGCAGGATGTCCTCCAGCCGGCGCTTGGGCACATGATGGCGCCCCTCGGCGTCGCGGTAGTATTTGGTGCTCTCCCCGTCGGCGATCTCCTCCAGGATGATCTCCTCGGCGGGGACGCCCAGCGCCAGGATCAGCGCGGGGAACATCTTTTCCGGCAGGGAGATGGCGGCCTTTAAGGCGTCCTTGTCGAAATTGGCGATCATGCAGCCCCCCAGGCCCTGCTCCACCGCCGCCAGCATGATGGTCTGGGCCACAATGCCCACGTCGGTCTTGGCGCGGTCGGTGTTGGGCAGAATGTTCTCATCCACGCAGACGATGATATAGCCGGTAGGGCGCTGGCCTTCGGCGGGGCCGTCGTAATCCTTTAACAGGCGGGCCCAGCGGGTGAGGGGGAAGATCCTGCCGTTCTGCTCCGGCGTGCAGCTCAGATAGTATTTCATCGGCTGCATATTCACACTGGAAGGGCAGAACCGGGTGGGTTCCACCAGCGCCGCCAGCTGCTGGCGGGTGAGGGGCTTTGTTTCGTCAAAGGCGCGGTAGCTGCGGTTTTTGCGCGAAAGCTCCAGAATCATGGGCAAAACCTCCTAACAATCTGATGCCTTCATTTTACGCCGCCGCCCGGGGCTTGTCAACGGGAGATCACCTGCACCAGGTCGGCGCGGCCCTCCGGCACGCGGATGGTGATGGTGTCGTAGTCGTTGTGCTCGTAGGTGTAGAAGACCTTTTCCCGCAGGGAGTGGATGAGCCCTCTCAGGTCGTCCGGATTGGAGTAAGGATGGCTGAACAGGTAGATTTCCTGCAGATATTCCTGGGGGAACCACTCGTCGTAGACATCTTCCAGGTCGGCGTTCTCCTCCGCGCGGACGATGCGGTCGCTGCCGTCGTACAGGATGACGTTGCCGTCGGATTCCTGGACATACCAGCCCTCGGGCCAGGCGGCGGTGGAAAAGCTCAGATCGGTGTGCTCCTGCAGGATGCTGGCCTGCACCGAAATCTGGCCGTCGTCCAGGTCTTCATCCTCCTCCACATGGATGCGGTCAGGGCTGATGTTGGTGTAAAGATAAAGGTACTGCTGGTCCGGGTGGATGGCAAAGCCGGCGGTGGAATTTTCCAGCTCCAGCTCCGGCTCGGCATAAGGGGGGATGCCGTCCCGCACCTCAAAGCCCGCCACCTCAAAGAAGGTCAGCGCGCTGCCGACGCCGATGAGGAATACCCCGCACAAAAAGCAGATGATGATGGTTTTCAGTTTCATAGGAATCTTCTCCTCCTCCTCATGTTCACCGCACGCAGGGCGGCCAGGGCGCAGGCCAGAACGGCCAGCGCGGCTGCGATCAGGGCAAAGCGTTTCATTTGACCGCCCTCCCCCGAAAGACAAAGCTGGTAATGGCCGCGGTGATGGGCACTGCCGCCAGCAGCAGCCCTAGGATGACGAGCATGGGCCCGAAATACACGATGCCCTGGAACAGGCACACCACCATGGCGCCAAAGGCCACCACGATGAGGAATACACAGAACACCGCCGGGATCAGCACAAAGAACATGATGATCCGCAGCGCGAACAGGATCAGCCGCCCGAAGGCGTGATCCGCCCCGGTATGCTCCGGCGCCGGCTTGACGGCGGCGGGCTGGGCGGCCTGCCTGCGGTTTTCACGCCCGCGCCCAAAGGGGAAGCGGCGGCTTTTTTTCGCTTCCTCCTGGGGGGCGTCCGGCTCCTCCTGGCCGTCGCCGGGGGTGGGGTCCTCCGGCTGGGGGCCAGGCTCCTGCTGGGAGGGTTCTCCCTCCCAGGCGGCATCCTCCGATGTGAAAAAGGCGTTGACCTCCTCGGTGATGACGTCCTTGATGGGGGTTTTGTCGTTGTCTTTCATATCAGTATCCTTTCCATCCTCTGATTTTTGGCCTGCCGGGGAAAGCAGGCCGTTTTTCTTGAGGAAAACATAAACGGCATACAGGCAGATGGCCAGATACAACAGGCCGAACAAAAACCACAGAAGGCTGCCGATGATCTCGCTGACCGGCCAGAAAATCGTGCCGCCGAAATACCCGGAAAACAGCGAGAAAAACCAATCGATGGGCAGCTTGAGCACCAGCAGCACCAGCACCAGCACCACAAACTGCACAAACAGCCTCACCAGCGAATTGCGGCTGCGGGAAAGGATGTTCTCGGTGACGTTGTTGAGCTGCCGCACAAACCGGTGGATCCAGTCGCCTACGGCGTTTTCCGCCCGGCGGGATTTGTCATAATCCGGGTTGACGTTGTACGCCTCCAGAATCTGGCGGGCGAGCTCGTCCACGCTGCCAAAGCTGGCCACGGCATCCTCTTCCGACTGGCCGGACTGCATTTTCATGTCGATGTGCTGGGAGTACTCGTCGATGATATCCTCAATTTCGTGGGGGTTGAGGACCTTCAGCCGCTCCCGGAGCTGCGAGAGAAATTCACTTTTGCTCATGGGGGTCACACTCCTTGATAAATAAGTCTACTTTTTCCCGAAAATCGATCCACTGCCTCAACAGATCGTCCTTATACATACTGCCCCGCCGCGTCAGGTGGTAATACTTGCGGGGCGGCCCTTCGCTGGATTCGGCCAGGTAGGTCTCAAAATAGCGCTCGTTGGTCAGCCGCTTCAACAGGGGATAGATGGTTCCCTCGCCCACGTCGATAAAGCGGGAGACCTCGCTGACCAGCTCGTAGCCGTACATATCCTTTTTGGTCACGGCCAGCAGCACGACCAGCTCCAGCACGCCTTTTTTAAACTGTGTGGTCAAGCAATCACCTTCTTACAGCTATGATTATATCCACAGTACCTTGCATTGTCAAGTACTGAAAATTATAAAATACTAAAAAATTTTTAGTAGTGCCCGGGCGCAAAAAAACAGCGGGTGAAAAAACACCCGCTGTTTAAAAGTCAGCTTATTCGTAGACCGGCTCTTTGATTATGCCGCTCTCGCCGATGATTTTGGCAAGGCGGCGCATCTCCTCGGGCGGCTGCACCAGCGCAAAGCGCACAAAGCCTTCGCCCAGCTGGCCGAAGTTGGAGCCCGGCACGCAGATGACGCCGGCTTTATCCAACAGCTCCACGGCGAATTTGGCAGAGTCGGTGTAGCCCTTGGGGAGGCGGGTCCACAGGAACATGGTGGCCTTGGAGGGCTTCACCGGCCAGCCGACGGAGGAAAGCCCCTCGGCCAGCGCCCGGGAACGCTCCCGGTACTGGCTGCGGATACGCTCCACCGAATCTTGCGGCCCGGTGAGGGCAGCCACCGCTGCCTTTTGGATGGGGCGGAAGATGCCGTAATCGATCTGGGAGCGGAAGGTGCGGATGGCGCTGACCATCTCCCGGTTGCCCAGCACAAAGGAGATCCGCGCCCCCGTCAGGTTGTAGGTCTTGGAAAGGGAGTTGAACTCCACCCCCACGTCCATGGCGCCGGGGATGGAAAGGAAGGAGATGCCCGGCTCCCCCTCCAGCACCAGGTCGGAGTAGGCGTTGTCGTGGATCACCATGATGTTGTACTGCTTGGCAAAGGCCACCAGCTTCTCATAAAATTCCCGGTTGGCCAGGGCGCAGACCGGGTTGGCCGGGTAGCTGACCACCATCATCTTGGCCTTGCGGGCGATTTCGGGGTCGATGGCGTCAAAATCGACCAAAAAGCCGTTCTCCTCCCGCAGCGGGATGGGGACCAGCTGCACCCCTGCCATCAGCGGCCCAAAGCTGAAGATCGGGTAGCCCGGGTCGGGCACCAGCACCAGGTCGCCGGGGTCGCAGAAGGGGAAGGCCACATGGGCGATGCCCTCCTGGGAGCCGTAGACGCTCTGGATCTGCTCCGGGGCCAATTCCACCCCATAGCGGCGGCGGTACCAGCCCTGCACTGCCTGGATCATCTCCGGCAGGTCGCCCAGGGCGTAGTGGTAGTTTTCCGGCTCCTGGGCGGCATCGATCAGCGCCTGGCGGATGTGGGGCTCCGTCTCAAAATCCGGGGTGCCCACCGACAGGTTGAAAATCTCCCGGCCCTCGGCCACCAGCTCCTGGCGGCGGCGCTCCAGTTCCTGGAAAATATTGGGCCCAAACTGCTGCATGCGGCTTGACAGCGTAATCATCGTTACTCCTCCTCTTATGTCAGGCAGGGAAGGCCCTGCCGTCATTTCCCAAACAAAAACTCACTCGCCCTCATCCAGCACCCGGCGGGCGATATCCACCGATTCCTTGGCGTCCCGGGCGTAAAAATCCGCGCCGATCTCCCGGGCGAATTCCGGGGTGAGCACCGCGCCCCCCACAAAGACTTTGCAGCCAAGGCCTGCCTGGCGCAGCGCCTGGATGGTGGCGGCCATGTTCTTGACGGTGGTGGTCATCAGGGCGGAAAGCCCCACCAGCCGCACCTGCTCGTCGCGGGCGGCCTGGACCACCGTTTCCACCGGGACATCCTTGCCCAGGTCGATGATCTGGTAGCCGTAGTTTTCCAAAATCACCTTGACGATGTTTTTGCCGATGTCGTGGATATCCCCCTTGACGGTGGCGATGAGGATTTTCCCCTTGGTGACGCCGCTCTGTCCCGGCTGGGAGGCGATCTGTTCCTTGATGACCTGGAAGGCCTCCTTGGCGGCCTCCGCCGACTGGATCAGCTGCGGCAGGAAGATCTCGCCCTTCTCATACCGGCTGCCCACCTGATCCAGCGCCGGAATCAGCCGCCCATTGATGATGGAAAGGGCGTCCTCGCCGGCGAGCAGCTCCCGGGTCAGGCGGCGGCAGTCTTCCCGCAGGCCGGCGGCGATGGCGGCGGAAATCTCCTGCACGCCGCTGGGCGCTGCGGCCGAGGCGCTCTGCGCGCCGGCGTGGCGGGCGATATAGGCTGCCGCGCCCTGATCCGCGCCGGTGATCACCCGGAAGGCGTCCACCGCGCCGGTCATGGCGGGCACGTTGGGGTTGAGGATGGCCAAATCCAGCCCGGCCTGCAGGGCCATGGTCAAAAAGGCGGTGTTCACCAGCTCCCGCTGGGGCAGCCCGAAGGAAATGTTGGAAACGCCCAGCACGGTTTTCAGCCCCAGCTCCTCCTTCACCAGGCGGATGGCCCGCAGGGTTTCGGGGGCCTTCTCCTGCTCGGCGGAGACGGTGAGCGTCAGGCAGTCGATGTACACATCCTCCTTGGGGATGCCGTATTCCTGCGCCCGGGCCAGGATGCGCCGGGCGATGGCCAGCCGCTCCTCGGCGGTGGCGGGGATGCCCTTTTCATCCAGCGTCAGGCCGATGACGGCGGCGCCGTATTTTTTCACCAGCGGCAGGATGCGGCGCAGCACCGCTTCCTCCCCGTTGACCGAGTTGACCAGCGGCTTGCCGTTGTAGACCCGCAGCGCGGCCTCGATGGCCGCCGGGTCGGAGGAATCGATGACCAGCGGCTGGCTTAAGATCCCCTGCAGGGATTTGACCGCACGCACCATGGCGGCGGCCTCGTCGATGCCGGGCACGCCCAGGTTCACATCCAGGATCTCCGCCCCGGCCTGGGCCTGGGCCACCCCCTGGGCGAGGATATAGTCGTAGTTGCCCTCCAGCACCGCCTGCTTGAAAAGCTTTTTGCCGGTGGGGTTGATGCGCTCACCGATGATTTTTGCCCCGTCGATGACCTCGGTATGGCTGCCGGAGCACAGGGCGCTCCGGCGCGGGGGAGAGAGGACAACCCGCTTTTTTTGATCCAGCATCCGGCGCAGCCCGGCGATATACTCCGGCGTGGTGCCGCAGCAGCCGCCGAAGCCCGCCACGCCCAGGTCGGCGTATTTTGCCATCTGGGCGACGAACTCCTCCTGGGTGATGCTGTAGCGCAGGGTGTCGCCCTCCATCACCGGCAGGCCGGCGTTGGGCATGATGACCACCGGCAGGCGGGTCCATTCCAGCAGCTGGCGCACCAGCGGCTCGATCTCCACAGGGCCCAGCGAGCAGTTGATGCCGATGGCATCGGCACCGAGGCCCTCCAGCGTCAGCGCCATGGAGGGGATATCCACCCCGGTGAAGGTGCGGCCGTTTTCCTCAAAGGTCATGCTGCAGAGCACCGGCAGGTCGCAGGTTTCCTTGGCGGCCAGCAGGGCGGCCTTGGTTTCCCCAAGGTCGGTCATGGTCTCGATGCAGATCATATCCACCCCGCCCGCAGCGCCGGCGCGCATCAGGCGGGCGTAGATTTCCACCGCCTGTTCAAATTTCAGGGTGCCGGCGGGCTCCAGCAGCTCCCCGATGATGGAGGTATCCAGCGCCACGATGGCCCGGCCCTCCGCAGCCCGTTTGGCGATGGCAATGGCGGCGGCGGCCACCTGTTCCACCTCGTAGCCGCTGCCCTCCAGCTTATAGGGGTTGCAGCCGAAGGTGTCGGCCAGCAGCACGTCGCAGCCGGCGTCCACATATTGCTTTTGGATCTGGTAAATGGCCTGGGGATTGGTGATGGCCAGGGTCTCCGGGTAGCGGCCCAGCTCCACGCCGCTTTTCTGCAGCATGGTGCCCATGGCCCCATCCCAGAGCAAAAAGCCGTTTTTCAGCCTGGTTCTAACGTCCACAGCGCAGACCGTCCTTTCTGTATTGGCAGTCCTCCCGCAGCGAGCAGCTGCCGCAGCCCTTTTTGACCCCGCCCACCGGCCGGTCGGCCCGGCCGAGGATGGCGGTGACGGATTTCTGCGGCAGCAGGATGCCCCCGGCGCTGACGGTGAGGCCGATTTTGCGGGGGGCGTCCACCGCGAAGAGAAAATCTTTTTGAATGGTGATGCTCAGGTCGCCGTAGCCCGGCGAAAAGCGCCCGGTGAGAAAGCCGCCCTTCTGCCGCTCGGCGAAGGAAAGCTCCGCCTCGGCATAGTCGCAGACGTATTCGATGCCGTCGCTGGCGGCGGCGTCCAGCATCAGGGCGAAGGCCATGTCGCTGGCCTGGCTGCGGGCGATGAGGCGGTCCACCCCGGCGCCCAGGGTGGCGGCCATCAGGTAGCAGCCGTCGCAGCCCTCCAGGTGCTTTGCAATGGCCTGCCCGGCCAGCACCAGGCCGCTGCCCCGGGGGCAAAGGCCCTCCGGCCGGCGCTCCAGCGGGAAATAACGGCAGGTGTAGCGGGGCACGGCTGCCTGGCAGACCGCCTCGCAGGCCTGGTTCACCCGGGCCTGCAGGGCTTTGTCCGGCTGGCCGGTGACGCGCAGGTAGCGCAGCACCTCGCTTGTTTGAATATGCAGGCGGAGCATGGCGCCTCCTTAAGAACGGCCGGTGGCCAGGGCGTTTTTGATATTCTCATAAATGCGGCGGGCCACGGCGGGATTGTTCATGCTGTACAGATGGATGCCGTCCACCCCGGCGCCGATCAGGTCGATGATCTGGTCGGTGGCGTAGGCGATGGCCACGTCGGTCAGCGCCAGCGGGTCATCTCCGTAGCGGGAGAGCAGCCGGCTCAATTTTTTGGGGATGCTGGCCCCGCACATGGAGACCATCCGCTCGATCTGGCTGCGGCTGGTCACCGGCATGATGCCCGCCTCGATGGGCACCTGGATGCCGGCGGCGGCGGTCATCTCCCGGAAGCGGTAAAAATCCTCATTGTCAAAAAACAGCTGGGAGATCAGATGGCTGGCGCCAGCGTCCACCTTCTGCTTCAGGTGGCGGACATCCTGGGCCAGGCTGCCGCATTCGGGGTGCCCTTCGGGATAGCAGGCTGCCGCGATGTGGAATCCCCCCTGGGAGGCGATGAGCTCGATGAGCTCGTAGGCGTACCGGAATTCCTCCTTGGGCGGGATATCGGGGTTTTTATCCCCCCGCAGCGCCAGGATGTTGGTGACCCCGTGGGCCTTCAGGTCCTCCAGCGCGGCCAGGACCTCCTCCCTGGTGGAGTTGACGCAGGTCAGGTGGGCGATGGATTCGGTGCCCTGTTCTTTAATATAAGAGGCCATTTTGCAGGTGAGGCTGCCGGCGCCGGTGCCGCCTGCGCCGTAGGTGACGCTGATGAAATCCGGCTTCAGCTGGCTGAGCTCGTCGATGGTGGTGTAGACGGAGTCGATGGAGCTGGTCTTTTTGGGCGGAAAAATTTCCAGCGAAAAGACCGTCCGCCCCGCAGAGAAGATCTGGTCCAGGTTCAAAATAGATGCCTCCTTTATCCGCTCCCGCCCGGCTGCCGGGCAGAAGCTCGCTATCGCCTCCTATTATAGCGGAAATACCGGCAAAATGCAAAAAGAAACCGCCTTTTTTTCCCAAAAGGTTTTAAACAAGATGTAAACCTTGCCTTAAAATAGTTGTAAGCCGCGCGGCCATCTGATAAAATAAAACTAAGTATTCCAAAAAACGCACAAGGAGAGAGCGCCGTGAAAGACTTTGCAACCATCCGGCGCCTGGTGGTCAAGGTGGGCACCTCCACCCTGGCCTATGAGACCGGGCTGATCAATATCCGCCATATCGAGGCGCTGGTGAAGGTGCTTTCCGATTTAAAAAATGCCGGGCTCCAGGTGGTGCTGGTGTCCTCCGGCGCCATCGGCGTAGGGGCAGGCAAGCTGGGGCTGGGCGGCCGCCCGCGGGAGATGCGGGCCAAGCAGGCCGCGGCGGCGGTGGGCCAGTGCGAATTGATGTACCTGTATGACAAGCTGTTCAGCGCCTACAACCACACGGTGGCCCAGGTGCTGCTGACCGGAGACGTGGTGGCGGATGAGCACCGCCGCGCCAATGTCGTCAACACGTTCGAATGCCTGCTGGAGTGGGGGGCCATCCCCATTGTCAACGAGAACGACACCGTCTCGGTGGAGGAGATCAAGATCGGCGACAACGACACCCTCTCCGCCCAGGTGGCCCAGCTGGTGGGGGCGGACCTTCTGGTCCTGATGAGCGATATCGACGGCCTTTACAGCGACGACCCCCGCCGCAATCCCGAGGCCCGGCTGGTGCCGCAGGTCACCCGGGTGGATAAGGCCCTGCTGGATACCGCCCGCGGGGCCGGCAGCCTGGGCACCGGCGGCATGCTCACCAAGCTGAAGGCGGCCCGCCAGGTGATGGCCCAGGGCATCGATATGGTCATCGTCAACGGCTGCGACCCTCAGAACCTGTACGCCGTGCTGGAGGGCAAACCCATCGGCACCCGATTTATCAGCGGAGGCGATTGAATGAAAACCATGTTAGAACTGGGCCAGGCGGCCAAGGCGGCGGCGGCCGTATTGCGCGGCGCCGGCACCCGGCAGAAAAACGAGGCCCTTTTTGCCATTGCTGACGCCCTGCGCCGGCAGCAGGCCCAGGTGCTGGCCGCCAACGAGCAGGACCTGGCCGCCGCAGAGGAAAACGGCGTGCGCCGGACCATGCTGGACCGGCTGCGCCTGACCGGCCAGCGGCTGGACGCCATGGCCGAAAGCGTGCTGCAGGTGGCGGCCCTGCCCGACCCGGTGGGCCGGGTGCTGGATGGCTGGCAGCGGCCCAACGGCCTTAAAATCCGCAAGGTGCGGGTGCCCATCGGCGTGGTGGGCATCATCTATGAGGCCAGGCCCAACGTGACGGTGGATGCCGCCGCGCTGTGCCTGAAATCCGGCAATGCGGTGATTCTGCGGGGCGGCAAGGAGGCTATCCATTCCAACCGGGCGCTGGCGCAGCTGATGCGCGGGGCGCTGGCCCAGTCGGGCTTCTGCGAGGACGCCATCCAGCTGGTGGAAAACACCGACCGTGCCGCCGCCGCCGAGATGATGCGCCTGAACGGCTATATCGACGTGCTCATCCCCCGGGGCAGCGCGGGGCTCATCCGCGCCACGGTGGAAAACGCCACCGTCCCCGTCATCGAGACCGGCGCCGGCAACTGCCATGTCTATATCGACCGGGCCGCCGACCTGGAAAAGGCGGTGGCCATTGCGGATAACGCCAAGACCTCCCGCCCGTCGGTGTGCAACGCGGCGGAGACGCTGCTGGTCCACCGGGAGATCGCAGAGCGCTTTTTGCCGCTGCTGGCCCAAAAGCTGGCGGAGCACCAGGTGCAGCTGCGGGGCTGCGGGGAGACCCGGCGCATTTTGGGCGGCGCGGTCCGGCCGGCCACCGAAGAGGATTATGCCACCGAGTTTAACGATTATATCTACGCCGTGCGGGTGGTGGACAGCCTGGAGGAGGCCATCCGCCACATCGGGCGCTACACCACCGGCCACAGCGAGGCCATCGTCACCGAGGATTATTCCGCGGCCCAGCGCTTTCTCACCCAGGTGGACGCGGCGGCGGTGTATGTCAACGCCTCCACCCGGTTTACCGACGGCGGGGAGTTCGGCCTGGGGGCGGAGATCGGCATCTCCACCCAGAAGCTGCACGCCCGCGGCCCCATGGGCCTGGAGGAGCTGACCAGCACCAAATATCTTGTGGAAGGCGACGGCCAGATCCGCTGAAAGGAGGAGCTTAAGAAATTGATGAGGAACAAAACGAGGGAAAAAGACTCCTCTTCCCGCAACTTTGCAGTGGGGGTGATCGTGCTGGCGCTGGCGGTCATCGGGCTGATCTCCGTGTTCGGCATGGGGGTGCGCTTCACCGGCCGCCTGCTGGACAACACCAAGGAGAAGGAGCAGTTTGAACGCCTGACGCTGCCGGTGGTCATGTTTGACCCGGTGCCCTTTGAGAGCCCCCAGGATGCGGACCCGCTGATGCTGCTGCAATCCTCCCTATGGGCGACGCTGCTGGATGAGAAGTCGCAGGATTATCTCTATGACGAGTGGCAGCAGCTGCTGATCCCTGTTTCGGATGTGGACGTCAGCTGCGCCAAGCTGTTCGGGTCGGATATCACCCTGACCCACCAGACCTTCGGCAACTATGAGGTCACCTATTTATACGACGAGGAGCTGCAGGCCTACCATGTGCCTGTGGCCTACTATTCCGGCCTGTATACCCCGCGGGTGGAGGAAATCCAGCACAGCGGGGATGTCTACCTGGTCACGGTGGGCTATGTGCCACCCACCAGCGCCTGGACAGTCATCACCCAGGGCGAGGACGGGGTCACCCAGCCGGATAAATACATGATCTACGAGTTCCACAAAAACGGCGACGACTACAACCTGCGGGCCATCCGCTACCTGGACGGCCAGGGGGTAGGCGGCAGCGAAAACCACGCTCAGACCACCGTGCCGGTGCAGCCTGCGGGCGAATCCGACCTGGAGGAGACGGCCGGCCTCTCGGAGGAAGAGACGGCGGGCCTCTCGGATGAGGAGGAAGCTGCCGGCCTCTCGGATGAGGCACAGGATGAGGAGGATTCCGAAGAGGAGACCGCCGGCGAGTCTGACACCCAGCCGGAGGAGGATGCCTCCTCGGATGAGGCCGCATAAATTCAGCCAAAGCAAAGAGGCTGCTGCCCGGCGGGCGGCGGCCTCTTTTTGTGCGCGAAAAAATTTAGCATCGGCCGAATAAGAGTGCTAAAAATTTTGTAAAATAACTGTGAACCCCCTTGACAACCGGGGAAAAGGGTGGTACATTATACTTGTTAGCAGTCGAGATACTAGAGTGCTAACAAGAAAGGAGGAAACAGCATGGATCTGGACGAACGAAAACTCAGGATCCTTTCCGCCGTGGTGGAAAACTTCATTGCCACTGGCGACCCGGTGGGCTCCAAACTGGTGGCCCAGCTGCTGGGGAATCAAGTCTCCTCCGCGACGGTGCGAAACGATATGTCCGCCCTGTTTGATATGGGCCTGGTGGAACAGCCCCATACCTCGGCCGGGCGGGTGCCCTCTCACCTGGGCTACCGGGTGTATGTGGACCGCCTGATGCACCCCAAGCCGGTGCCCAAGCGGGAACGGGACGAGATCGACGCGCTGTTTAATGTGAAGAACCCCGATCCCGACCGCCTATTGGAGGCGGCAGCCGGCCAGCTGGCCCAGCGCACCCAGTGCGCGGCCTTCACGCTGATGGCTACCCCTGCCAGTGTCAAGGCGCGGCGCATCGAGATCCTGCCCGCCGGGGAACGCACCGCGGTCATCGTGCTGATCGCCACCAACGGCGTGGTGCGCAACAAGGTGATCCGGGTGGATTTTTCCCTGACGCAGGAGCTTTTAAAGTTTATCAACGCCTTTTCCAACGCCAAGCTGGGGGGGCTGCCCCTGCGGGAGATCTCTGCCGGGTATATCAATTCGGTGGCGGTCTCGCTGGGGGAATACTCCCGCATTTTCACCCCGCTTCTGGCGGCGGTGTTTGAGCTTTGCCGGGAGGTCAGCGACGGCAGCTATACCATTGTGGGGCAGTCCAACCTGCTCTCTCACAGTGAATTGTGGCCCATGGCCCACGAGCTGCTGGCCTTTTTGGAGGATAAGCGCAAAATGAGCGAGGTGGTGGCCCGCGCCGGCAGCGGCAGCACCATCCTCATCGGCAAGGAGAACCCCCAGATGGAGCTTTCGGCGGCGTCGGTGCTGGTCAGCCACTTTAAAATCGGCGGCGAGATCAGCGGCGGCATCGGCATCATCGGCCCGGTGCGGCTGGATTACGCCCAGGTGCTGCCGGAAATCGATTATTTTGCAAAGCTGATCGGCGATATCCTCACGGATACGCTGGAGCATGAATAGCAGCGGAGAGGAGACGTGACAACCGTGGCGAAAGAAAAAAAGACCCCGGAAAAACCCGAGGAGGCCAAAGCGGCCCCTGAAGAAGCCACCCCCGCCCCCGAGGCGCAGCCGGAAAAAGAGGCTGCCGGCCAGGCGCCGGAATCCCCCGGGGAGGCCAAGGAGGATGCGGCGGCAAAGCTGCAGCAGGAGCTGGACAGCGTGAAAGATCAGATGCTGCGCATCGCGGCGGAGTATGAAAACTACCGCAAGCGCTCCCAGCGGGAAAAAGAGAACATCTACCCCGAGGCCACGGCGGCGGTCATCGCCAAATTCCTGCCCATCCTGGATAACTTCAAGCGGGCGCTGGCTTGTGAGAGCACCGACGCGGAATTCCGCAAGGGGGTCGAGATGATCTACAAGAGCTTTTTGGATACGCTGGCCCAGTTCGGCGTCGAGGAATTCGGCGCGCCGGGCGAGGCCTTCTCCCCCGACAGCCACAACGCCGTCCTGCATATCGAAGACGAGGCCTACGGCGAAAACGAGATCGTGGAGGTGCTGCAGCCGGGCTACCGCATCGGCGACCGGGTGCTGCGCTATGCCATGGTCAAGGTGGCAAACTGAAACCGAGTGAAATCCCTGAAAAGATAAATTTTTACGCGATTTGCGCGAAAGGATGATTGAGTATGAGCAAAATTATTGGTATTGACCTGGGTACGACCAACTCCTGCGTGGCGGTGATCGAGGGCAGCGAGCCCGTGGTCATCCCCAACCCCGAAGGCGCCCGCACCACCCCGTCGGTGGTCGCCTTCTCCAAGACCGGTGAGCGTATGGTGGGCCAGGTGGCCAAGCGCCAGGCGATCACCAACCCTGACCGGACCATTTCCTCCATCAAGCGCCATATGGGCTCCGACTACAAGGTGACCATCGATTCCAAGAGCTACACCCCGCAGGAGATCTCCGCTATGATCCTGCAGAAGCTCAAGAGCGACGCGGAGGCCTATCTGGGCGAGCCGGTCACCGAGGCGGTCATCACCGTCCCCGCTTACTTCACCGACGCCCAGCGCCAGGCCACCAAGGATGCCGGCCGCATCGCCGGCCTGGAGGTCAAGCGCATCATCAACGAGCCCACCGCCGCGGCCCTGGCCTATGGCGTGGATAAGGAGAACGACCAGAAGATCATGGTCTACGACCTGGGCGGCGGCACCTTCGATGTCTCCCTGATCGAGATGGGCGACGGCGTGCAGGAGGTGCTGGCCACCGCCGGCAACAACCGTTTGGGCGGCGACGACTTCGACCAGCGGATCATCGACTGGATCGTGGGCGGCTTCAAGGTGGAGACCGGCATCGACCTGTCCGGGGACAAGATGGCCATGCAGCGCATCAAAGAGGCCGCTGAGAAGGCTAAGATCGAGCTTTCCGGCGTGACCAGCGCAGCCATCAACCTGCCCTTCATCACCGCCGACGCCACCGGCCCCAAGCACCTGGATATGACCCTGTCCCGGGCCAAGTTCAACGAGCTGACCGCCGACCTGGTGGAAAAGACCATGGGTCCTGTGCGCCAGGCGCTCTCCGACTCCGGCCTCAGCATCAACGAGATCAGCAAGGTGCTGCTGGTGGGCGGCTCTTCCCGTATCCCCGCCGTGCAGGAGGCTGTGAAGAATTTCATCGGCAAGGAGCCCTTCAAGGGCATCAACCCCGATGAGTGCGTGGCCATCGGCGCGGCCATCCAGGCCGGCGTGCTGGGCGGCGAGGTCCAGGGCCTGCTGCTGCTGGACGTGACCCCCCTGTCCCTGGGCGTGGAGACCATGGGCGGCGTGATGACCAAGATCATCGACCGCAACACCA
>CAJFPC010000082.1 GCA_904398325.1 Candidatus Neoruminococcus faecicola | reverse complement strand
CTGCGGGAGGGCTGTTTTCCTATCTGGGGGGATTTTTTCACAGCTGGTGGGGCGCTTCCAGCCGGCGCAGCAGCCGCTCCTCCCGGGCGCCGGGGCGGCCGGAAAACCGGGCGCGGTACTCCCCGGGGCTCATCTGCCGGGCCCGGCGGAAGGCCTTGCAGAAATAGTTGGCGCCGGAATAGCCCACCAGCTCCGCCACCGTCTCGACGGTGTGATCGGTCCAGCGCAGCATGAGGCAGGCGTTTTCCAGCCGGACCGACTGCAGGAACTGCCCGGGGGAGGTGCCGGTTTCCGCCTTGAAGCGGCGGATCAGATGCCCGGCGGAGACCCCCAGCCGCTCCGCCAGGGCGTCAACGCCGGAAAGGAAGGGGTACTCCTCCCCCATCAGGCGGATAGCCTGCTGCACCAGGGGGCTGTACCGGGCCGGCCGGCGGGCAAGATCCTCCAAAAAGGCCATTATCATCCCAAAGACGGCGCTGCAGGCGGCATAACAGCTCCCCCAGGCGCCGCCGGCCGCTGCACGGATCAGCTGTTCCAGCCGGGCGGCGCCCCCGCCCTGCCCCGCCGGCTGCCCCTGGCCGGCGGCCAGAAGCGCGTCAAAGGCATCGTCCGGGCGGGAAAGGCGCAGATACCGGCAGCTCCCCTCCCCGGCCGGGAAGAACCTCAGCTGCGCCGCCTGGGACGCCAGCAGCAGGCTGCCCGGGCCATAGGGGATGCGCTCCCCGGCGGCGAGGGCCTCCCCCGTGCCGTCCAGCACCAGGGCCAGCAGCGCCCCTTCGCCCTGACAGAGCGGCCCCGGCCGGATGGGCGTGCAGCCGCAATCCACCGGGCAGGCCCAGGCAAACCCCTGGGGCAGCGGGAAATCAAAGGCCCAGCAGCCGTATTCGGGCCGGGTGGCACCAGACATCAGGAAAACCCCTTTCGCATCAGAAAATTACCATTTTATCCGGAAAAAATCCCTGTTATAATCCAAATTGAGAGAAAGAATCAGAAGAACAGGATATCAGATTTTTACCAGAATCAGGAGGCAGGTATGGCAAGCATCAACCTCAGTCACATCTACAAAACCTATCCCGGCGGGGTCACCGCCGTGCACGATTTCTGCCTGGAAATCCAGGACGGGGAGTTTATCATCCTGGTGGGCCCCTCCGGCTGCGGCAAATCCACCACGCTGCGGATGATCGCCGGGCTGGAAGAGATCACCAGCGGCGAATTGGAGATCGGCGGCAAGCGGATGAACGACGTGGCCCCCAAGGACCGGGACATCGCCATGGTGTTCCAGAACTACGCCCTTTATCCCCACATGACCGTGTATAAGAACATGGCCTTCGGCCTGCAGCTGCGCAAGCTGGAGAAAAAGGAGATCGACGCCAAGGTGCATGAGGCCGCCAGAATTCTGGATATCGAGCACCTGCTGGACCGCAAGCCCAAGGCCCTTTCCGGCGGGCAGCGGCAGCGGGTGGCCCTGGGCCGCGCCATGGTGCGGGACCCGGCGGTGTTCCTGCTGGATGAGCCGCTTTCCAACCTGGATGCCAAGCTGCGCGGGCAGATGCGCTCGGAGATCACCAAGCTGCACAAGCGCCTGGGCACCACCTTTGTGTATGTCACCCATGACCAGACCGAGGCCATGACCATGGGCGACCGCATCGTGGTGATGAAGGACGGCTTCATCCAGCAGGTGGATACCCCCCAGAACCTCTACGACCGGCCGGATAACCTGTTTGTGGCCGGGTTTATCGGCACGCCGCAGATGAATTTCATCGACGTGGAGCTGACGGCAGAAGAGGGGCGGTTTGCCGCCCGGTTCGGCGGCGCCCAGGTGGAAATTCCCCGGGAAAAGGCCCTGGGGCTGGAAAGCTGGCTGGGCCGGCCCTGCGTGCTGGGCATCCGGGCGGAGGCGCTGCACACCGAGGAGGAGTTCTTCTCCCGCCCCGAGGCCGCCCGCCTGGAGGCCCAGGTGGACCTGGCGGAGCTGCTGGGCGCGGAGAGCATGCTCTATTTAAACTGCTGCGGCGCCAAGCTGGTGGCCAAGGCCCCCGCCGGGTATCCCGCCCGGGAGGAGGACACCATCCCCCTCGCGCTGGATACGCAAAAGCTGCACCTGTTCGATAAGGAGACGGGCCAGGCCATCTTCCACTGACCGCCTCATAGCCGCCGGGCCTCTGGCCCGGCTTTTTCTTTTGCCCCTACCGCCGCCGGATGGGGCAGCCTGGGGAGGCGGCCGCCCTGTCCCCGCCCTTCTGGGAGCGGTTTTTTTGGGGCGGGCATGGATTTTTGCAGATGGGAAAAAAGGACTTGCGCCGGCAAGTCCTTTTTTTGAGGGGGAATCCGCCGTCAGGCGGGGCTGCCGCACAGGCACTGCAGGACGAAATCCAGCTCCGCCTGGGGCACCCCTGCATCCAGCAGGTACTGCCGCGGCCCGCCGTAGCCCTCCAGCAGCTGGAGGGTCTTTTCCATATGGCGGGCGCCGCTGCCCAGCAGCATCCGGTAGAAGGCGGGGTCGGTATCCGGGGGGATGGTGGCGATCTCCTCGGGGGGCTTATCGTAGAGCAGCCGCTCGGTGACGGCGTAGTCCTCCACAATATCCGCCGGGGAGACCCCCGCGCAGCTCAGCAGCAGGGCGGCCAGCAGGCCGGTGCGGTCCTTGCCCGCCGAGCAGTGGAACAGCACCCCGTGGGGCAGCACCCGGGCCATTTGGCGCACCGCCGCGGCGAACTGCGGCCCCTGATGGGCCAGCATGGATTCGTACAGCTCCCACAGCTGGAAGGAGGGGTCGTTTTTGCGCCGGGCAAAAAAGGCGGTGTTATCCACCGGCAGCCGCAGGATGGAAAACCGCTGGGCCAGCGGGGCGGAGGTGGGGTTTTTGAGGACCTCGTCCTCCCGCCTTAGGTCGATGATCAGGCGCACATCCCATGCGGCCAGCAGCGCGGCGTCCGCCTCGCCGGTGCGGGCCAGATGGTCGGAGCGCAGCAGCACCCGGCTGCGGGTGGCGCCGCCGCCCGGCAGGGCATAGCCGCCCAGGTCGCGGGTGTTTTGGGTGCCGGGCAGCAGAGAAGCTTGATTTGGCATTATTTGATCCCACTTTTCATAAAAGAATCCATGATCTGACGCTGCAGCACCAGATAGAGCAGCAGGATCGGCACGCAGGAAATCAGCGCCGCCGCCAGCATGGGGCCCCACAGGTTGCCGTCAGAGGAGAGGAACATCCGCAGCCCGATCTGCACGGTGGATTTCTCGATGGTGCGGGTGATGAGCAGCGGCCAGAAATATTCGTTCCAGCAGTTGATGAAGAGCACCACCCCCAGCGAGGCCACCGCCCCGCGCATGTTGGGCAGCACCACCCGCATCAGGGTGGAAAAAGGCCCCGCCCCGTCGATCTGGGCGGCCTCCAAAATGGTGCGGGGGAAGGAGTTGAAGCTTTGATAAAGCATCAGGATGCCGAAGGCGGAGGCCAGGTTGGGCATGACGATGCCCATGACCGTATCCCGCAGGCCCATCTGCACCAGGCGCACATAGTTGGGCAGCATGGTCGCCTGGAAGGGGATCAGCCAGCTGATGGTCAGCAGCCCATAGATGAGCTTGCGGCCCTTAAAATTCCATCGGGCCAGGGCGTAGGCCGCCGGCACGCTGGTGATAATCTGCGCCGCCATCTGCAGGAACGCCGCCGCAAAGCTGCGCAGGATCATGCTGCCCAGCGGGATCATGGAGAAGGCGTCTTTAAAATTCTGCAGGGTGGCATGCTCCGGCAGGAAGGAAAAATAGAGGATCTCATCCCCCGGCTTGAAGGCGTTGAGGGCCATCCACACCAGCGGGAAGATGGAAACAAGGCTGAGCACCGCCAGCAGCACATAGCCGCCCATGCGCACCGGCCGGGAGTAAATCTGGGTCGATTCCATGGTCGGGCCTCCTTAATTATCGTAGTAGCTGAGCTTCTGCCCGATGTGGTTTAAGACCAGGGCGATGATGCCGAAGGCCAGCACAAACACCACCGCCGAGGAGCTGGTCAGCCCCGAGGACGAGGTGCGGAAGCCCTTATCCCACATGAAATAATAGGCGTTGATGGTGGCGTTCAGCGGGCCGCCCTGGGTCAGGGTATCCACATAGGTGAAGCTCCAGCTGGAGGCGAACAGGATGCTGAGCATGGTGTTGAACACCAGCGTGGGCGAGAGCAGCGGCAGGGTGATGCGCACCGTCTGCTGCCAGAAGGTGGCGCCGTCCAGGGCGGCCGCCTGGTAGTAGCTGTCGTCGATATTCATCACCGCGTTGTAAAACAGCAGGGTGAAAAAGCCCATCATCTTCCAGCCGGTGATGAAGATCATGCATCCGAGGGCCCATTTGGGGTCGTTGAGGAAGTGGATGCTCTCCTCCACGCCCAGGTGGGCCAGCAGCTGGTTTAGAAGCCCGTCCACCGGGTGCAGGATCCAGCGGAACACCGCCGCCACCGCCACCGGGGCCATAATCATGGGCACAAAGATCAGCGCCCGGAAGATGCCGCTGGCCCGCTTGGAGATGGTCTTGGCCAGGATGGCCGCCGCCATGGGCAGCACCACCGAAAAGGGCAGGATGCCCACCATCATGATGAGGGTGTTGCGCACCGCGTCGGTGAAGCCGGGGGTCTTTAACAATTTGACGAAGTTATCCAGCCCGCAGAACTGCGGATCGGTGGTGGGCAGCATGTTCCAGCTGTAAAAGCTCAGGAAGAAGGTGCGCACCAGCGGCCAGTAAACCCAGATGGCCAGCAGCACCAGGGCCGGCAGCAGAAAGAGCCAGGGGGTGAACCCGCGCCGCACTTTGCGCGAAAGGGCCCCCGCCCTGGCGAAGGAGGGGGCTGCAGCGCGGGAGCGCAGAACTTTCGCATCCATCGGCGTCACCTCAGCTGTCCAAGAGCGCCTGCTCCTGGGCGGCAATCTCGCTGACCACCGTCTCGACAGGGTCCTCGGTCCAGAGGATGCGGTCGATCATCTCGATGAGGCCGTTGCTCATGGCCTGCCAGTTTTCCCCGGGGAAGGAGACGGTCTGGCGCATGCGGCTCATCTGCTCCAGGTTGACGCCCAGCTGGGGATTCTCCTGGGCGTACTCATACAGGGCGCCGCCCTCTTCCACCAGGGAAGGCCGCAGCGGCAGGTAGCCGATCTCGGAGGTGATGATGGTGTAGCCGCGCTCGCCGGTGACAAACTTGATGAATTCCCACACCGCTTCGCGCTTGGCCTCATCCTGGGTGAACACAAACAGCGCGCTGCCGGAGTTGGTGGGCACCACTTCCTTGCCGGCAAAGGCGGGCTCCGCCGCGCCGCGCAGCTCCCAGCCGCCGGCTTCGGCCGCATCCGCGGCAGAGGCATACAGCGCGCTGGACTGCAGGTACATGGCCAGGTTGCCGCCGAGGAAGGCCTCCTGGGCCTCCTCCTCGGTCAGGGTGCCGTGGGCGCCGCATTCCGCCAGGTCGCGGAGCATCTGCATGGCGCCGACGGTGCCCTCGTTATCCAACAGGATGGTGGAGCGGTCCTCCGAGAGGATCTCGCCGCCGTTGGAATAGATGAGGGACTGGGCGATCCACTCGCCGCTGGAAGGGCCGGTGGTGGCCACATGGATGCCCTCCACCCCGGGGTTGGCCTCCTTGATGGCAAGGGCGTATTCCTGCACCTCATCCCAGGTCTCGGGGGGATCGTTGGGGTCCAGCCCGGCGGATTCAAACAGCGTTGCATTGTAATAGAGCATGGGGGTGCTGAAGGTGAAGGGCAGGCAGTAGGTCAGATCCCCCAGCTTGCCCAGGGCCAGGCCGTTGGGATACATGCCGGAGAACTGCTCGTCGTATTCGTCGCCGGCCAGCTCCTCCATGGGCACGGCGCCCAGGCTGTTGGCGGCAAAATCCATGGCGCGGAAGGGCAGCTGCGCCACATCGGGCACTTCGCCGGCGGCCATATCCGCCTGCAGGCGGGCGGCCATATCCGAGTTGGAAACCGCCACGCCGGTCACCTTGATGTTGGGGTGCTCGGCCATAAACTCGTCGATGAGCTGCTGGGTGCCGGCTTTCTGGCCGGCGTTGAGCAGGCTGTAGCTGTAGAAGGTGATCTCAACCTGCTCCTCGGAGCTGCCGGCGCTGCCGGCGGAGGAAGCGGCGGAGGAGGTTTCTTCCTGCCCGCAGGCGGTGACGGAAACCAGGGTCAGCGCAGCCAGAATGGCGCTGAAAATTCTCGTTCTTAACTTCATTCGGTCCAATCCTTTCTGTTCAGGGAAGATTTATTCCAGGCGCCGGGCGCCGGAAGGACGTTTGGAGCGGCGCCGGGGCTTACTGCCCGGCGCGGTAGCTGTGCATCTGGCCGGGGGTCATCCGGGCGATGACCTGGCCGCTCTGGGGGTGTACCACCGACCAGTAGAAGCGCGCGTCATACAGGGCGCAGTATTGGGCGGCCAGATCCTTGGTGAATTCTAATGCGCCGCCCTGGGGCATCTGGATGGCGAAGGCCATCCCCGCGCCGGTGCACACCGGGATGCCGCCCTGGCAGGTGACCGAGGCCGCATGCTTGTGGCCGGCCAGCACCGCCGCCACCGGGTGGCGGGCGAGGATCTGCAAAAAGCGCTCAGGCGCCGTCAGGTTGTTCTGATTGGTCTCGAGGATGTGGGTGCCGCAGGGCGGATGGTGCAGCGCCACCACCGTGGGGGTTTCGCAGGGGGCGGCGAGGGTCTCCTCCAGCCAGTCCAGCTGGGCGTCATCCAGCTGGCCGGGCACCTGGTCATCCACCGCGGAATCCAGCACCACCAGGCGCAGGCCCTCCAGCTGGCGGCAGTAATGATAGCGCCCGGTGCGGCCCGCTTCGCCCAGATATCCCTCATAAAAGGCGGCGTGCCGGTCGTGGTTGCCCAGGGCCACCAGGGTGGGCAGGCGGTAGGTTTCCTCCAGCCGGGCGGTCAGCGCGCGGGCGCGGGCGTAATCCTCCGCGCCGCCTTCGTGGACAAAATCCCCCGTGATGAGGATAAACTGCGGCGGCCGGTCCAGCTTCGCCGCCCAGGCGTACACCGCCTCCAGCTGGCTGGCGCTGCCGCAGTTGGCCGGCGCCGGCTGTGCGAAGGACAGGTGGGTGTCCGTCACGTGCAAAAAACAGGTCATTTCTGGTTTCGTTCTCCTTTCAGCCAAGACGTAAAACAGGGTTGGGAGAGGCTTTCTCCTTCGGCATTATAGCATGATAAAGCGCCGCTCCGAACGCATGATGGGGTAAAATCGCAGTAAAAACTTCCTTAACAATTGTGCAATCCCGACAAAACCCGCGGCGGAGGCGCGGCGATTCTTGTCAGCAGGGCAGGAAAGGAGATAAGAAATGAAAAGGATTCTTATTAGCGAAAATTTCTAGAAAGAGACTCTTGAAATTTAGGTAAAGCTCTGGTAAAATAGTAAAAAAAAAAAAACAAAATTTTCAAAAAATTAGACAAAACAACGAATCATGTCGAATCAGAGCAATGCGCTTTGCGGTGGAGAGGATGGAACCATTCCGATAGATGCTGCGCAAAACGGGAACACCGGCCGGAAGGCCGGCAGCAGCGATTGCAGTGCATGGCTGAAGGGGGAACGAGAATGATAAAAACAGCTGGATGGCGCCGGCCGCTGGCGGGGCTGCTGGCCGTATTGCTGGCAGCCACCTCGGTGAGCTGGAACAGCTTTGCCCAGGAGGAGCCGGGCCCGGCCGCTCCGCCGGGACAGACGGTATCGGACGAAGAACAGGAGCCCGGCGGGGAAGAAACCCCCGGCCCGGCGGAAGAGACGCCTGACGGGGAGAAACCGCCGGCCGGAGAGGAAGACAGTGAACCGGAGCAGCCGGAGCAGCCGCCGGAGAACATCCTCCCCGACGGGGAGGAGCCCACCGCCGGGGAAAGCGGCCTCGCCCCCGGCCAGAGCAGCCCGGCAGCCCCGGAGGAGGAGACCCCGCCGGAGGAAGCCCGGGCGCCCTGCCTTGCCCTGCGCTGGCAGCAGACGGGCGGCGGGCAGGTCCGGCTGACGGCGGAGCTCTCTCATGCCGAGGGGGACGCGGCAGCGGAGGTATCCATCCGGCTGACAGAGGAGCAGGCGGCGGCTCTGAGCGATCCGCTGCCGGAGGGCCTGCAGCTGGAAGGGGATGCGCTGCGCCTTGGCCTGGATGCCGGCAGCCCGCAGTGGGAGGGACTGCTCGCCTTTGAGGGGGAGGCTCTCTCGCTGCAGGTGGAGGAAGCGGCGGTATCGGTGGATTTTTCCGGCCTGGAGGGGCCG
>CAJFPC010000081.1 GCA_904398325.1 Candidatus Neoruminococcus faecicola | reverse complement strand
GGGGGACAGCATTCGTTTCGGCAAATCGGGCACCTCCTTGGCGCCGGCAGCCCGGCGGGATAAAACTGGATAGTCTATCATATATTTTTTCTAGTTTTCTTAGACCAGGGAGGAAGATCCGTATGGGATGGAAAAGAGGCGAAACCCGCCGCAAGCGCGGAGGGCCGCAGAAGCTTGCCGGCCTGACAGAGGCTTTGCAGCCGCAGTTCCAGCTGCAGCTGCTGGGACCGGGGCAGCTGGTGGTGGAAGGATACCGCGGCATTTTGGAATACCAGCCCGACCAGATCCGCCTGGCGCTGCCCGGCCGGATGCTGCAGGTGCAGGGGGAGAGCCTGACCATGAAGTGCATGACCGGGGAGAGCATGATCCTGGAAGGGCGGATCACCGGGCTGAATCTAGTGGAATAAAAGGGGAGAACGGGATGTTTTTGCTCAGGTGGCTGCGGTTTTTCCGCGGCACGGTGCGTTTTCACGCCTCGGGGGTGTTTTTGGAGCGCTTTTTGGAGCGCTGCATCGCGGCGGGCATCCCCCTCTGGTCGCTGGAGAAGGGCGAGCTGGACCTGTGGGGGGAGACCACCCCCGCCGGCGCCCGGCGGATGGAAAAATTCGTCTCCCGCACCGGGGTAAAGCTGGAACGGGAGGCCCCCAGCGGCTTTCTGCCGCTCTTATGCTCTTTGAGGGGCAGGCTGGGGCTGGCGGCGGCGCTGATTTTGTTTTTCGGCTTTCAGCTGGTGATGGGGCAATATATCTGGAATATTGAGATCAGCGGCCTGGAAACCATCCCCGAGCCGCTGCTGCGGGAGCAGCTGGCCTCTCTGGGGCTGGATTACGGCGCGCACGCCGGCAGCATCGATCCGGTGGATCTGGAGTATGAGATGATGCTGCTCAACCATGACCTGGGCTGGATCGCCATCAATTTAAACGGCAGCACCGCCCGGGTGGAGGTGGATGAACGCACCGCCGCCCCGGAAAAAATCGACGATCAGGCCAATCCCTGCAATATCCTGGCGGCTCAGGCGGGGCAGATTATTTCCATGGAGGTGTATGACGGCAAAGCTGCGGCGGCGGTGGGGGATGGGGTTGCCCAGGGGGATATCCTGGTCAGCGGGGTGATGACGGATGCCAAAGGCAATACCATCCTGCAGCATGCCCGGGCCAAAATCATCGCCCGGGTGGAGGAGGAGGTGCGGTTTTTTGTCCCCTTTGAGGAGGTGCAGACCGTTTACAGCGGCCAGATGGAGAAAAAATATTCCGCCCGTGTGCTGGGCATCCAGATCCCGCTGGGGCTGCCCCGGCAAATTGAGGGCCGATTTAAAAAAGAGGTGGTGGAAACCCCGCTTTCCATCGGCCCGGTGGAGCTGCCCATCACCTATGTGCGGGAATATTACCTTCTGGCCCGTCAGCAGACGCTTTGCCGCAGTGAGGAGGAAGCGCTTCAGTACGGCCGGTCGGAATTGGAGCGCATCCTGCGGCAGCAGTACCCGGAGGGGCTGATTTCCTCCCAGCTGCGGGTACAGACCCGGGAGGACGGGCTGCTTTTTATCTGCCAGGTGGCCTGCGAAAAGGATATTGCCCAGCCCGCGCCGATTTTGGTGCGCTGGCCGGAAGGGACCGGCGCGCCGCAGTAAGCAGAAAAGCCCGCCGGAAAAGCGCCGGCGGGCTTTTTTGCATCAGGAATGGCTGATCGGTCAGGGAAGGAGAGGCAGCAGATCGATGGTGCGGCTGGCAGTCTCATCCTCGATGGTGCAGGAGACATCCATCCCCAGCTCGGTGCATCCCGAAGCGGGAGCAAAGCTGTAAAGGCCTCCAGGCTGCCAGTCTTCCCCTTCCAGATAGTGCAGGCTCATGCCCATGCCCTCGGCCTCCGTGCGGCCGTAGATGAGGATATCCCATTCGCCGTTTTCAGCCGGGATGGTGAAAGAGAGTTCCCCCGTCTCATATTGGAGGCTCTTTTCCAGCTGGGCCACGGCATCCTCCGGCTGCGGTGTGCTGCCGCAGCCGATCAGGGCCATCGCAGCGGCCAGGGCCAATGGGAGAAAACGCAGGGATTTTTTCATAGAGATCGCTCCTTTTTTCGGATTTTGCCTGCCTATATTTTAGCATACCGGGGTGGGTTAGTCAAAGTGCGCAGGCGGGGATCTGCGCGGGGAATCCTGTGAATTTCCACAGAAATTATTCGTAAAATTCATTGATTTTAAGCCGTTTTCCGTGCTATAATATCCACAAGTGCGGCTAGAGGCATGCACCAGCCAGCCGGAAGGAAGAAAGTGAGGGATTGCCGCCAGATGGCAGAACAGATTATTGATATCGAAAGCATCGAACATGCGCTGATGCTGTTCGGCAGCTACGACGGGAATGTGAAGGCCATTGAGCAGGCCTTTGGCGTTTCCATCCTCTGCCGGGATACCCAGGTGAAAATCACCGGCGGGGAAGAAGCCGTGGCGCTGGCAGTGCGCGCAGTGGAAGGCGTGCTGGCTCTGATCGAACGGGGCGAGCAGGTCACCGAGCAGAATATCCGTTATGTAATCAGCCTGGTGCGGGAGGGCACCGAGGGGCAGCTGGCCGGCCTTGCCGACGATGTAATCTGCATCACGGCCAAGGGGCGCCCCCTCAAGCCAAAAACCCTGGGCCAGAAAAAATATGTGGAGCTCATCGAGAAAAACACCATCACCTTTGGCATCGGGCCTGCAGGCACCGGCAAGACCTATCTGGCGGTGGCGATGGCGGTCAAGGCCTTTCGGGCCCACCAGGTGGACCGCATCATCCTGACCCGCCCCGCCGTGGAAGCGGGGGAGAAGCTGGGCTTTCTGCCCGGCGATCTGCAGAACAAGGTGGACCCTTATCTGCGGCCGCTGTATGATGCGCTGTTTGACATGATGGGCGCGGAAAATTTTCAGAAAAATGTCGAGAAGGGCACTATCGAGGTGGCGCCTCTCGCCTATATGCGCGGGCGCACGCTGGATGATTCCTTTATCATTCTGGATGAGGCCCAGAACACCACGCCGGAGCAGATGAAAATGTTCCTCACCCGGCTGGGCTTCAATTCCAAGGCGATCATCACCGGCGATATCACCCAGATCGACCTGCCGGACGAGCGCAAATCCGGCCTGCCGCTGGCGGTGCGCATTGTGCGCGGGGTGGAGGGCATCGGCGTCATTTATCTGACGCAGCAGGATGTGGTCCGCCACAAGCTGGTGCAGGATATCATCAAGGCCTACGAACGCTACGACGAAGGAAGAAGGAAACACAGCCATGGATAAAGTAAAGGTTTCAATCGTCAACCGGCAAAAGCAGATCAAGGTGCCCACCGGCATCCGCATGCTGATCCGCCGGTGCTGCACTGCGGTGCTGGTCAACGAGAATTTTCAGGGCAGCGCGGAGGTGAGCGTCAGCTTTCTGGATAACGAGCAGATCCGCCAGCTGAACGCCGAATACCGCCAGAAGGATGCCCCCACCGACGTCCTCTCCTTCCCCCTGGGAGAGAACGGCGTCTACGACGTCAACCCCGAGACGGGCGCCTGCCTGCTGGGGGATATTGTCATTTCCCTGCCGCGGGCGCTGGAGCAGGCCCGCATGTATGGCCACACCCTCAACCGGGAAATCGGCTTCTTGACCGTGCACTCCATGCTGCACCTGCTGGGCTATGACCACGAAAACGGCGGCCTGGAGCAGGTGCGCATGCGGGAAAAAGAGGAGCAGGTGCTTTCGGTTTTGGGGCTGCGCCGGGATGAAAGCTATGTGACCGGGCAGTGAAGCGCTTTTTTGCAGGATTCCGTTATGCGGCGTCGGGCCTTTGCCACTGCATCCGCTGGGAGCGGAATTTCCGCTTTCACCTGGTGGCGGCGGGGCTGGCGCTGTTTTTGGGCTGGGCCTACGGCCTGGGACGCGGCCAGACGGCCGTGCTCTGGCTGGCCATCGGGCTGGTGCTGGCGCTGGAGGCGCTGAACACCGCGGTGGAGGCGGCGGTGGACCTATGCTGCCCGGGCCGGAACCCGTTGGCCAAAGCCGCCAAGGATGCCGCCGCGGCCGCCGTGCTGCTGGCAGCCCTGGCCAGCGTCGGGGTGGGGGTCTGCCTCTTCTGGGAGGAGGCGGGCTTTCGGCGGCTGGTGTCGCTGTTAGGCGATTGCCCCCTGCTGGGCGCCGCGGCGGGGGCATATCTGATCCTGGGCGCTGCCTGGGTGGCAAAAACGCCGGCCAAGCCCGGCATTACAGAGGATGGGGAGGAACCGTCATGAACACGACATCGGAATTTATCGCCCTGGTGGGCCGTCCCAATGTGGGGAAATCCTCCCTGCTCAACCGGCTGGTGGGGGAGAAGGTGGCCATTGTCACCGAAAAGCCCCAGACCACCCGCACCCGTATTACCGGGGTGCTGACCCGGGGGGAAAACCAGATGGTCTTTATCGATACGCCGGGCATGCACCGCCCCCGCACCAAGCTGAGCGAATATATGGTGCGCCAGGTGAAGGAATCGGTGGGCGATGTGGATGCGGCCGTGCTGGTCACCGACTGCGGCAGCGAAATCTACGCCGCGGAGCGGGAGCTGGCCGCCGGTATTGCGGAGCGCCGCCTGCCCGCTGTTCTGGTTATCAACAAGGTGGATACACTGGAAAGGAAAGAACCTTTACTGGATAAAATTTCCGCTTTTTCCCAGCTGCTGCCCTTTGAGGCTGTGATCCCGCTGAGCGCCAAGACCGGCGAGGGCTGCGAGGAACTGCTGGACGAGCTGGGCCGCTTTGCCAAGCCGGGACCTCACTATTTTTCGGAGGACAGCTATACCGATCAGCCCGAACGGGTGATTGCGGCGGAAATGATCCGCGAGAAGCTGCTGCAGAACCTGCGGGATGAGATCCCCCACGGCACTGCGGTGGAAATTGAGCGCATGCGGGAACGGGACGACGGGCAGATTGTGGATATCGACGCCACCATTTATTGCGAAAAGGCCAGCCATAAGGGCATGATTATCGGCAAGGGCGGCCAGATGCTCAAAAAAATCGCCACCCAGTCCCGCCAGGAGCTGGAAAACTTCCTCGACATCCGGGTCAACCTGCAGTGCTGGGTCAAGGTGCGGGAGGATTGGCGCAACAGCGAAAGCATGATGAAAAATTTCGGTTTCCGTTAAAAGATTCCGCATGTCCCGGGCTGCGGTGTGGATAAATCCCGCTGTTTTTGGCAAAGGTAATGGTGTAATTTTGCCGTCAGGAGGGATTTGCCATGGAGGCCTGGGAGCTTTGGCAGCAGTTTGCCGCCAGCGGGAAGATTGAGGATTATCTGCGCTATAAGGCGGCGGTGGAAGAGAAGGCAGGAGGGGAAGAGGATGCAGCTGACCACCAGCGGGATCGTCATCCGGGAGCGCCGGTTGGATGAGGAAGACCGGGTGCTCACCCTGCTGACCCGGGACCGGGGGGTCATCACCGCCTATCACAAGGGCTACCCCTCCCGGCGGAACTATCAGGCCGCTCTGGAACTGCTCAGCTATTCGGATTTTGTGCTGTTTTACAATAAGGAGCGCTATTCCATCAACAAGGCGGACAGCAACACCATCTTTTTCGGCATCCGCCAGGATATGGAAAAGCTGGCCCTGGCCACCTATTTTGCCCAGCTCTGCTGGGAGCTGGCCCCCGCTGAGGAGGACGGCGCGGAGTACCTGCGCCTGATGCTCAACACCTTGTATCTGCTGGAAAAGGGGCGCCGCCCCGCTGGGCAGCTGAAGGCGATTCTGGAGCTGCGCATGATGACCATGGCCGGGTACATGCCTGATTTGGTGGGCTGCGCCGGCTGCGGCGCCTATGAAAAGGACGAGATGTACTTCAGCTTTTCCAAAGGGGACCTGCTCTGCAGCGACTGCCGGCAGGACGGGGAATACCGCCGGCGGCTCGCCCCCGGGGTGCTGGCCGCCATGCGGCATATCCTTTACAGCCAGTTTGAAAAGTTATTTTCCTTTACACTTCCGGCGGAGGGGCTCCGCCAGCTGGGGGAGACGGTGGAGCAGTACCTGGTCTGCCAGCTGGACCGCAGCATCCCTTCCCTGGATTTTTACCACAGTATCACTACATAATGAGGAGGCAGCTATGACAGCTTCATCACGCCACTCCACCATGCTGGAGCTGGATAAAATCCTTGCCCTTTTGGCAGAGGAGACTACCTGCCCGGACGCGCGTGCGATGGCGCTGCAGCTTCAGCCGCAGCCGGATTTTGCATCCGCCAGCCGGCAGCTGCAGCGCACCGTGGATGCCAACACCATGACCAACCGCTTTGGCACGCCGGGGCTGGGGGGCATCGGCAATCCCTCCGGGATGCTTAAGCGCGCCCAGCTGGGCGCCAGCCTCACCATCCGGGAATTATTGGCGGTGGCCTCTGTGCTGCGGGCGGTGCGCAATCTGGCCGGTTTCCGCCGCCAGTGGGAAGAGCCTACCAGCCTGGACGATCTGTTCGAGAGCCTGACGCCCTTCCGCAATCTGGAGGACGACATCGACCGGGCCATCCTCACTGAGGAGGAGCTGGCCGATTCCGCCAGCCCGGACCTGGCCGCCATCCGGCGCAAAATCCAGCGCACTGAGGCTTCCATCCGCACCAGCCTGGAAAAGATCATCCGCTCCCCCAGCTATCAGAAGGTGCTGCAGGAGCAGATCATCACCATCCGCGACGGGCGCTTTGTGGTGCCGGTGAAAAGCGAATTCCGCAGCGAGCTCAAGGGGCTGGTGCACGACACCTCCTCCAGCGGGGCCACGCTGTTTATTGAGCCGATGGCGGTGGTGGAGGCCAACAACGAAATCCGGGTGCTGCGCGGCCAGGAAAAAGAGGAGATCGACCGCATCCTGGCGGAGCTTTCCGCCCAGGTGGGGGCGGTGGCCCAGCAGATCGGCTACAGCTATGAGGCCGCCGTGGAGCTGGATCTCTATTTCGCCAAATCCCGCCTGGCGGATAAAATGCGCGCCGCGCCGCCCATTCTGGGGCAGGACGGCGTCATCGATCTAAAAAAAGCCCGCCACCCGCTGATCGCCGGGGATAAAATCGTCCCCATCGACATCCGGCTGGGCGGCGATTTCGATACCCTGGTCATCACCGGCCCCAATACCGGCGGCAAGACGGTCGCCCTCAAGACGCTGGGGCTTTTCACCTTGATGGCCATGTGCGGGCTGTTTGTGCCGGCGGCGGATGGCTCCCGCCTTTCCGTCTTTGACCATGTGCTGGCGGATATCGGCGACGAGCAGAGCATCGAGCAGAGCCTTTCCACCTTTTCGGCGCATATGACCAATATTGTCACCATCTTCCAGGCGGCGGACCGGCACTCGCTGGTGCTGCTGGATGAATTGGGCGCCGGCACCGACCCGGTGGAAGGCGCGGCGCTGGCTGTTTCTATCATCGAGAGCCTGCGGGAGCGCGGCGCCACCGTCGCCGCCACCACCCATTATGCGGAGATCAAGGCCTATGCCCTCAAGACCGACGGGGTGGAAAACGCCAGCTGTGAGTTCGATGTGGCCACCTTAAGCCCCACCTACCGGCTGCTGATCGGCATCCCGGGGCGGTCCAACGCCTTTGCCATCTCCAAGCGGCTGGGCCTGGCGCAGGAGATCATCGACCGGGCGGAAGATCATCTTTCCACCGACAGCCAGCGCTTTGAAGACGTGGTGGGCGAGCTGGATCAGCTTCGGCAGCAGCTGGAGCAGGAAAAAACCGAGGCCGCCGTGCTGCGCCGCCAGGCCCAGCAGCTCCGGGAGGAGGCGGAAAAAGAGCGCCTTCAGCTGGAAAAGGATAAGGAGCATGAGATTGAGCGCGCTAAAAATCAGGCCCAGGGCATCATCGCCCAGGTGCGCCGCCAGTCGGAGGAGCTGATCGACCAGCTCAACGAGGCGCTCAAGGAGAAAAACCAGCAGAATTTCACCGATCTGGCCCAAAAGGCCAAGGTCAGCTTTAAGACCGACCTGCACCGTCTGGAGGAGGTGGCGGACCCGATCCTCAAAAAATCCGGCGCGGGCTACACCCTGCCGCGTCCGCTGAAGCGGGGCGACCGGGTGCAGATCGTCCAGATGGGCCGGGAGGGGACTGTCCTTTCCGGTGAGGATGGCCAGGGCTATGTGCAGGTGCAGGCAGGCATCCTGAAGACCAAGGTGCACAAATCCGAGCTGCGTCTTTTGGATTCCTCCAAGAAAAAGGTCACCGTGGGCGGCGCGCCTTATTCCCGCCGGGGCATCACCAGCAAGACGGAGCGTTCCGCCAAGACGGAAATCGACCTGCGCGGCATGACGGTGGATGAGGCCCTCATGGTGCTGGATAAGGAAATCGACAACGCAGTGCTGGCCAACCTGAAGACGGTGACCATCATCCACGGCAAGGGTACCGGTGCGCTGCGCAGCGCCGTGCAGCAGCATCTGCGCCGGCACAAGAGCGTGGCCTCCTTCCGCCTGGGCGTCTATGGCGAGGGGGAAAGCGGCGTCACCATCGCCGAGCTGAAATAACGCAGAAAAAACCGGGTTTATCCCGGTTTTTTTGTGGGGCAGCCCGCCTGCGGCGGCATGCCTTGTGAAAAAAACGTCAAAATGCTTGCAAGGGCCGCCCTGCTGTGGTATACTAAATCAGTCAACAAAAATCAATTTTGCGGCTCGTGGGAAGGGCACCCTGACCATTCGCCGCGGGAAAAATTTCATAGGCTTCGCGCACTGAACAGGCGATGATCCGCTCAGAACCGTAAGGCGCAGGAAGTAAAACAGGGCCCCTATCCGCGCCCGGCAGCCGGTCTGCCGCCAGAGGGGGAGTTTTGCCTGTTTTGACCGATATCAGCACTGATTTCCTGCCCCTTTGCCGGCTTTTGGCAAGGGGGCTTTTTCTTTGGAGGAATGAGATTGAACAACCGGGAACGCATTGATAGGCTGGCGGCAGGGGAGCTGCTCCCCAAGGAGGAGCTGACGGCCCTGCTGGCCGGCTATACAGAGGAGGAACGCCTCTACGCCGCGGACCGGGCGCGCAGCATGACCGACCGGATCTTCGGCCGGCGGGTCTATTTCCGGGGGATTGTGGAGCTTTCCAGCTACTGCAAAAACAACTGCTACTACTGCGGCATCCGGCGCGGCAACCGGCAGGCGGGGCGCTACCGCCTTTCGGAGGAGGAAATCCTCGGCTGCTGTGACCGCGGCTACCAGCTGGGCTATCGGACCTTTGTGCTGCAGGGCGGGGAGGACCCCTGGTTTGACGACGGCAGGATCGTTTCCCTGGTGCGGCGCATCCGGGAGCGTTTTCCCGACTGCGCCATCACCCTTTCGCTGGGGGAGAAGGAGCGCGGCAGCTACCAGCGGTATTACGACGCCGGGGCCGACCGCTACCTGCTGCGCCATGAGACGGCCAACCCGGAGCATTATGCCAGGCTCCACCCGCCGGAAATGAGCTGGCAGCGCCGGATGCAGTGCTTAAAGGATCTGCGCGGGATCGGCTATCAGACCGGCTGCGGCTGCATGGTAGGCTCCCCCTATCAGACGGCGGAGCACCTGGCGGAGGATCTGCTCTTCACCCGCGCCTTCCGGCCGCAGATGGTGGGCATCGGGCCCTTTCTGCCCCATAAGGACACCCCCTTTTGCCGGGAAAAGCCGGGCACCCTGCGGGATACGCTGATGATGCTCAGTCTCACCCGGCTGATGAACCCATCCGTGCTGCTGCCGGCCACCACCGCGCTGGGCACGCTGACGCCGGGCGGCCGGGAGCAGGGGATTCTGGCCGGGGCCAATGTGATTATGCCCAATATTTCGCCGCCCCAGGTGCGGGGCAGCTATCTGTTATACGACAATAAAATCGGCGTCGGCGACGACGAAGTCAGCAGCCGCGACCGGGTGGTGCAGGCGGTCCGGGCCATCGGCTATGAAATCGTGGTGGGCCGCGGGGATTATCAGGAGGAAAAAATTCATGATTAAAATGGCGGTTTATGGGAAAGGCGGCATCGGCAAATCGACGACTGTCTCCAACCTGTCGGCGGTGTTTGCCCGACGGGGTATGAAGGTGATGCAGATCGGCTGCGACCCCAAGGCGGATTCCACCATCTGCCTGCACGGCGGCCGGCCGGCTGCCACCGTGCTGGATTTGCTCCGGCAGAAAAATAAGCAGGTCACTCTGGAGGAGATGGTCACCGAGGGGTATGCCGGGGTGCTCTGCGTGGAGGCCGGCGGCCCCACCCCCGGCACCGGCTGCGCCGGCAGGGGCATCATCGCCGCCCTGGAGGCCTTGACCGAGAAGCACGCCTTTGACCATTACCAGCCGGATATTGTGCTGTATGACGTGCTGGGCGACGTGGTGTGCGGCGGCTTTGCCATGCCCATCCGGGAGGGTTATGCCGAGCAGGTCTTTCTGCTCACCTCGGGGGAGAACATGGCCATCCATGCGGCGGCCAACATCGCGGCGGCGGTGGAGCATTTCGCCGACCGGGGCTACGCCCGCCTGGGGGGGATCATCCTCAACCGCCGGGGCGTCGTCCGGGAGGAGGAAAAAGTGGAGGAGCTGGCGCAGGACGTCCATTCCCGCATTGTGGGGCGGCTGCCCTTCAGCGAGCTGGTCCAGCAGGCGGCGGAGCAGCAGAAGACGGTGATCGAGCTCTTTCCGGAAAGTGAAATGGCCCGGGAGTATGAGCGCCTGGCGGACCAGGTGCTGGCCGCCGCGGAAGGGGGAAAAGCCCTTGATTGACCTGCACAAGCTGACGGATGCCGGCACCTGCCGGCCCATTGCCGAGACGCCCTTCCCGGCGCCCTTTGCCGCCGGGCTGGAGTATGCCGCCCCCGCCCGCGGGCCGTGGAACATCGTCCATGTGGGGATGCTGATCCCCGAGAGCCATCAGATCTTCGTCTGCGCCCAGGGCTGCCTGCGGGGCGTGGTGCTGACCGCCGCCGAAATGGGCGCGGAGGACCGGTTTTCCACCATCACCCTGCAGGAGCACAACGTGAGGGACGGCGACCTGGAGCAGCTGATCCTGGAAGGCACCGCCGACATCCTGCAAAAGCTGGAGCACCGGCCGCGGGCGCTGCTGATTTTCACCAGCTGCATCCATCATTTTGTGGGCTGCGATTTGGATTATGTTTACCGCAAGCTGCGGAAGCGCTTCCCCGATGTGGATATCACCGACTGCTATATGACGCCCATTCTGCGCAAAACCAAAATTTCTCCCGATGCCAAGATGCGCCAGCAGCTTTACAGCCTGCTCAAGCCTCGGGAGAAGGACCCCCGGAGCATCAACATCATCGGCAACATCGCCCCCATTGACCGGGGCAGCGAGCTGTATGAGATGCTCTGCCAGGGCGGCTGGCGGGTGCGGGATATCTCCTGGTGCAGAACCTATGAGGAATATCAGCGCATGGGCGAAAGTGCGGCCAACCTCAGCTGGAACCCCGCCGCGGTGATTGCGGGGGAGACGCTCAAGGAGCGGCTGGGCCAGGAGCATTTTTACCTGCCGCTGAGCTATGATTATGAGGAGATTGAGGCTGCCGAAAGGCGCCTTGCCCAGGCGCTGGATCTGCCGCTGCCGGATTTTGCCGCGCTGCGCCGCCGGGCGGAGGAGGCGCTGGCGGAAACCGCCAGGATTCTGAATGGGATGCCGGTGGCCATCGATTATACGGCGACCACCCGCCCCCTGGGGCTGGCCCGGTTGCTGTTGGAACACGGCTTTGCGGTGGAGAGCGTCTATACCGACAGCTACACCGCCGAAGACCGGCCGGATTATGAGCTGCTCAAAGAGCATTACGGCTGGCTTTCCATCCGCCCCACCACCCATCCCAAGATGGGGCTGTTGGCGGCGGGCGGGCCGCCCCGTCCGCAGGTGCTGGCCATCGGTCAGAAGGCGGCCTATTTTCTCGGGACGCCCCATTTCGTCAATCTGCTGGAAGGCGGCGGACTTTACGGCTACCGGGGCATTTGCCGGCTGTGCGGGCTGATCGCCGAGGCCGCCCGGGAAGAGAAGGATACCAAATCCATCATTCAGGTCAAAGGATGGGGGTGCTGCGGTTGAGACAGACGGAAAGCGTGATTTCCACCTATGCGGCGGATGTTTCGGGGGTGTGCTCAGCTTTGTATGAGATGGGCGGCATGACGGTCATGCACGACGCCTCCGGCTGCAATTCCACCTATAATACCCACGACGAGCCCCGGTGGTACGATACCCCCAGCATGGTGTATATCTCCGCACTGTCGGAGCTGGAGGCGGTGATGGGCGATGAGGAAAAGCTCATCGCCGACATCTGCGAAACCGCCGCCCAGCTGAATCCCCGCTTTATTGCTGTGGCGGGGACGCCGATCCCCATGATGATGGGGACGGATTTTTCCGGGGTGGCGCGGCTGATCGAACGGCGCACCGGCATCCCGGCCTTTGGCTTTGCTACCAACGGCATGCATTCCTACCTGCTGGGGGCGGGGCGGGCGCTGGCGGCGGTTGCCGGGCGCTTTTGCCCTGACGGCATCCGGCCGGAGGGAGGCGCTCGTCCGGTGGTCAACCTGCTGGGGGCCACGCCGTTGGATTTTTCCGTAGGCGGCAGCGTGGAGGCGATGGGCGCCTGGCTGGAGCAGGAGGGCTTCGCCTTCGGCTGCTGCTGGGCCATGGGGAGCCCGTGGGAAGAACTGATGCAGGCGGGCCGGGCAGATGTCAATCTGGTCGTCTCTTCCTGCGGGCTGCCGCTGGCGCATGCGCTGCAGAAGCTCTACGGCACCCCCTATGTGACCGGGGCGCCCTTTGGCAGGGAGTTTTCCCGGCGATTGGCCCGCCAGCTCGCAAGCGCCGCCCGGGATGGCCAAAACCGCAACCCGCTGCAGCCGGAGAGAGGCGGCCAGCAGAGCGGGGAGATCCTTCTCATCGGGGAGCCGGTGAGCGCCGCGTCGCTGCGCTGCGTGCTGCAGGAGGATTTCGGCCTGACCGGCGTGCGGATCGTCACCCCGCTGGAATGCCCGGAGCAGCTTGCATGCCCGGGGGATCTGTTCCAGGCCCAGGAGGACGACCTGTTCGAGGCGGCGGCAAGGGCCCGGCTGGTGATCGGCGACCCTATCTACCGGCGGGTGCTCCGCGGGAACCGGAAAGCCGCTTTTATTCGATGGCCGCACGAAGGCTGCACCGGCCGGATCTACCGCAGGGAGATCCCGGTCCTGGTGGGCCAGAGTGCCAACAATTGGTTAGAAACGAGGTTATAAAGACATGAAGAAGCTAAAAAGAATTCTTTCACTGCTCCTGTGCGCAGCCATGGTGCCCCTTTCCGCCTGTTCCGGTGGGGAGGAATCCTCTTCGGCGTCCCAGCCGGAGGCTTCCGTCTCCTCCCAGGCGGAGCAGGAAAGCGACACCATCACCATCACCGACCACGGGGATAACCAGGTCACCCTGCCCCGGCAGATCGACCGGATCGTGGTGACGGATATTTACCCGCTGCCGTCGGTGATTACCGTGTTCCTGGGTTCGGCGGATAAGCTGGTGGGCATCCATCCCACCAGCATGAGCGCGGCTCAGTCCGGCCTGCTGGGGGAGATTTTCCCCGAGATTTTAGAGGCGGATACCAGCTTCATGACCGGCAGCGACCTGAATATCGAGCAGCTGTTGAGCCTGGAGCCGGACGTGGTCTTCTACACTGCGGGCAATACCCAGCTGCAAAGCGCCCTGGAAAACGCCGGCATCCCGGCGGTGGGCGTTTCTCCGACCAAGTGGGATTATGATATCATCGAGACCTATGACCAGTGGATCGCGCTGCTGGCCCAGATCTTCCCCGAAAACGCCGAAACGTCGGATCTGGTCAGCCAATACAGCGAGGAAATCTACAGCATGGTGCAGGAGCGCGTCGCCGGCATCCCGGAGGAGGAGAAAAAGGATATCCTCTTCCTGTTCCAGTACAGCGACCAGCAGATGATCACCTCCGGCAAGAACTTCTTTGGCCAGTTCTGGGCCGAAGCGGTGGGCGGCCGCAACGTGGCGGAAGAGGTCCAGGCGGAAAATTCCAACGCCGTCATCAACATGGAGCAGGTCTATCAGTGGAACCCGGACGTGATCTTCATCACCAACTTCACCCCCGCCCAGCCGGAGGATCTTTATACCAATGCCATCGGCGGCGACGACTGGAGCCAGGTGGAGGCGGTAAGCACCCGGCAGGTCTACAAGCTGCCGCTGGGCACCTACCGCAGCTACACCCCCAGCACCGACACGCCGGTGACGCTCCTTTGGATGGCGCAGAAGGTCTATCCCGAGCTGTTTGAGGATATCGACATCAACGCGGAGGTGCGGGATTATTACCAGCAGCTTTACGGCATCCAGCTGACGGACGAGCAGATCGAGAAGATGTATCACCCTTCTTCCGACGCGGCCGACGGCTATGTGAACTGACGGCAAGATGAACAAGCTTCGCACAAAAGGCGCCGTCTGGGCCATCGGCACCGCAGCCGCCATTCTGATCCTTTCGGTGCTGGCGCTGATGCTGGGGCGGTATCAGCTTTCCTTTTCCCAGGTGATGCAGACGCTGCTGCACCCGGGCGCGGATCACGGCATGGCGGGCAATGTGGTGTTCAACATCCGGCTGCCGCGCATTCTGATTTCCCTGTTGGCCGGCGCGGGCCTGGCCACGGCGGGGGCGGCCTTCCAGGCGGTGTTTTCCAATCCGCTGGCGGCGCCGGATACCCTGGGTGTGGCCACCGGGGCCTCCTTCGGGGCGGTGCTGGGCATCCTGTTCGGGCTGCCGTCGCTTGCTATCCAGACCTCGGCGCTGGTGTTCGGCCTGGCAGCCGTAGGCCTGGTGTATCTGGTGGGGCACAGCCGGGGAGGCGCGTCGCCGGTGATGCTGATTTTATCCGGCATTGTCATCAGCTCGCTGTTTTCGGCGCTGGTCTCTCTGGTGAAATATTCCGCCGACCCGCAGGATGTGCTGCCGGCCATCACCTTCTGGCTGATGGGCAGCCTTTCCAGCGTGACCCGCGAGACCCTTTATACCGGCGCGCCCTTTTTGCTGACCGGGATTCTGCTGATCTTCCTGCTGCGCTGGAAGCTCAACGCCCTTTCCCTCCCGCAGGAGGAGGCCCAGTCCCTCGGCGTGCCGGTGGTGCGCATCCGCACGGCTGTGATTCTGGCTGCGGCTATGATTACGGCGGCGGCGGTCTCCATGTGCGGACTGATCGGCTGGGTGGGCCTGCTGGTGCCGCATATCGCCAGGATGATTTTCGGCAGCAACAACCAGCGGGTGGTGCCGGCCAGCATCGGGTTCGGGGCGGTGTTCCTTCTGGTGATCGATACGGCTGCCCGCTGTGTCAGCGCCGCAGAAATCCCGGTCTCCATCCTGACGGCTATCATCGGGGCGCCGTTCTTCATCCTGCTGCTGCGCCGGACGGGAGGGTTCCGCCTATGAAATTTGAAGTGAAAAACGGCAGCTTTTCTTACCGGCACGGCCAGCAGGTGCTGCGGGAAATTTCCCTGCAGCTTACGGACCGGGAGATCCTCACCGTTTTGGGGGCCAACGGCGCGGGCAAAACCACGCTGATGAAGTGCATGCTGGGCCTGTACCGCTGGAGTGCCGGGGCCGCCTATCTGGACGGCCGGGAGGTACACTCCCTGCGCCCCAAGGAATTCTGGCGGCAGGTGGGCTATGTGCCCCAGGCCAAGCTGCCTTCCTTCGTCTATACGGTGGGGGAGATGGTGGTGCTGGGCCGCAGCGCCCATCTGGGGGAATTCAGCCAGCCCGGGCCCAGAGACTGGGCCAAGGTGGAGCAGTGCCTGGAGCTGGTGGGCATTTCCCACCTGAAGGATAAGCTCTGCAGCCGCATCAGCGGCGGGGAATATCAGATGGCGCTGATCGCCCGGGCCCTGGTCACCGATCCGGAGCTGCTGGTGCTGGATGAGCCGGAATCCAACCTGGATTTTAAAAACCAGCGCATCGTGATGGATACCATCGCGTGGCTGTGCCGGGAGCGCGGCCTGGCGGCCATTCTCAATACGCACTACCCGGAGCATGCGGTGGAGCTGGCGGACAAGGCCCTGCTCCTGATGCCGGATGGCAGCGCCCTTTTCGGCGGGGCGGCCCAGGTCATCCGGGAGGATACGCTGCAGCAGGCCTTCGGGGTGCCGGTGCGCATCCAGACCATCCATCTGCCGGAAAAGGATTATACCTGCGTGCTGACGCTGCCCTTCAGCGCGCAGAACCAATAAGGGGGAATTTGCATGAGCAGCCTAAACCAGACGCCCTCCGGCGACCGGGTGCATATCGGTATTTTCGGGAGGCGCAACGCGGGTAAATCCAGCGTCATCAATGCCATGACCGGGCAGAGCCTTTCCATCGTTTCCGAGGTGAAGGGCACCACCACCGACCCGGTGCAGAAGGCAATGGAATTGCTGCCGCTGGGGCCGGTGGTGCTGATCGACACGCCGGGTATTGACGACGAGGGCCCGCTGGGCCGGGAACGGGTGCGGCGCAGCTATCAGATGCTCAATAAATCCGACCTGGCGCTTCTGGTGGTGGATGCCGAAGCCGGCTTTCTGCCGGAGGACCGAGCCATGCTGGAGAAGATCCGGCAGAAAAAGATCCCCTATCTGATCGCCGTCAACAAAAGCGACGCCGCCGCCTCCCGGGAGCCGGACGGCCTGCCGGAGGGGGAGGATATCCTATGGGTCAGCGCCAAAACCGGGGAAAATATCTCCAGGCTTAAGGAACGTTTGGCGGCCCTGGCCCCGCAGGAGACCCATGAGTTCCCCATTATTGCGGATAAGGTGCAGCCGATGGACTTTGTGGTGCTGGTGATCCCCATCGACAAGGCGGCCCCCAAGGGCAGGCTGATCCTGCCGCAGCAGCAGACCATCCGGGAGCTGCTGGACTGCGGCGCCGTGCCGGTGGTCTGCCGCAACACAGAGCTGGCCGGGGTTCTGGCAGCCATGCCGGCCCCGCCGCGGCTGGTCATCACCGACAGCCAGGCCTTCCACCAGGTGGCGCAGACAGTGCCGCAAGAGATCCCGCTGACTTCCTTTTCCATCCTGTTTTCCCGCCATAAGGGGGATCTGGAGGAGCAGGTGAGAGGGGTGAGCGCCCTGGACCGCCTGAGGGACGGCGACTGCGTCTTGATTTCTGAGGGGTGCACCCATCACCGCCAGTGCGGGGATATCGGCACGGTGAAGCTGCCGGCCTGGATCCGGCAGTATACCGGCAAGGAGCTTGCCTTTGCGCACACCAGCGGCGGAGAATTTCCGGAGGATCTTTCTCCCTACCGCATGGTGGTGCACTGCGGCGGCTGCATGCTGGGCGACCGGGAGATGAAATACCGCATCCGCTGCGCGGCGGATCAGGGGGTACCCATCGCCAATTACGGCATGGTCATCGCCCAAACCCAGGGCATCCTGCGGCGGAGCCTGGGCATCTTCCCGGAAGCGGCCGGTTTATTGGAGGGATGAATACCATGGACACCCGCATTGCCTTGATCGGCCTCATCGTGGAAAATCCGGATTCTGTCGAGCAGCTCAACCGTGTCCTGCACGAGTACAGCCCCTATATCATCGGCCGGATGGGCCTGCCCTACCGGGAGCGCGGCATCTCCATCATCAGCGTGGTGGTGGACGCCCCCAACGGGGTCATCAGCGCCTTATCCGGCAAGCTGGGCATGCTGCCCGGGGTGAGCACCAAGACGCTTTATTCCAAGCTTTGATGATTGAAAAAAAGGAGCCGAAAGGCTCCTTTTTTTATGCGCATATTGCAGAGGGCGGCAGACTGGCGGTTATTTTAGCCGCCGGAGATGTCTTCGCGCCCTCGGCGGTGAAAATAGGGGCGTCTTTGCAAAAGGATGTTCGATTCAGAAATAGAAAGCCTTGGATGCAGCAAAAAAGGACTGCATCAGCGGCCGGGGAAAGCGCGTCCAGCAATCGGGTGTAAAGGCAGCCGGCATTTGTCCTGCTGCCTGCTGGTCAGGTGTTCCGCAGATAAAAAAAGCGGATGGAGAAAACTCCATCCGCTTCTTTTATCATGATCAGTTTTCAGAAAACAGGGAGGAAATATCATCCTGCGTCACAGGGCGCACCTTGTTCTGAATCAGCAGCTTGACCGCCTTTTCCGGATCGTTGACCCGGAAGACCATGTAGGCCGCATTTTTTTTGCGGGTGATAAAGGCGTAGGTGTATTCCACATTGACGCCGCCTTCCTCCAGCGCAGTGAGGATCTTCACCAGGCTGCCCGGCTTGTCAGAAAGCTCCACCGCCAGCACCGGCGTGATGGAGCAGATATAGCCGGCCTCCTTGACCACGTTGACCGTCTTATAGGGATCATCCACAATCAGGCGCAGAATGCCGAAATCCTGCGTTTCTGCAATGGAAAGGGCGCGCATGTCGATCTGGTTTTTTTCCAGCAGGCGGGTGAATTCCGCCAGCTGGCCGGGTTTATTTTCCAGAAATACAGAGATCTGATTGATGGTCATAGCCAAAACTCCTTTCTCAGTACAGCTTGCGTTTGTCGATGACGCGCACCGCCTTGCCTTCGCTGCGGGTGATGCTCTTGGGGGCCACCAGCTTGACGACGGCATAGATGCCCAGCATAGCCTTGAGGGCGTCCACCAGCTCCTTTTCGCGCACCGAGACCTTGGAAAGGTTATCCGAGAACATCTCGGGCGTCATCTCCACCTGGACCTCCAGCTTGTCGCTGTTGTTCTCCCGGGTGACGATGATCTGATAGTTAGCCGGGTAGCCCTTGTTGAGCAGCACCGTCTCGATCTGGGAGGGGAAGACGTTGACGCCCTTGACGATCAGCATATCGTCGCTGCGGCCCATAGGCTTGGACATGCGCACATGGGTGCGGCCGCAGGGGCACAGCTCATAGTTGAGCACACAGATATCCCGGGTGCGGTAGCGCAGCAGGGGGAAGGCGTCCTTGGTGATGCAGGTGAAGACCAATTCGCCCACGCTGCCCTCGGGCAGCACCTCGCCGGTGTTGGGGTCGATGATCTCGGGGATGAAGTGATCCTCGTTGATATGCATGCCGTGCTGGTCGCTGCACTCAAAGGAGACGCCGGGGCCGGAAATTTCGGTCAGGCCGTAGATGTCATAGGCTTTGATGCCCAGCTTTTCCTGGATATCCTGGCGCATCTCCTCGCTCCAGGCTTCAGCGCCGAAGATGCCGGCTTTCAGCTTGATCTGATCCCGCAGGCCGCGCTCGATGATGCTCTCCGCCAGATAAGCGGCGTAGGAGGGGGTGCAGCAGAGGATGGTGGAGCCCAGGTCGCACATGAACTGGATCTGCCGGTCGGTGTTGCCGGAGGACATGGGCAGCGTCAGCGAGCCCAGCTTGTGGGAGCCGCCGTTGAGCCCCGGTCCGCCGGTGAACAGGCCGTAGCCGTAGCTGACATGCACCACGTCATCCTTGGTGCCGCCGGCTGCCACAATGGCGCGGGCGCAGCATTCCTCCCACAGGTCGATGTCATGCTGGGTATAAAAGGCCACCACGCGCCGGCCGGTGGTGCCGCTGGTGGACTGGATGCGCACGCAGTCCTGCAGGGGCACGGCCAGCAGGCCGTAAGGATAGGCCTGGCGCAGATCCTCTTTGGTCAAAAAGGGCAGCTTGTGCAGATCATCCGTTGAGCGGATGTCATCCGGCGTGACGCCTTTTTCTTCCATCAGATGACGGTAGTAGGGCACATTCTCATAGACGCGCCGGACGGTCGGGACCAGGCGCTCATCCTGCCAAGCCTTGATCTGTTCCCGGCTGGCGCATTCGATTTCTGGCTGAAAATAACGCTCCATAAAGGGGATCTTTCCTTTCCACGGTAAATTCAAAAACGGCGGCACGTTGTCCGCTCTACAAGGATACTATATCATTTTACCGGGGCAAAGTAAATGAATTTCTGCACTTTTGCAGGCATTTTCTTCCTGACAGACTGGCTTAGAAGCGCTTTGCGTGGTATCATAAAGATATCCTGCCGGGAAAAGGGTATCCTCCCGGCAGCGCTGGATCAGAGAGGGGAAATGACACTTGCATACCGAGATCGGCGTGGATCTGATCGAGATCGACCGCATCGCCCGCAGCCTGGAAAACCCGCGCTTCCTGGGGCGGGTGTTCAGCTTGGGGGAACAGGCCTATCTGGCGGGGCTGGCGCACCGGCGGCAGCAGCAGAGCGCCGCCGCCAATTTTGCCGCCAAGGAGGCGTTCCTCAAGACGCTGGGGCCGCAGATCGGCCGGGTGAAGTTCTGTGAAATCGAGGTGCTGCGCGAGGCCTCCGGCAGGCCGGTGCTGCGCTATCTGGGGCCGGATGAGCGGCTGCGCCGGGGCCGCTACCGGGTGAGCCTGAGCCATGACCGCGGCCGGGCTGTAGCCGTAGTGCTGGCCCAATGGGAGGAGGATGAGGCATGAAACTGATTTCCACCGCATCGATGAAGCAGGCGGAGCGCAATGCCAACAGTCACGGGCTGAGCTACCTGGATATGATGGGCAACGCTGGCGCCGCGGCGGTCAGCCAGATTTTTTCCCGCCGCAAGGTGACCGGGGAGGCGGTGCTGGTGCTGGCCGGCAAAGGCAACAACGGCGGCGACGCCCTGGTGGCGGCGCGGCTGCTCAGCGAGCTGGGCGCCGAGGTGTCGGTTTTTCTGCCGCTGGGCGAGCCGGTGACCCCGGATGCCGCCGCGATGCGCGGCATGCTGCCGGAGCAGGTGCGCCTGCTGGAGCCGGAAGAGGCGCTGGAACAGGTGGGCAGGGCCGCAGTGATTGTGGATGGGGTGTTTGGCACCGGCTTTCACGGCACCCTGAGCCAGGCCCAGCAGACGCTGTTTGCGGAGGTGAACGCCAGCGGCGCCTACGTGGTCAGCCTGGATATCCCCTCCGGGGTGACGGCGGATACCGGCGAGGTGTCGGAAAACTCCATCCGAGCCGATTTGACGGTCATGTTCGACACCTGCAAAAACGCGGCTTTGTTCCGCCCCGGGTGCGAATACTGCGGCGAGTGCGTGGCCGCGCCCATCGGCATCTCGGTGGATTGGAAGAGCGGATTGACCTGCGAAGTGGTGCGCACCGGGGAAGAATTTCTCACCCGCTGGATCGCCCCGCGGCCCAGCCATGCCCACAAGGGGCAGTCCGGCCGGCTGCTGGCGGTGGTGGGCAGCGAGGAGTATATCGGCGCCGCTCTGCTTTCCACCGGCGCGGCCCTGCGGACGGGATGCGGCTATGTGACGCTGGCTTCCGTCCCGGAGGTCTGCCGGCAGGCGGTGGCGGCGCAGCACGAAACGGTCCTCTGCCCGCTGGCGGCGGATGCACGGGGGCGCATCGCACGGGAGAACCTGCCCCTGATTCTGGAAAAGGCCGCCCGGGCGGACGCGGTGCTGCTGGGGTGCGGCCTGGGGCAGAGTGAGGAGTTAAAGTCCCTGGTGCGGGAATTGATCCTTCAAACGGAAAAACCCATCCTGGTGGATGCAGATGGAATAAATCTGCTGGCGGCGGATATAAATATATTATCCGGTGCTTCCGGACGGGTTGTGCTGACCCCCCACCTGGGGGAAATGTCCCGCCTGAGCGGCCTGACCGCTGGACAAATCGCCGGCGACCCTGTGGGAGCGGCACAGCTGTTCAGCCAGCATTATCAGGTGACGCTGCTGCTCAAGGGGCACAACACCATCCTGGCGGCCCCGGATGGCCGGGTGATGCTCAACCCCACGGGGGGCAGCGGTCTGGCCAAGGCGGGCAGCGGGGATGTGCTCAGCGGCATCATCGCTTCGCTGCTGTCCCAGGGCATCCCGCCCTTTGAGAGCGCGGTGTGCGGGGCCTACCTGCATGGCTGGGCGGCTGATCTCTGCTGCCGGGAGCGCTCGGTGCGGGGCATGATGCCCAGCGACCTGGGGGAATATCTGTGCAGGATTTTCTTAACCTTAGACCGATAGGAGTGACTGGTTGAAGCGTGCGGTGATCGGGCTTGCCCTGGCGGCGGCCCTGTGCTCAGGATGTGGAAAGGACAGCAGCGTGGTGGAAAAAACGCCCGTGTCGGCGTTTTCCGCCGGGTTTCAGGCGGCGGTGGAGGATTTTGAGACCGCCGGGCAGATCAAGATCCAGGGGGACGGCACCTTCACCTTCACCTTGACGGAGCCGGAGACGCTCGCCCAGCTGCAGGGCTATGGCAACCCCGACGGCCTGGTGATCGAGCTGGAGGAGGTCTCCATTGCCGGCAGCAGCTCCACGCTGCCCACCCGGTCGGTGGGGATGCTGCTCTACCAGATGATGGATGTGTTCGCCCGCATGGAGGAGGAGGGCCAGTCCCGCCGGGGGGAAGAGGCAGGGGTCTTTCTCTGCGAGGGGCCCAGCGCCTGGGGGGATTACCGCATTACTGCCGACAGCGAAAGCTGCCTGCCCCAGCGTCTGGAATTCCCGGAGCAGGAGGCCTGGATTCAGTTTACTTTCCCGCAGGCGTCTTCCTAGCGCCGCAGGGCTGCCGCCGGTTTCCGGCGGCTTTTTCTTTTGGGAGAAAAAATTTTTTCTTCAGCGGCAGCGGCGTTTTCGGGCGGTAAACTTCCCCCGCAGGGTCTGTTTCAGGCCTGGGGCCGAGCCGCCGGAACAAGGACCGCCAAACAACGGGGCGGCTTTTTCATAGTATGGCAATGGGGCCTGATGATTAAAACGGAGGAATTTGTCCAAACTAGGAATACAACAATATGACGGAGCGTGATTGAGATGAGCATTCGGCGCGGAGATATCTACTATGCTGACTTAAGCCCGGTGGTGGGCTCAGAACAGGGCGGTATCCGCCCGGTCCTGATCGTGCAGAACGATGTGGGCAACCGCCACAGCCCCACGGTGATTGCCGCGGCCATCACCAGCCAGAAGGATAAAAACAAGCTGCCCACCCACATTGAGCTGTCGCAGAGCTGCGGGCTCACCAGGGATTCCATCGTGCTGCTGGAGCAGGTGCGCACCATTGATAAAAAACGGCTGAAGGAAAAAATGGGCACCCTCGGCAGCCGGGAGATGGGTGCGGTGGATCAGGCGCTTTCTATCAGTTTCGGTTTAAATTCCGGCTATCACCAGGCTACATAAGCCTGGCACAACAAAAAACAGGAGGGGAGACCCCTCCTGTTTTTTTGCATTTTTTTGCTTTCGGCGGCCGCTTACATCTGCAGGCCGGCCTCTTTGAGCTGCTGTTCAAAGAGGAAGAGCAGCCCGCTGCAGGTGGCGATATGCTCGGTGGCGCGCATCTGGGTCTGCTGGGAATCTTCCGGCTTTTTCTTCTGGATAATCAGGTTGCGGAAGCACTTGACCGCGATGTACAGCACCCGCACCTCGTTGGGGGTGAAGATCAGGTTTTTCTGTTCGATTTTGGCCTTGATGGAACGGGCGATATTATCGCAGACCTTTTTGGTCTTTTCATCCAGGCCGGTGACGCCGTTGCTCAAAAACAGGTTGATCGAGGTGAGCATCACCGATACTTCGTTGATGGAAAGCTTATTTTCAGCCATGTTGTTTCACGTCCTTTAATTTGCGGCTGTCGCAAAATTTCATCCCTGGCCCTGCCGGCCAGACGGCGGCAGGCAGCTCATAAAACATATTATAGCATACTTTCAGAAAAAATCTACAGTAAAAATATGTACGCCTGCACCGGCAGGCGTTGGGGAAGCTTACTGCGGGTCCTTTTTCCTCCTGGCTTTTTTGACCGAGAGCGGCTGCGGATACAGCTGACGGTAAGACCGGTCCTCGGCGCGGCTGGCAGGTGCTGCCGGCACAAGGCCGGTGCATTCCGTTGCGCTGGCCACTTCAAAGGTGTCCTCCCAGTCGGCGCTCTGGTGGTCAAATGCTTTGGAATTGGGATAGTTGCGCCCCATCAAATCGCTCCTTTCTATGATCGTGTTGTTAGTATGGTTCTTTTTCTGCGACTCATACCTGGAAAGCTGTCTTTGGAATGATGTCATAAAACAGGGCAGGGGATTTTGTAATATCTTCCAAACTTTATGAAAAAACCTTACGGCGGCGCAAAATATGATATAATAGTGACGGAAATGCATAAAAAATTGCATATCTATGGCAAAATTTGAGAAGAAAGTCACAAAACAGCCCGCCTTGGGGGCTGGCATTCAAATGGAGGAACGCAGGATTGGAACATATTATCTTGGGCAGAACCGGCCTTAAGGTCAACAAAAACGGCTTCGGCGCGCTGCCGATTCAGCGGATTGACTTTCAGTCCGCCCGCCGGCTGCTGCGCAGGGCTTACGCCAACGGGTTCAATTTTTTCGATACTTCCCGCATTTACACCGACAGCGAAGAGAAAATCGGCTACGCCCTCAACGACCAGCGCCATATGCTGCTGATTGCCACCAAGACCAAGGCCTCCAACCGGGAGGAGTTTTTCCGGGATCTGGAAGAGAGCCTGACCATGCTGCGCACCGATTATGTGGATTTGTACCAATTCCACAATGTCTCCTTCTGCCCCCGCCCGGGGGACGGCACCGGCCTGTACGAGGCCATGCTGGAGGCAAAGCAGCAGGGCAAGATCCGCTTTATCGGCATCACCACCCACCGCCTGGCCGTGGCGCAGGAGATTATCCGCTCCGGCCTTTATGATACGCTGCAATACCCCTTCAGCTATCTGGCGGACGATCGGGAAATCCAGCTGGTGCGGGATTGCAAGCGCGCCAATATGGGCTTCATCGCCATGAAAGCTCTGGCGGGCGGGCTGGTTTCCTCCCCGGCGGCGGCGTATGCGTTTATGATGGCCTTTGACCACGCGGTGCCTATCTGGGGCATCCAGCGGGAAAGCGAGCTGGAGCAGTTTATCTCCTTTTCTGATCTGCAGCCCCGGCTTTCCGGCGATATTTTAAAAATCATCCAGCGGGATAAGGAGCAGCTCCAGGGCAACTTCTGCCGGGGATGCGGCTACTGCCTGCCCTGCCCGGCGGGGATTGAAATCCCTAACGCGGCGCGGATGTCCCTGCTGCTGCGGCGGGCCCCGGTGCAGGAGTATCTTTCTCCCGCCTGGCAGGAGAAGATGAAGCTCATCACCCAGTGCATCGGCTGCCGCCACTGTGCGGATCACTGCCCTTATCAGCTGGATACGCCCAGCCTGCTGAAGGAAAATTACCGGGATTATCTCGCCTTTTTGGAGCAGTCCCCGCTTGCCTACGGGGCGGCCCGCTGACAGGCGGGGGAGAGGCGAAAAGCCATCGCAAATAAAAAGCGCAGGGGAAGCAATCGGCTTCCTCTGCGCTTTCGTTTTGTGTCCGGGATTATTCCCCGCCGATGGCGTTGCCGGTGTACAGCTGATAGTAGCGGCCTTTTTCCGCAATCAGCTGGTCGTGGGTGCCGCGCTCGATGATGCGGCCCTGCTCCAGCACCATGATGCAGTCGGAGTTTTTCACCGTCGAGAGCCGGTGGGCGATGACAAAGGTGGTCCGGCCGGTCATCAGGGCGTCCATGCCCTCCTGCACCAGGGATTCGGTGCGGGTGTCGATGGAGGAGGTGGCCTCATCCAAAATCAGCACCGGCGGGTCGGCCACAGCGGCCCGGGCGATAGCCAGCAGCTGGCGCTGCCCCTGGGAAAGGTTGCCCCCGTCGCCGGTGAGCACCGTCTGATAGCCCTCCGGCAGGCGGCGGATAAAGCCATCCGCATTGGCCAGCTCGGCGGCGGCCATGCATTCTTCGTCGGTGGCGACCAGGCGGCCGTAGCGGATATTTTCCATAACGGTGCCGGTAAACAGGTGGGTATCCTGCAGCACGATGCCCAGGCTGCGGCGCAGGTCGTCTTTTTTGATCTTGTTGATATCAATGCCGTCGTAGCGGATTTTGCCGTCGGAGATATCATAGAAGCGGTTGATTAAGTTGGTGATGGTGGTTTTGCCCGCGCCGGTGGAGCCGACAAAGGCGATCTTCTGGCCGGGCTTGGCGAACAGCTGGATGTCGTGCAGGACGGTTTTGCCCTCCTCATAGCCGAAATCCACATGGTCGAACACCACGTCGCCTTCCAGCCTGGTGTAGGAGAAGGAGCCGTCCTGTTCCGGCTTTTTCCAGGCCCATACGTTGGTGCGTTCTTCGGTCTCGGTGAGGTTGCCGTCCCGGTCCTCCTTGGCGTTTACCAGCGTCACAAAGCCGTCGTCCTCTTCCGGCGATTCATCCATCAGGTTGAAAATTCGCTGGGCGCCGGCCATAGCCATGACGATGCTGTTGAGCTGCTGGCTGATCTGGCTGACCGGCTGGGTGGAATTGCGGTTGAGCGTCAGGAAGGAGACCAGGGTGCCCAGTGTGAGCCCCAGATAGCCGTTAAGCGCCAGGATGGCGCCGATCACGGCGCACAGCACATAGCTGATGTTGCCCAGGTTGGCGTTGACCGGCATGCTGATGTTGGCGAAGGTGTTGGCTTTGTCGGCGCTGTCCCGCAATTCGTCATTGAGCCTGCGGAACTGCTCCAGGCTTTCTTCTTCATGGCAGAAGACCTTGACCACCTTCTGGCCGTCCATCATTTCCTCAATATAGCCGTTGACGGTGCCCAGATCCTTCTGCTGGCGGGAGAAATGCACCGCGGATTTGGATGCGATTTTAGAGGTGACCAGCATCATCAGGCCGATCATGGCCAGGGTGACCAGCGTCAGAGGGATATCCAGCACCAGCATGCTGATAAAGGAGGTGAGGATGGTCACCGAAGAGTTGATGACCTGCGGGATACTCTGGCTCATCAGCTGGCGCAGGGTATCCACATCGTTGGTATAGACGGACATGATATCCCCATGGGCATGGGTGTCAAAATAGCGGATGGGCAGGGACTCCATATGCTCGAACAGCTCGGTGCGCAGATTGCGCATGGTGCCCTGGCTGACATTGACCATAATGCGGTTATAGGCATAGGCGCACAGGATTCCGACCACATAAGTGGCTGCGACGGAAAGCAGAGCGCCCGCCAGAGCGGAAAAATCCGGGTTGGCGCTCTGGGTCAGCGGCTGGATGTAATCATCGATCAGGCTCTGCATAAACAGGGTGCCCCGCAGGGTGGCCAGCGCAGAACCCAGGATGCACACCACCACCATAAAGAAAGAGAATTTATAATTATGAAGCATGTAGCCCAGCACACGCTTTAAAATCGGGGCCATCTGGCGGAAGCTCATCCGCTTGCCCGGCATGGCACGGCGCATCGGCATTACTGATCACCATCCTTTCCATCGGGGGCAGGCTCGTCAAAATCGCCGCCGCCCTTGGTTTGGGCTTCATAGATTTCCCGGTAGATTTCGTTATTGTTCAGCAGGTTTTCGTGGGTGTCAAACCCGTTGACGGTGCCGTTATCCAGCACCAGGATGCGGTCGGCATCCTGCACGCTGGAAATTCGCTGCGAGATAATCAGTTTGGTGGTGCCGGGGATTTTTTTGGCGAAGGCCTCCCGGATCTTGGCATCCGTAGCGGTATCCACCGCGCTGGTGGAGTCATCCAGAATCAGCACCTTGGGCTTTTTGAGCAGGGCACGGGCGATGCACAGCCGCTGCTTCTGCCCGCCGGAGACGTTGTTGCCGCCCCGTTCAATCCAGGTGCGGTATCCGTCGGGGAAGCGCTCGATAAACTCGTCGGCGCAGGCCTGGCGGCAGGCTTCGGCACATTCCTCTTCGGTGGCATCCTCCTTGCCCCAGCGCAGGTTATCCAGAATCGTGCCGGAGAAGAGCACATTTTTCTGCAGCACTACAGCCACCTGGTTGCGCAGCTCTTCCAAATCATAGGTGCGCACATCCTTGCCGCCCACGCAGACGCTGCCTTCATCCACGTCGTACAGCCGGCTGATCAGGTTGACCAGGCTGGATTTGCCGGAGCCGGTGCCGCCGATGATGCCGATGGTCTCGCCGGAGGCGATGTGCAGGTCGATATCCCGCAGGGTCTTTTCGCCGGTGCCGCCATGCTTGTAGGAAAAGCTGACGTGGTTAAAATCGATGCGCCCGTCGGGGATGTTGTGATCGGGCTGCTCCGGGTTGACCAGGTCGGGCTGTTCCTGCAGCACCTCCACGATACGCCGGCCGCTGGCGGCGCTCATGGTGATCATGACAAAGATCATCGAGAGCATCATCAAACTCATCAGGATGCCCATGACATAACTGAACATGCTGGTCAGCTCCCCGGTGGTCAGATCGCCGATGACGATATACTGCGCACCGAACCAGGAGAGCCCCAGAATGCTGCCGTAGATGACCAGCATCATCACCGGGCTGTTGAGCACCAGATGGCGCTCTGCTTTGACAAACAGGCGGTACAGCTGACCGGCTGCCTGCTTGAATTTTTCGTCCTCGTAATCCTCCCGCACAAAGGCTTTCACCACGCGAATGGCGGAGACGTTTTCCTGCACGCTGGCGTTCAGATCATCGTACCGGCGGAATACCTCGTTGAAAATGCGGATGGTCTTGGTAATAATCAGGGCCAGCGCCACACCCAGCACGCACATGGCTGCCAGAAAAACCATGCTGAGCTTCACATTGATGAAAAAGCACATGATCATGCTGCAGATCAGCATCAGCGGTGCGCGCACCGCGATGCGCAGGATCATTTGATAGGCGTTCTGCACATTGGTCACGTCGGTGGTCATGCGGGTGACCAGGCCGGCAGTGCTGAACTTATCGATGTTGGAGAAAGAGAACTCCTGTACTTTTTCAAACATGCTGTCCCGCAGATTGCAGGCAAAGCCCGAAGAGGCTCTGGCCGCATACCGGCCTGCCAGCGCGCCGAAGGCCAGGCTGAAAAAAGCCATCACCAGCATCATACCGCCGTAAAGATAAACTTTATTGATATCGCCGGCTTCAATCCCTTGGTCGATGATGGCAGCAATGACAAAGGGGATCAGCACTTCCATCACTACTTCCAGCCCTGTGAACAGGGGGGTCAGCAGAGACGCGCCTTTATACTGTTTTACTTGGCCCAGCAGTGTTTTAATCATAAGCATTCCTCCCAAATTCCTAGATATTATGCCCCTTCGGGCAGCCTGCTTTTTGTCATCAATTTGACAGGTAACTATTTGGCAGCAGGCAAAAGAAACGGGCCCGAAACGCTGTTTAGCGCAAGAAAAAATTGCCTGGCTGAGAGCGTCGAGGCCCTTTCTAATCATAAGCTGAATATTTCCATGTTAACGAAATATTGTGAAAAGTTTTAGGGGAAATTATGACTAAAATGCGAAAAATGGGAGGCGCCTTCGGCAGCGCCTCCCGGAAACCTTATTTCAGCCTCTCGTCATAATGAGCGCGCTCGCCCCCGATATACTTGGGGCGGGTCCTGGCACAGAGCAGGATGGCACTGCCGATATGGTCCAGCGAGAGGCGCACCGGCACGGCTACCTCCTTCAAATGCATACCGATCAGCGTGCCGCCGATATCCATGCCGGCGTCGGCGCGGATATGCTCCACCGCCACGGGGCGCCGGGCGTGCTGGTATACGGTGGTGGCAAAGGAGCCGCCGGCTTTGGGCTGCGGCACCGCATTGACCGGCTCTAAGCCGAGTCGCTTCGCCGTCTCAGCCTCCAGAATAATAGCGCGGTTGAGATGCTCGCAGCATTGGGCGGCCAGGCAGACGCCCGCCGTTTCCAGTACCGGGGCGATGCCTGCGTAAAGCGCGGCGGCGATTTCCATACTGGAGCCGGTGCCGATGCGCTGCCCGCCCACTTCACTGGAAGAACAGCCCACTACCAGTACGTCCCCTTTCTGCAGCTTTGCGGCGGCTAACAGCTCCTCGGCTGCCTGGCGCGCCTGCCGGGTGATTTCTTGATAATCCATAACACAGTCTGCTCCTTTTTGATGGTATCTGGTGAAAGTATAGCACCGCAGCGGATAAAATGCAATTTGCCCTGCGCCCAGGCAGGATAAAATTAACAGATTATCAATTGACAACAGGCCAAATATGTCTATAATTAAATGGTCTAAGTATTTTTTTCTGGAGGCGCAGGGTGGAAAACTTTTGCAGGCAGCTGAATGATGTCCTGGTGGAAACCTACCGGTCCATTTCCCGGCTGGAAGCATCCCTGATCGAGAAGAAAAGCGGGCTCAACCTTTCCATCAGCGAGGTCCATCTGATTGAGGCGATTGGCAGGGGCCCTGCTCAGGGATGTACCATCAGCGGTATTGCGCAGGAGCTTGCCGTGACCCTCTCTTCCGTGACGGTGGCGGTCAATAAATTGGTGCGCAAGGGCTATGCCGTCAAGCAGCGCGACAAGGCAGACGGCCGGCAGGTGCTGGTCAGCCTGACCCGCAAGGGCCAGAAGGTAGACCGCATCCATCAGCGCTTTCATCTTCGCCTGGCCAAGGCGGTGGCCGCCCAGCTGAATGATCAGGAGAAGGCAACCCTGGTTAGTGGGATCGGCAAATTGAATACTTTTTTTCGCCAGAAGCTGGCGGGTTTGGAGGAATAAGATGAGTTTCAGCATTTTGGGCACCGGCCATGCGGTGCCGGAGCGGGTCGTGACCAACGATGAGCTTTCTCATATGGTAGATACCAACGACGAATGGATCAGCAGCCGCACCGGTATTCGGGAGCGGCGGGTGATGACTACGGAGAGCCTGACAGATTTATCGGTGGCCGCGGCGAAAAATGCGCTGGAAAATGCTGGCGTCACCCCGCAGGAGCTGGATCTTATCATCTGTGCCACCATCCAGGGGGATTATCTGAGCCCGGCGGAGGCCTGCCTGATCCAGAAGGAGCTGGGCGCCAGCTGCCCGGCCTTTGACGTGAACGGCGCCTGTTCCGGCTTTGTCTATGCGCTGGATGTTGCCGACGGCTATTTTGCCCGCGGCCGGGTGAAAAAGGTGCTGGTGGTGGCTTCGGAGGCGCTTTCCCGCGTGACGGACTGGAGCGACCGGCGCACCTGCGTATTGTTCGGCGACGGCAGCGGCGCCGTGGTGCTGGGGGAGGGCGACGACCTGCTTTCTTTGCGGCTGACCACCACGGGCAACGACCAGGTGCTGTATGTGCCCGCCTTCCGGGGGAAGAGCCCCTTTGACCAGACGGTCAAGGAATGCGGGGATTATATTTATATGAACGGGCAGGAGGTTTACCGCTTTGCGGTCAACTCCATGTTCCGGGAGCTGAAGGCCTCGATTGAAGAGGCCGGCCTGACGCTGGACCAGGTCGATTACCTGCTGCCGCACCAGGCCAATCTGCGCATCATCGACACAGCGGTGCAGAAGCTGAAAATCCCGCGGGAAAAGGTGGGCGTCACCATTCAGAAATATGGCAACACCTCTTCTTCCTCGGTGGCGATCCTGCTGGATGAGATGAACCGGGAGGGGAAGCTGCATCCGGGGGATATCCTGGCCATCGCCGCCTTTGGCGGCGGGCTGACGACCGGGGCCTGCGTCATCCGCTGGAGCCGGTGACATATCATTGTGTTTATCCCGCTTTGGGCGGGTTAGATAAAAAGAATTTAGGAGGATTATCACATGGAAGTTTTGGAAAAAGTCATCAAAGTGCTGGCCGAGTACAAGGAAGTCGATGCTTCCACCATCACCGCCGACACCACCTTTGAGGAGCTGGAGCTGGATTCTCTGGATACCGTCGACCTGGTCATGGAGCTGGAGAACGAGTTCGGCATCACCATCGAGATGGAGGATCAGAAGCTCTCTACCGTTGGCGATATCGCTGCTCTGGTGGAAAAGAGCCTCGCTTAAACCATCCTTTTTAGCCAAACCAAACGCTGGGCGGGCCGCTTGCCGAAAACAGCGGCCGCCGCTTTTGCGGCGCAGGGGAGTAGGAAGATGATTAAAACACCACTTTGCGATTTACTGGGAATCGAGTATCCCATTTTTCAGGGCGGCATGGCATGGATTGCCGATGCATCCCTGGCGGCGGCGGTCTCCAACGCAGGGGGCTTGGGCATCATCGCCGCGATGAACGCAAACGCCCAATGGCTTCGGGAAGAGATCGCCAAAACCCGTCAGCTGACGGATCGGATTTTTGGCGTTAATATAATGCTGATGAGCCCCTTTGCCGACGAGGTGGCCGACGTGGTCATCGAGGAAGGCGTCAAGGTCGTGGTGACCGGCGCCGGCAATCCGGGCAAATATATGAAAAAATGGCTGGCCGCCGGCATCAAGGTGATCCCGGTGGTGCCTTCGGTGGCAATGGCCAAGCTGCTGGCCCGCAGCGGCGCCTCTGCGCTGATTGCAGAGGGCGGCGAATCCGGCGGCCATGTGGGGGATCTGACCACCATGGCGCTGGTGCCCCAGGTGGTGGACGCGGTGGAAATCCCCGTCCTGGCTGCCGGCGGCATCGCGGACGGGCGCCAGGTGGCGGCCGCCTTTATGCTGGGCGCCTGCGGCGTGCAGGTGGGCACCCGCTTCCTGGTGGCGAAGGAGTGCACCGTCCACCAGAATTACAAGGATAAAATCCTCAAGGCCCACGACATCGATACGGTGGTCACCGGCAAGCGGCTGGGCCATCCCGTGCGGGCGCTGCGCAACAATTTCACCAAGGAATTTGCCCGCCTGGAGCAGAGCGCCAGCGTCACCGATGAGGAGATCGAGCGCTTCGGCGCCGGCAGCCTGCGCCTGGCCGCCCGGGAAGGCGACGTCAAGCAGGGCAGCGTGATGGCCGGCCAGGTGGCCTCCATGGTCACCAAGGAGCAGCCTGCCGCTGAGATCATCCAGGAGATGTTCACCCAGGCGGAGGAAGTGCTGAAGGGGGCGACCAAATGGGTAAAATAGCTTTTTTGTTTGCCGGCCAAGGAGCTCAGTACCCCGGCATGGGCAAGGAGCTGTGCGAGGCCTCCCCGGCGGCGGCCAAGGTGTTTGCCGCGGCGGATGCGGTGCGCCCCGGGACCTCCCGCCAGTGCTTTGAGGGCACCAAGGAGGAATTGACCCAGACCGTCAATACCCAGCCCACCGTGTTTGCAGTGGACCTGGCTGCGGCGGTGGCCCTGCAGGAAGCGGGCATCCGGCCGGACGGCGTGGCGGGCTTCTCCCTGGGGGAGGTGGCTGCGGTCACCTTTGCGGGCCTGTTCGGGCTGGAAGCAGGCTTTGAACTGGTCACCGCCCGCGGGGAATATATGGACGCCGCCGCCAAAGCCCATCCCGGCGCCATGGTTGCCGTCCTGGGGATGGAGGACGAGGAGGTGGAGGCGCTCTGCCGCCAGTTTGACGAGGCGTGGCCGGTCAACTACAACAGCGGCGGCCAGGTGGTGGTCGCCACCCGGGAAGAAAACGCCCAGCCTCTGATCGCCAAGGTCAAGGAACAGGGCAAAAAGGCCATGCGCCTGGCGGTGAGCGGCGCGTTCCACTCGCCGTATATGGAGGATGCCTCCCGCCGGCTGGCGGAAAAGCTGGCCGGCATGCAGCTGGGCCGGATGAGCTTGCCGGTCTATGCCAATGTGACCGCCCAGCCCTATGGAGAGGATGCGGCAGGCCTGCTGGCCCGCCAGGTGAAAAGCCCGGTGCGCTGGCGCCGGACCATCCAGCAGATGTCGGAGGATGGCTATACCACCTTTATCGAGGTGGGGCCGGGCAAGACCCTCAGCGGCCTGGTCAAAAAGATCCTGCCGGATGCGGTGATTCTGCGAGTACAGGATGGCGAGACCCTTTCCGCCGCCCTGAAAGCCTTACAGTAAGGAGAATGTGAACATGCTGAATGGTAAAACCGCCATTGTCACCGGCGGTGTGCGCGGCATCGGCCGCGCGATTGCGCTGGAACTGGCCCGACAGGGCGCCGATGTGGCGGTGTTTTACGCCGGCAATCAGGCCGCAGCCGAGCAGACGGTGGCCCAGCTGTTGGAAACCGGCGTCAAGGCCAAGGCCTGGCAGTGCGACGTCTCGGATTTTGAGGCCTCCAAGCGCTGTGTGGAAGAGGTCGCCAAGGAGCTGGGGCCGGTGCAGATTTTGATCAACAATGCGGGCATCACCCGCGACGGCCTGATGCTGACTATGAGCGAAGAGGATTATGACCGCGTGCTGGATGTGAACCTGAAGGGCGCGTTCCATATGATGAAGCACTGCTATTCCCAGATGATGCGCAAGCGCTGGGGCAGGGTGGTCAACATCACCTCGGTGGTGGGGCTGATGGGCAACGCCGGGCAGGCCAACTATGCGGCGGCCAAGGCGGGGCTGGTGGGCCTGACCAAATCCATGGCCCGGGAGCTGGCGGGCCGCGGGGTGACCTGCAATGCGGTCGCTCCCGGCTATATCGATACGGATATGACCGGCCAGCTGCCCGAAAAAGCCAAAGAAGCCCTGATGGCGCAGATCCCTGCCAAGCGGATCGGCCGCCCGGAGGACGTGGCCAGGGCGGTGGCGTTTTTAGTCAGCGATGAGGCCGGCTATATCACGGGAGAAGTGCTCCGCGTTGACGGCGGATTGGCGATGTAAAGGTAAAGGAGTGAACAGAGTGAGAAGAGTAGCAGTCACCGGATTGGGCGTTATTTCTCCGGTTGGCAACGATGTGCAGAGCTTTTGGAACAGCCTGGTGGAAGGACGCCACGGCATCGGCCCCATCACCAAATTCGATACTGCGGATTTCAAGGTGAAAATCGCGGCGGAGGTCAAGGATTTTGACCCGCTGCGTTATCTGGACAAAAGCGACCTGAGACGGACAGACCTGTTTAACCAGTATGCTGTGGCTGCTTCGGCACAGGCGATGGAGGACAGCGGCCTGGAAGGCCATATCGACCCGGAGCGCCTGGGCGTTTATATCGGTTCCGGCATCGGGGGGCTTAACACCGTTTCCCGCGAGCTGGAAAAGATGATGGCCGGCGGCCCCCGCAGGGTTTCTCCCTTCTTTGTGCCGATGATTATCTCCAATATGGCGGCGGGCACGGTGGCGATCCGCTATCATGCCATGGGCCCCTCGCTGCCGGTGGTCAGCGCCTGCGCTACGGGCACCAATTCCATCGGTGAGGCGTACCGCGCCATTAAGGATGGCTATGCCGACGCGATTATTGCCGGCGGCGCAGAAGCTTCTATCACCCCGATTGCGGTGGCGGGCTTCACCAACTGTATGGCGCTGTGCACCAATAATGATCCGGACCAGGCTTCGGTGCCCTTTGACAAACGCCGCAGCGGCTTCGTCATTGGGGAGGGCGCGGGCATTATGGTGCTGGAGGAATACGAGCACGCCAAGGCCCGCGGCGCCAAAATCTATGCGGAAGTGACCGGCTACGGCAACACCTGTGACGCTTATCATATCACCGCGCCCCATCCGGAGGCGGTGGCCTCCGGCCGGGCGATCAGCCTTGCGCTGCAGGAGGCCGGCATCACGGAAGGCAAAGGCCTTTACATTAACGCTCACGGCACCAGCACCCCTCAAAACGACAAGATCGAAACCCTGGCCATCAAAAAGGCCCTGGGCGACGGCGCATATGACTGC
>CAJFPC010000080.1 GCA_904398325.1 Candidatus Neoruminococcus faecicola | reverse complement strand
CGCGGGGGAAAACCTTCCCCTTCGCACAGGCGCGGCGCGAATTGCTTTCGGGCGCCGCCCGGGCGCGAATTGCTTTCGGGCGCCACCCGGGCGCGAAGTGGTTTCGGGCGATGCCCGGCGGAGGGGGTCAGAGACGGCCGAAGGAATCCCCCTGGGCGGCCAGGTTTTCCACAAACTGGCGGGCCACCCGCGGAGAACGCCCCCCTCTGCCCAGGGCGAAGGCCGCCGCCCGGGTGAGGATAGATTTTTCATCCGTCAGGGGGATCTGGTACTGCCGGCAGAGATCCCGCACAATGTCAAAATAGAGGTTCTGATCCGGGCGGGTGAAGGTGATGGTCAGGCCGAACCGGTCGCTGAGGGAGAGGGTCTCCTGCAGGGTGTCGGCCAGGTGGATGTCGCTGCCCTCCCGGTCGGAGAAATCCTCCCGCACCAGATGGCGGCGGTTGCTGGTGGCGTAAATGGCGATATGATCGGACTTGGCGGAAACCGACCCCTCCAGAATCGCCTTGAGGGAGGAGAAATTCTCGTCGTTTTTGGTGAAGGAAAGGTCATCGATAAAGAGGATGAACTTGAGGGGGTTGTCCGCCAGACGCTGCAGCAGCTGGGGAATCAGATGGAGCTGGTGCTTTTTCAGCTCGATGAGCCGCAGGCCCCGGGCGGCGTATTCGTTGGCGATGGCCTTGACGGTGGTGGATTTGCCGGTGCCGCTGTCGCCGTAGAGCAGCAGGTTGGAGGCCGGACGCCCCGCCAGCAGCGCTTCGGTGTTGGTGATGGCCAGACGGCGCTCCCGCTCGTAGCCGGTCAGCTGCTCCAGGCGCACCGGGTCCGGGTTGGCGATGGGCAGCAGCTCCCCCGCATCGGAGAGGAGGAATTCATGGTACCGGGCAAAGACCCCGCAGCCCCGGGTGCCGATTTCGGCCAGGCGCCGGCGGTAGATGCCCGCATAATCCATGGCGCTGCACTGCCAGACACAGGCGGATTCCTCCAGGCCCAGGGCGCCGCCGGCCTGGCGGGGGCTCAGCTGCCCCAGCTGCCAGAGGATGCCCAGCTCCCGGGTGAGGGCATCCTCCAAGAGAGGCGGCAGCGCCTTGCCCTGGCCGGCCAGACGGGTGACGGGGTTTTCATCGCTGAGCATCTGCTCCAGCAGATAGGCGGAAAAATCCACCCCATGCTCCAGCAGCAGGGAGGAAAATTCCCCGCAGGCGGAAAGCTTTTCCCGCTGGGGCAGGGATTCGGCGCACAGCATCCGCCGGCAGGCGCGGATCACCGGGTCGCGCAGCAGCCCCCGGAAGATCACCAGCGATTCCAGGCGGTTGCCCAGGTTGGAAAGCAGTGACATGACAAAACACCTCGACTGTTAGGATATCCCTATTGTACTACAAATCCCGCGGGCGCTCAAGGCGGCAGGGCCGGGGAAGTTTAAAATGCGGGCAAGATAAATTTACAAAAAATTCAAACAGATGCAAATAAAGGGTGTTATGATAATCTTGCGCAAATTTACCGCTCCCGCTGGCGGCGGGGCGGCCAAGAGAGTGAGAAGGGGTAAAGCTTCTATGAATTTCTTTCAGCGTTTTATGCTGGGGCGCTATGGCCTCGACCAGCTGTCGGTGGCCATGGTGCTGCTGGGGATGGTGCTGGCCATCTTCAGCCGGGTGCTGGGGCTCTGGCCGCTGTATACCCTGGCCTACCTGCTGCTGTTTTTGACCATCCTGCGGGTGATTTCCCGCAACATCCCCCGCCGCACGGCGGAAAACCAGAAGTTCCTGGGGCTTCTCTACCCCCTGACGCGCTTCTGGCAGGGGCGCGGCCAGCGCCGGGAGGATAAAAAGCGGTATAAATACTTCCGCTGCAAGCGGTGCGGCCAGACGCTGCGGGTGCCCCGCGGCCGCGGCAAGCTGCAGATCACCTGCCCCAAATGCCATTATGAATTTATCCGCAAAACATAAGCCGGAGCACTGCAGCCGTCCCTCGGGGCGGCTGTTTTTTTGCCTTTGCCGCGGGGCGGTGCCCTGCCTGCGGGGAGAGGGCGGCAGAGGCGTTTTTTCACGAAAAATGCCTTGCGCCCGGGCAGTGCAGGTGATAACATAAGAAGCAGAGGAAAAACGCGGAAAGGAAGATCCAATGTGGAAATCGGTGCCATTCGCAGCTACGGCATCCAGCAGATCCGGCAGGCGCTGGAAAACGCCCCGCCCCGCCGGGAAGGAGAGGCCCCGGCGCTGGGCATGAAGGAAGTATACGCCCAGCCCGCCTTTGCGGAATTTTTGCGGGCGGCCGCCGCCCTCAAGCGCCGCGAGCGCCGCTACGCCCTGCAGAAATACGGCCTGCTGGCCGCCGGGCTGGCGGTGAGCGCCTTGTTCTACTGGATTTTCTGGCAGCTGGGGGGCATCAGGCTCTGGCAGGGCATTCTGGGGCTGGTGCCGCTGGCTGCGGCGGCGGCGGCCGCGCTGATCCTGGTGCGGCGGCGGGTCTCCTACCGGCAGTTTTACCGGGAGAGCGCCCTGTGGCTGATCCTGGCCCTCTGCGGCGTGCCGCGGGCGGCCTATTCCGATTCGCTGCAGCTGGATTATTACCGCCTGCGGCAGATTTTCGGGCTGGAATTTGACCAGATGGCCATTTCCGACTGCGTCAAGGGCATGTGGGAGGATATGTCCGCCCAGATGGCCCGCCTGAAGCTGACCCGCCGTGAGGAAAGGGCGGTGGAAAACGGCAAAGGCCGGGAGGAAAAAAAGCAGCAGACGGTCACCGTGTTCCACGGGTATTATGCGGCCTTGGCCTTCACCGGGCAGCTGCCCCTGGCATTGCCGGAGGAGGGCTGGCTGCATCTCTTCCCCCGGCGGGAGGAGGGCTCGGGCAGGCCCTTCCATCTGGAGGAGATGAACCGCCTGTATGAGCTGGAGGCCGCCGGCCCCGCCTGCGGCGCCCTGGTCACCCCGTACCTGGAGGAGACGCTGCTGTTTTTCACCCGGCGCTTCGGGCTGATGGATTTTTATCTGGACCGGGAGGGGCTGGGGGTGCTCTTTTACCTGCCGGAGGAGAGCCCTTACGCCAAAATCGCCCAGACCATCACCACCGGGGGCAACTATGCCCGCACCACCATGCGGGAGATGATCTTTGACCCGACCCTGGTCAGCCAGCAGGACCTGCGCTTCACGCACCTGTGCGGCGCCTGCGAAAAGGCGGCGCTGCCCGGGCTGCTGCGGGGGCTGGTGTACCGGTACTTTCTGCGGCAGGAGGATCTTGCCCCCTGGCAGCAGGAGGAGCGCGCCGGGGAGATCCGCAGCCTGGAAGGCTATGTGGAGGAGGCCTCGCTGATGCTGGACGCCCGGGAATCCGAGCTGAACGCGGAGTATGACGGCATCCTCAGCCGGGCAGGCCGCGCCAGCCGGGAGCTGGATGCCCGCCCCCGCCGGGAGGAATGACCCCGCCCCGGAACCATCTAAAAACCGCCCGCCTTTTAAGGAAGGCGGGCGGTGCGGCGTCAGCCGGCGGGATGGCCTGCAGCGGCCAGCCGCTCGAGAATCGGGCGGTCCGCCGGGCAGAAATCGTAGCCGGGCAGCTCCTCCGGGGCGGCCCAGCAGAGGGCCTCATGTTCCAGCCGCTGGGGGGTGCCCTGAAGGATCCGGGCCTCCAGAAGCGACAGGCGCACAAACAGGTCCGGGTAGGCGTGCTCCACCCGGGCGGCGGCCTGCCCCGGCTGGATCAGGATGCCCAGCTCCTCCCGGCATTCCCGGATGAGGGCCTGGGCCTCGGTTTCGCCCGGCTCCACCTTGCCGCCGGGGAATTCCCACAGCAGGCCGCGGGCCTTTTGACGCGGCCGCTGGCAGATGAGGATGCGCCCATCCTCCCGCCGGATGAGGGCGGCCACCACCTGGACGGACTTGGTTTCGGACATGGGAACCCCTTCTTTCCTTTATAGATCACTGATTTTTATTATAACAGAAATCTGCACAGGGAGGCAAAGAATCCATGATCTTATTTTTTACCGGCACCGGCAACAGCCGCTATGCCGCCCGCCAGCTGGCCAGGCTGCTGGGGGATGAGGCGGTCTCGCTGGATGAGCGGATGCGAAAGAAAAAGCTGGGGAATTTTTTCGCCCGGCGGCCCTATGTGCTCGTCTGCCCGGTCTATGCCTGGCGGATGCCCCGCCTGCTGGAAGGGTATCTGGCCCGCTGCCGCCTTTTGGGGAACCGGCGCATTTATCTCATTCTCACCTGTGGGGAGGGGATCGGCGCCGCGGAACCGTACGCCCGGGCCTTCTTTGCGCGGATCGGCCTCTGCTGCGCCGGGGTGCTGCCCCTGGTGATGCCGGAAAATTACCTGGCCCTCTTCCCCACCCCCAGCCCGGCCAAGGCCAGGCGGCAGCTGCGGCAGGCGCTGCCCGCCCTGGTGGAGGCGGCCCGGCTGATCCGCCAGGGGGAGGATTTTCCGCCCACCCGGCCCGGATGGATGGCAAAGCTGCTCAGCGGGCCGGTCAACGGGATGTTTTATCCGCTTTTTGTCCGCGACGGCGGCTTCTGGAGCACCGAGGCGTGCACCGGCTGCGGGCGCTGCGTCAGCCTCTGCCCGCTGGGGAATATCCGCCTGGAGGATGGCCGCCCGGTGTGGGGCGGGCGTTGCACCCACTG
>CAJFPC010000079.1 GCA_904398325.1 Candidatus Neoruminococcus faecicola | reverse complement strand
GCGCCGCAGTCTGGCGGGAAAGGGAAAGCTTTTCCCCCGCGCTATCGGGTTTATTCCCGATTGGCCATAGACGGCTTTTTCCTATCCGGCAAAAGCGTCAAAAAAAAGCGCAGGCTGACCGCCTGCGCTTTTTTTATTGGGTTTTCTTACAGGGTGCGGATCCCCTTGACCTCATAGCCCTCTTCCTCCACCGCGGCCTTCAGCTGCTCGTCGGTGACCGTCTCGGGCACGGTGAGGGCGGCCTTTTTCTCCTCCAGGCTCACCTGCACCTCTGCCGCGCCGGGAATGCCCTCCAGCGCCTTGGTGACGTGCTTGACGCAGTTCTGGCACATCATGCCCTCAATGGATAATTCCTTTTTCATACTGGTTCCTCCCTTGGATTGGTTCTCTTCTGCCGCCGCCTGCTGCGCCGGGGCGCCGGGCTTCGGCAGGGCAGCGGTGGTATAAACAGGCTCGTGGGCGGGGGTTTCCTCCCGGCCCGGAGCCGCAGACCCGTGTTTCGGCTGGAAAAACCGCAGCCGCAGCGCATTGGTGACCACAAACACCGAGCTGAAGCTCATGGCCAGGGCCGCCACCATGGGGTTCATCTTCAGCCCGACGGCCAGGTACCAGCAGCCCGCCGCAATGGGGATGCCGATCACGTTGTAGAAGAACGCCCAGAACAGGTTCTCTTTGATATTGCGGATGGTGGCCTTGGAAAGCTCGATGGCCCCGGCCACATCCAGCAGGTCGTTTTTCATCAGCACGATATCGGCGGATTCCATGGCCACGTCGGTGCCGGCGCCGATGGCGATGCCCACATCCGCCCGGGCCAGGGCAGGGGCGTCGTTGATGCCGTCGCCCACCATGGCCACCTTTTTGCCGCTTTCCTGCAGGCGGCGGATCTCCTGCTCCTTATCCTGGGGCAGCACCTCGGCGATGGCCTCATCCACCCCCACCTGGCGGCGGATGGCTTCGGCGGTCTTTTTATGGTCGCCGGTGAGCATGACCACCCGGATGCCCATGCCCTGCAGCTCCTGGATGGCGGCCCGGCTGCTGGGCTTGACCACGTCGGCTACGGCAATCATGCCCAGCAGGCGGCCGTCCCGGGCGAAGAACAGCGGGGTCTTGCCCTCGCCGGCCATCTGATCCTGCAGCTGCTCCAGGGCCGGGTCGTGAATGCCGAAGGCATCCAGCAGCTTCTGGTTGCCGGCCAGGCACTGCTGCCCGGCGATGGCGCCCTCCAGCCCCTGGCCCGGAATCTGGCGGAAGTTTTCCACCGGCAGGTACTGGGTGCCCTGGCGCTGGGCCTCCACTACAATGGCGCGGGCCAGCGGGTGCTCCGACAATTTTTCCAGCGAGGCGGCCACCTGCAGCAGCTCCCCCGCCGCGCCCTCGCGGCTGACCACATCCGTCACCATGGGCTTGCCCTGGGTGATGGTGCCGGTCTTATCCAGCACCACCACATCCACGCTGTGGGCGGTTTCCAGCGCCTCGGCGGATTTGATGAGGATGCCGCTGGCGGCGCCCCGGCCGGTGCCCACCATAATGGCGGTAGGGGTGGCCAGGCCCAGAGCGCAGGGGCAGGAAACCACCAGCACCGACACGGCGATGGTCATGGCGAACTCAAAGCCGGCCCCCAGGAACAGCCACACCCCCATGGCGATGAGGGCGATGGCGATGACCACCGGCACAAACACCCCGGCCACCTTATCCGCCAGCTTGGCGATGGGCGCCTTGGAGCTGGTGGCCTCATCCACCAGCCGGATAATCTGGGAAAGGGCGGTCTCGTCGCCCACCTTATCCGCCCGCATGGTGAAATAGCCGCTCTGGTTGATGGTGGCGCCGATGACCTTGTCGCCCGCCGCCTTATCCACCGGGATGCTCTCGCCGGTGATGGCGCTTTCATCCACCGAGGCGGTGCCCTCCAGCAGGACGCCGTCCACCGGGATGGATTCGCCGGCCTTGACGATGAGGATATCCCCCGGCGCCACCTCCTCGGCGGGGATGACCGTCTCCGCCCCGTCCCGCAGCACGGTGGCTGTCTTGGGGGCCAGGTTCAGCAGCTTGTTGATGGCGTCGGAGGTGCGCCCCTTGGCCCGGGCCTCGAAGAACTTGCCCAGGGTGATGAGGGTCAGGATGGTGCCCGCCCCCTCGAAATACAGGTCGTGGGTGAACTGCTCCACCATGCCCAGGTCCCCGTGGCCGAAGCCCCAGGCGATCTTGTAGAGGGCGTAGACGCCGTAGGCCAGCGAAGCCCCCGAGCCCAGGGCGATCAGGGAATCCATATTGGGGGAGCCGTGCACGAGGGTCTTAAAGCCCACCCGGTAGTATTTGTTGTTGATGATGGCCACCGGCAGCGCCAGCAAAAACAGCGTCAGGGCGTAGATCATGGCGTTCTGGGTGCCGAGGAAGAACCCCGGCAGCGGCCAGCCCATCATATGCCCCATGGAGATGTAAAACAGCGGCAGGGTGAACACAAAGCTCCAGACCACCCGGCGGCGCATGGCCTCATATTCCTGTTTGGCCGCATCCACCGGGGAGACGGCCTGGGCAGCCTTTTTGCCCGCCGCCTGCTGCTGCAGAGAGGCGCCGTAGCCCGCCTTTTCCACCGCGGCGACAATCTGGCCGCTGCTTAATGCGGCATCGTCGTATTCCACCGACATGCTGTTTTTGAGCAGGTTGACCGTGCAGCTCTGCACCCCCTCCAGGTGGGAGACCGCCTTCTCCACCCGGGCGGAGCAGGCGGCGCAGGTCATGCCTGTGACGTGATAATTTTCCTTCATGTGCAAATGCCTCCTTGCGGCGCGGGCCCCGGCGGGCCCGGAAAATCCCGGCGGCGAGGGCTCAGAACGCGCTGGCGTGCAGCCGTTCCAGCCGTGCGCGGTAGCGCTCCAGCACCGTCTGCAGGGTGATGCGGTCCATCTCCTCCTCGGTGCGCTGCTGGATCTGCCGGTAGCAATCCTGCAGTGCGGCCTGCAGATGGATGCTCCTGCTGTCCGCCGGGTTGATATGGGTATTTTGATAAAACAGCGGCTTTTCCCCCTCCACCGCCCGGTAAATCTGCAAGAGGGTGATGCAGCAGGGCTCCCGGGCCAGGTCGGGCCTTGGGTGGCCCTTGACGCTGGTGATGATTCCGCCTTTGCGCAGGCTGGACATCAGCTGCCGCACACAGGCGGGGCTGACGCTGACATTTTCAGCGATTTTATCGCTGGTCAGGCTGTCCGCCGGGCTTAGGGCCAAATAGACCAGAATCAGCACCGCGTCGCCGAGCTTGGTAGAGTATTTCATGGGGCCGCCTCCTTTGCTGTCCCTTTGATTATAACCGGCTAACCGGGGAAAAGCAAGGTATTTCTACTAAATTTGTATAAAATAGCCAG
>CAJFPC010000078.1 GCA_904398325.1 Candidatus Neoruminococcus faecicola | reverse complement strand
CCCGCCGCAGCGGGCGGCATTTGGCCGTGCCAAATGCCTTGGCACCAAAAGAAAAAGGCACCTTTCGGTGCCCTTTTCTTTTGGTGCCGGTAGTCGGGGTCGAACCGACACGGTATTGCTACCAACGGATTTTGAGTCCGTCACGTCTGCCAATTCCATCATACCGGCGAATGCAAAAAATATTATACCGCACGGGCAGGAGAAAATCAAGATGTACGGATAAAACTGCCGCCGGTATTGGGAAAAATTGCACCTTTACAAGCGGTGAAGAGCGGGGTATAATCAGAATAAGAACATTTGTTCTTATTTTCGTTGGAGGAGGACAGCCGCTTTGGAGCGCCGGATTCTGCACTGTGATCTGAATAATTTTTATGCGTCGGTGGAATGCCGGGAGCATCCCCATTGGAAAGACCTGCCCCTGGTGGTGTGCGGCGACCCTTGGCTGCGGCACGGCGTTGTGCTGGCCAAAAACCAGCCCGCCAAGCTGCGGGGGATCTGTACCGGGCAGACCCTGTGGGAGGCACAGCGCCTTTGCCCCGGGCTGCTCTGCGTGCCGCCGCGGTTTGATCTGTATCTGCGCTATTCCCGGGCCGCCCGGGAGATTTATGGCCGCTATACCGACCAGGTGGAGCCTTTCGGCATAGACGAATGCTGGCTGGATGTCACCGGCAGCGAAAGGCTGTTCGGCCCGGCGGAGCAGATGGCCCATCAGATCCGCCGGGAGGTGAAACGCCGCCTGGGGGTGACCATTTCGGTGGGGGTGAGCTTTAACAAGACCTTTGCCAAGCTGGCCAGCGATTTGAAAAAACCGGACGCGGTCACCGTGCTGCCGAGGGAGAAGATGAGCCGGATGATCTGGCCGCTGCCGGCAGGGGAGCTGCTGGGGGTGGGCCGCGCCACCCGGGAGCGGCTGGCCCATGCCGGCATTTTCACCATTGGGCAGCTGGCGCAGAGTGATCCCAAAATGCTCCGGCGGATGCTGGGGGTCTGCGGGGAAAAGCTCTGGCTGGCCGCCAACGGGCAGGAGGACGCCCCCGTATTGCGTCAGGAGGAAACGCCGCTGCCCAAAAGCCTGGGCAATTCCACCACCTGTAGCCGAGATCTGACCAGCCGGGAGGAGGTCTGGACCGTGCTGCTGGCGCTGGGGGAGGAGGTCTCCCGCCGGATGCGCCGGGATCAGCTGACGGCCGGCCAGGTGGTGCTGCTGGTGCGGGAGCAGGACCGCACCGACCACAGCTATGGCGCGCCGCTGGTCCCGCCCAGCCGCAGCGGCTGGGTGCTGGCCCACAGGGCCATGGAGCTGTTTTTGGAGCAGTATGATTTTTCCCATCCGGTGCGGGCGTTGGGCATCCATGCCGGGGGGCTGTTTTACCAGGGGGAGGGGGTGCAGCTGAACCTGTTTGAGGACCCCGCCGCGGCCGCCCGTCGGGAGGAGCTGGAAAGCCGGGTGGACCAGCTGCGCTGCCGGTACGGCAAGGGGATCCTTTCCCGGGGGACGCTGATGCGGCAGCAGCTGGTGGTGGCAAAACCGGGGTTTTCGCATTTTTCTATCCCGGGATTTCATCTGAACGACCGATAAAAACAGTAAATTTACACAAAATTTTTAGAAAATCCTTCTCTTATCTCAAGGAATTCATGAAAATCGCATTGACATCCCGGCAAAAATCAGTATAATAAAAATGTTCGCAATGATTTCTTTTCGAGGTTTTTTCCATGATGCAGAGCCATGCAAACCCGCGTGACGAGGCTTTCAGCGATGAAATGCTGGTGGCGCTGTTCCGGAAAGGGGACTCCTCCGCCCTGGAGGAGCTGTTCCGCCGTTACCTCCCCCTGGCCAAGAGCCGGGCGGCCCGGTACCGGTATCCCGGCGTGGATGGGGAGGACCTGGTGCAGGAGGGCATGATCGGCCTGTTCAAGGCGATCCGCCACTTTGACCCGGCCAGGCAGGTTCCGTTCCGCAGCTTTGCGTTCCGCTGTGTCAGCAATCAGGTCAGCTCGGCCGCCCGGGCCGCGCTGAATCAAAAAGACCCGCTGTGGGATTATACCTCCCTCAGCGGCGAATATGAGGATGAGAGCCTTGCCGGCTGTCAGGAAGACCCCCAGGCCACCCTGGCCCGGGAGGAGGAACTGGCGGCGCTCCGGGGGCGCATCTCCTCCCTTTTGTCTGCGTTTGAAAAGGAAACGCTTCAACTGTATCTGTGCGGTTACTCCTATCAGGATATGGCCTCCTTGCTTGGATGCACCCCAAAGGCAGTGGATAACTCCATTCAAAGAGTTAGACGAAAGCTCAAATCGGCCCGTTAAGGCCGGCGAAAATCCCTGTTGGTTTACATGCCCCTCGGGGCTGTAACATAATCACATGCCCTTGGTCCGCGGCAGAGCATTGGAATACAAATGACAATCGCGATCACTTTGGCCTACGGGTAAATAATCCAATAAGCGAGGTAAAATCATGTATCAGGACAAAACATTGGTATGCAAAGAGTGCGGCGCGGAGTTTGTATTCACTGCCGGCGAGCAGGAGTTTTATGCGGAGAGAGGCTTCGTCAACGAGCCCCAGAGATGCAAGGCCTGCCGCGATGCCCGCAAGAACGCTTCCAAGCCGGAGAGAGAGATGTTCACCGCCACCTGTGCCGCCTGCGGCAAAGAGGCGAGAGTGCCTTTCAAGCCCCGTGAGGACCGTCCGGTTTATTGCAGCGAGTGCTTTGCAAAAATGAAGGAGCAGCAGTAAGGCTTTAGCCTGTTGAGTGGCAGAAAGAAGGCGGTTTTCCCGCCTTCTTTTTTTGCGCCGCGGCGGCGGTGCGGAATTTCGGCGAGCGGGAAGGGAAGCGGATTGAAGAAAGAGCATCTTTTTCGAGGACTATTTTATCTGGCGGGGCTGGTGCTGCTGGCGCTGGGGCTGACGCTGAATACCAAGGCGGGGCTGGGGGTTTCGCCGATTATTTCGGTTTCCTACAGCGTCGCCCAGGTGACGGGCCTTTCCTTTGCGGATATGACGCTGGCCCTCTACTGCCTGTTTGTAGCGGTGCAGATGGCGCTGCATCTGGCCGCCCGGCGTGGCTGGCGGGCGTTGGTGATGGATGCGCTGCAGATCCCGCTGAGCGTGGTGTTTACCCGGTTTCTGGGGGTGTTTTCCGGCCTGATCCCGGAGTTTTCCACCGCTTATGCGGGGCAGTTTGCCGGCAGCCTGGGGGGACGGGTGCTGGTGCTGGCGGCGGCGATCCTGCTGACCGGCATCGGCGCGGCCATGTCGCTGGGTATGCGCCTGGTGCCCAACCCCGGCGACGGCATTGTGCAGGCCATCGCCGACAGTGCCGGCTGGCAGGTGGGCTTTGCCAAAAACTGCCTGGATGTTTCCAACGTGCTGCTGACTGTGCTGATCGGGCTGCTGTGTGCCGGCCGGCTGATCGGGGTGGGGCTGGGCACCCTGCTGGCCATGATCGGGGTGGGGCGGATCATCGCCGTTTTTTACCGTCTGGCCGGTCGCCCCATGCTGCAGGCCAGTGGGCTGGGATGTTAAGCAGCCCCGGCGGGAAATCGCCCTGTGCGCTTGCATTTGCGGGGCCGGTCAAGTATAATAAACAGGTGAATCAAATGTGGGTAAGTTTGCCCTTGGCGCAAAAAACAGGAGGGATGGCTACGTGGCCAAAGAATTAGAGAAAGTTTACGACCCCAAGCAGGTGGAAGACCGGATCTATGCGGATTGGGAGGAGAAGGGCTACTTCCATGCGGTGATCGACCCAGAAAAAAAGCCCTACACCATTGTGATCCCGCCGCCGAACATCACCGGCAAGCTGCACATGGGCCATGCGCTGGATGAAACGCTGCAGGATATCCTCATCCGCTTCCGCCGGATGCAGGGGTATTCCGCCCTGTGGCTGCCCGGCACCGACCATGCCTCCATCGCCACCGAGGCGAAAATCGTGGAGGCTATGCGTGCCGAGGGCCTCACCAAGGAGGAAATCGGCCGCGAGGAATTCTTAAAGCGCGCCTGGGACTGGAAGAAAGAATACGGCGGCACCATCCTCAAGCAGCTGCGCAAGCTGGGCTCCTCCTGCGACTGGGAGCGGGAGCGCTTCACCCTGGATGAGGGCTGCTCCAAGGCCGTGGTGGAGGTGTTCAACCGCCTGTATGAGAAGGGCCTCATCTACCGCGGGGAGCGCATCATCAACTGGTGCCCCACCTGCAAGACCTCCATTTCCGAGGCGGAGGTGGAGTACGCCGAGGAGGACGGCTTTTTCTGGCATATCAATTACCCCCTGGCCGACGGCAGCGGCGTGGTGCAGATTGCCACCACCCGCCCCGAGACCATGCTGGGCGATACGGCGGTGGCGGTTCATCCCGAGGATGAGCGGTATCAGGATATCATCGGCAAGACGGTGATCCTGCCCCTGGTGGGCCGCGAGATCCCGGTGGTGGCCGACCGCTATGTGGAAAAGGATTTCGGCACCGGCGTGGTGAAGATCACCCCTGCCCACGACCCCAACGACTTTGAGGTGGGCCTGCGGAACAGCCTGCCGGTGATCTGCATGATGAATGAGGATGCCACCATCGCCGACGGCGTGGGCGGCAAATACGCCGGCATGGACCGCTATGCGGCCCGCAAGGCCATTGTGGCCGACCTGGAGGCCGGCGGCTACCTGGTCAAGGTGGAAGCCCACAAGCACAACGTGGGCCACTGCTACCGCTGCTCCACCACGGTGGAGCCCATGGTCTCCAAGCAGTGGTTTGTCAAAATGGGCCCGCTGGCCGGCCCCGCCATCGAGGCGGTCAAAAACGGCGGCACCCAGTTTATCCCTGAGCGTTTTGAGAAGATCTATTTCCACTGGATGGAAAATATCCGTGACTGGTGCATTTCCCGCCAGCTGTGGTGGGGCCACCGCATCCCCGCCTGGTATTGCCGGGACTGCGGCGAGATGACCGTGGCCCGCACGGCGCCGGCGGTCTGCCCCAAGTGCGGCGGCAGCCACCTGGAGCAGGACCCCGACACGCTGGATACCTGGTTTTCCTCGGCGCTGTGGCCCTTTTCCACCCTGGGCTGGCCGGAGAAAACCCCCGAGCTGGAGTATTTCTATCCCACCAGCACGCTGGTCACCGGCTATGACCTCATCTTCTTCTGGGTGGCGCGGATGATCTTCTCCGCCATGGAGCATACCGGCCAACCGCCCTTCAAGACGGTGTTCATCCACGGCCTGGTGCGGGACGCCCAGGGGCGCAAAATGTCCAAATCCCTGGGCAACGGCATCGACCCGCTGGATGTGATCGACCAGTACGGCGCCGACGCGCTGCGCTTCACCCTGGCCACCGGCAACAGCCCGGGCAATGATTTGAGATTCTCGGATGAAAAGGTGCGCGCCAGCCGCAACTTCACCAACAAGCTGTGGAACGCCAGCCGTTTCATCCTGATGAACAGGACTGGTGAGAACAACTCCGTCTGCCTGCCGGAACGGCTGGAGCTGGAGGACCGCTGGGTGCTGAGCAAATACAACCGCATCGTGAAGGAAGTCACCGAGAATCTGGAAAAATTCGAGCTGGGCATTGCCCTGCAGAAGCTCTATGACTTTGTGTGGGATGTGGTCTGCGACTGGTATATCGAGCTGTGCAAGGCCCGCCTTGCCGCCGGCGGCCAGCAGGCGGCCGACGCCTGCCAGGTGCTGATTTATGTGCTTTCCAACACCCTCAAGCTGCTGCATCCGTATATCCCCTTTATCACGGAGGAAATCTGGCAGGCCCTGCCCCACGAGGGGGAGAGCATCATGATTTCCCCCTGGCCGGAATATGACGAGGCCCTCAATTTCGCCGGGGACGAGGCGGATTTTGAGAAGATCATGGATGTCATCAAGGCGGTGCGCACCCGCCGCGCCGAGATGAACGTGCCGCCCAAGCGCAAGGCGCAGCTGCTCATCGACAGCGGAGAGGCGGCGGTGTTCCAGCGGGGCGTGCCCTTCTTCGAGCGGCTGGCCAGCGCCTCCCAGGTGCAGGTAGGCAGCGGCCTTGCCGTGCCGGAAAACGCCGTGCAGATTATCACCAACGCCGCCCGGGTCTACATCCCCATGGAGGATCTGGTGGACCGCGAGCAGGAGCTGGCGCGCCTTCAGAAGGAAAAGGAAAAAGCCGAGAAGGATCAGGCGAGCGTGCGCGCCAAGCTGGCCAACGAGAGCTTTGTGGCCAAGGCCCCGGCCCAGGTGGTGCAGGCGGAACGGGACAAGCTGGCCCTCATTCAGGACCGGCTGGAAAAGATCGAAGCAAGCATCCGGGCGATGCAGTAAAATAATAGGAAGAGGGGAACGCGCGGTTCCCCTTTTTCTTTTTCGGGAGGGAAAGCGCATGGAATATGAGGAGGCGCTGGCCTATCTGCACACCAGGCCCCGGCGGCCGGGCCGGCAGGCCAGCCTGGAGCGGATGCGCCGGCTGATGGAGCGGCTGGGCAACCCGCAGAGAGGGCTTAAGACCGTGCATATCGCCGGCACCAACGGCAAGGGCAGCACCCTAAAGATGCTGGAGGGGATGCTCCTGCCCGGAGGCTGGCGGGTGGGGAGCTTTCTGTCGCCTTATCTGGTGGATTTTAGAGAGCGCATCCAGCTGTGCGGCCGGATGATCGAGCCTCGGGCGCTGGCCGGTGTGGTGGAAAAGACCGCTGCGGCCGCCGCCGGCATGGAGGAGTCCCCCGGCGAGTTTGAAGCCCTCACCGCTGCGGCGCTGTTGTTTTTTGCCCAAAGCGGCTGTGACCTGGTGCTGCTGGAGGCGGGCCTGGGCGGCGGCCATGACGCCACCAACGTGATCGACCCGCCGCTGCTGGCGGTATTCACCCCCATCGGCCTGGACCATGTGGAGGTGCTGGGCGGCAGCATCCCTGAAATCGCACGGGAAAAATGCGGCATCATCAAGCCGGGCAGCGTGGTGCTTTCCAGCTGCGGGCAGCCGCTGGAGGCGGTCATGGAGATCATGGAGGCTGCCGCCCGCCAGGGGGATAAATTCCTTATGCCGGGGAGAAGGAGCGTCCAGCTGGTGGAAAGCGGCCTCTGGGGCAGCCGGGTGCGCCGGGGCGGGGAGCTCTGGCAGATCCCGCTGGTGGGGGCCCACCAGGTGGATAACTTCCTCACGGCGCTGGCTGCGGCGGAGCAGCTGGAGCAGATGGGCTACGGGGTTCTGCCCGGACGGCGGGCATTGGGGCTTGCCGGGGTGCGCATGCCCGCCCGGATGGAGGTGTTTGGCAAAAACCCGCCGGTTTTGCTGGACGGCGCCCACAACCCGCCCGGGGCCAGGGCGCTGGCCGGCGCCCTGCGGGAGCTGCACCGGCGTCCGGTGGCGCTGGTGATGGGGATGCTGGCGGATAAGGATTACCGGGCGGTTTTGGGGGAGCTGGCCGGCGCGGCAGACCGGCTGTTCACCCTGACGCCCCCGGGGCCCCGCGCCCTGCCGGCCGGGGCGCTGGCCGCGGCCGCGCCGCCCGGCCTTGCCGCCGCCCCCTGCGAGAGCTTTGCCCAGGCGCTGGGGCTGGCCCGCGCCGCCGCCGGGGAGGACGGCCTGGTGGCGGTGTGCGGCTCCCTTTTCCTGGCGGCCCAGTGCCGGCCCTTTTTATTGGAAGAAGAGAAAAAATAGCGGAACCCTCCTCTTTCGAGGGATTTCGCAGAAGAAGTCCTTTATCCTAATGGGGTAAAGGACTTCTTTTTTTGCGGGGGATGCCCCTCCCCTAGAAAGGACGATGAAATGCTATGCCAGTGAAACTCGCCAGCACCGGAGAGGTGACCACCGCTTACCTTTCCGGGGAGCTGGATCATCACAGCGCCGCCCAGATCCGCCAGGCCATCGATGAGGAGGTCACCCTGCGGGGGACCAGGCTGCTGGTGCTGGATTTCGGCGCGCTGGAATTTATGGATTCCTCCGGCATCGGGCTCGTGATGGGCCGTTATCAGCTGATGAAATCCCTGGGAGGAGAGGTGCAGGTCGCTTCGCTGCCGGCTTATCTCGCCAAGGTGATGAAGCTGGCCGGCCTGGAACAGATCGTGAAAATCGAGGGAGGAAACAGCCATGAAGGCGATCAATGAAATGAAGCTCAGCTTCCCCAGCCGGTCCGCCAATGAGGGGTTCGCCCGCGGCGCGGTGGCGGCTTTTTTAACGCCGCTGGACCCCACCGCCTCGGAGCTGGTGGATGTGAAGACCGCTGTTTCCGAGGCGGTGACCAACTGCATTGTGCACGGCTACCGGGATACCATCGGCACGGTGTTTGTCACCGCGGCGCTGTATCCCGATGGACGGGTGGTCATCAAGATCCGGGATAAGGGCTGCGGCATCGAGGATATCCCCAAGGCGATGGAGCCGCTGTATACCAGCTGCCAGACCGGGGAGCGGGCGGGCCTGGGCTTTGCCGTGATGCAGAGCCTGATGGACCGGGTCAAGGTGCGTTCCGTGCCGGGCAAAGGCACCCAGGTCACCCTGACTAAGCGCATCACCTCCAGGGAGGCCGCCTCTTGCAGCCGGTAGCCGGCGCCGCCCGGGAGGAGATCATCCAGCAGAATATGGGCCTGGTGCATGCCTGCGCCCACCGCTTTCAGGGCAGGGGAATTGACTACGACGACCTGTTCCAGGCGGGCTGCATCGGCCTGATCAAGGCGGCGGATGCCTTTGATACCGGGCGGGGGGTGCGGTTTTCCACCTACGCTGTGCCGGTGATTTTGGGTGAAATGAGGCGCCTGTTCCGGGATGGGGGCACCGTGAAGGTGAGCCGCTCCCTCAAGGAGCTTTCCCTGAAGGCCGGCCGCGCCCGGGAAAAACTGGCCCTTGCCCTGGGGCGGGAGCCCACCCTGTCGGAGCTGGCTGGGGAACTGGGAATCCCGCCGGAGGAGGTGGCCCAGGCGCTCACCGCCGCCCAGCCCACCGTTTCCCTCACGGCCGGCGAGGAGGAAGGAGGCGGCCAGCTGGATCTGCCCACCCCTTCCCCCGAGGATGAGATCGCCGACCGCCTGTCCTTAAGGCAGGTGGTGGGCCTTTTGGAGGCGCGGGACCGCCAGCTGATCGTGCTGCGCTATTTTGCCGGAAAAACCCAGGTGGAAACCGCCGCCCGGCTGGGCATGACCCAGGTGCAGGTTTCCCGCCGGGAGAAAAAGATCCTCACCGAGCTGCGCCGCCAGCTCACCGAATAACGACATCCTCTATTTCTTCATACACAACGGAAAAAAGAGCCGCCTTTTTAATAAGCGGCTCTTTTTTCTATGCGCCGGGGCTTTGGCCGCCGGGCGGCAGGATGGGAAACGAAAAAGCTCCCTCCTGCTGCATTTGCTGCACGGTGCGCAATACCGCCCGAGGCACATAGGTGGGATAAAACTGCAGGCCCGGCGGCTGAAAGGGAAGGGGCAGGACAGCCATGCCTCCGCAGGCCGCCAGCAGGAGCAGCTTGAACAGAAGGGATTTCATTTTGATTCACTCCTTTTTCCATCTGGGGATGTTTCCCCAGAAAAGCGTCTTGCAAGTTTTGCCATTCTATGGCACAATAAGGGGTAGAAAAGTCATTGGATTGGGAGGATAAGCTATGTCACATCAAACCGTATTGGTTTTGGATTTTGGCGGGCAGTATAACCAGCTGATTGCACGCCGGGTGCGGGAGTGCTCTGTTTACTGCGAGGTGCTGCCTTATCGCACTTCTATGGAAGAGATCAAGGCAAAACACCCTATCGGCATTATTTTCACCGGCGGCCCCAACAGCGTCTATGAAAAGGATTCCCCCAAAATCGGTGCGGAAATCTTCCAGCTGGGCGTCCCGGTGCTGGGAATCTGCTACGGCTGCCAGCTGATGGCGCAGCTGCTGGGCGGGCAGGTGACCGCCGCCCAGGAGGATACCGCCCGGGAATACGGCAAGACGGAAACCTGCTATGATACCAGCTGCCGGCTGTTTGACGGCCTGCCGGAACGGGGTATCTCCTGGATGAGCCATGGCGATTATATGGCCAAGGTGCCGGAGGGCTTCGCCCTGGCGGCCCACACCGAAATGTGCCCCACCGCCGCTATTGCGGATGAATCCCGCGGGTTTTACGGAGTGCAGTTCCATCCGGAGGTCCACCATACGGAAAACGGCACCCAGATGCTGCGCAACTTCCTGTATAAAGTCTGCGGCGCGGTGGGCGACTGGACCATGGGCGACTATGCCAGAACCGCCGTGGAGGAGCTGCGGGAAAAAATCGGGGAGAAAAAAGTGCTGCTGGCCCTTTCCGGCGGGGTGGACAGCTCGGTGGCGGCAGCGCTGCTGGCCAAGGCCGTGGGCAGCCAGCTGACCTGTATTTTTGTGGATCATGGCCTGATGCGCAAAAACGAAGGGGACGAAGTGGAGGCTGCGTTTGCGGATAAGGGCGTGCGCTTTATCCGGGTCAATGCGGAGGAACGGTTCCTGGGGCGCCTGGCCGGGGTCAGCGACCCGGAGCGCAAGCGCAAAATCATCGGGGAAGAGTTTATCCGCGTCTTTGAAGAGGAAGGCAAAAAGATCGGCAAGGTGGATTATCTGGTGCAGGGGACCATTTATCCCGATGTGATCGAATCCGGCACTGGAGATGCAGCCGTCATCAAGAGTCATCATAACGTAGGCGGACTGCCGGATTATGTCGACTTTAAGGAGATCATCGAACCGCTGCGGCTTTTATTTAAAGATGAAGTCCGTCAGCTGGGCGCGGAGCTGGGCCTGCCCGGCTATCTGGTCAACCGGCAGCCCTTCCCGGGGCCGGGGCTGGCTATCCGGGTGATTGGGGAAATCACCAAGGAGAAGCTGGAGATCCTGCGGGATGCGGATTATATTTTCCGTGAAGAAATCGCCAAGGCCGGCCTGGAGCGGGAGATTCACCAGTATTTTGCCGTATTGACCAATATGCGGTCGGTGGGCGTCATGGGCGACGGCCGCACCTATGATTACACCCTGGCGCTGCGGGGCGTCACCACGACGGATTTTATGACTGCCGACTGGGCGCGCATTCCCTTTGACGTATTGGATGTGGTCAGCCGCCGCATCGTCAACGAGGTAAAGGGAATCAACCGCATCGTCTACGACATCACCTCCAAGCCTCCGGCAACCATTGAGTGGGAATGACGCTCGAAACGGCGAAAACCCGCATGAATACAGGCTTTTTTGCCCGTCCATACTGCT
>CAJFPC010000077.1 GCA_904398325.1 Candidatus Neoruminococcus faecicola | reverse complement strand
CGCCGTCTCTTTTTGCTTTGGGTCAATCTTCGCTTTCGGAATCCACCAGCGCCTGCAGGGTTTTCATCTGCGCCAGCGTGGGGGTGGGGGAATCCTTCAAAGGGAAGGGGATCCCCAGCGACTCGTATTTTTCCAGGCAAAGCTTGCGCAGCGGCAGCAGCTCCACCCGCTGGACGTTGCGGTGCTCCCGGGCGATCCTGCGCAGCTTGAGGATGGATTCCTCCGTGTCGTTGATGCCGGGCAGGATCACCTGGCGCAGCCAGGCCGGCTTGCCCAGGCGCTCTGCAGCATCCAGAAAATCCAGCGCCTTCTGCAGGCTGCCGCGGGTATATTTCTCATAATCCGCCTCGTTGGTCATCTTGATATCCAACAGGATCAGCGCGCATTTTTCCAGCGCCCGCATCGCCCAGTCATCCTGCACCATGCCGCTGGTATCCAGCGCGGTGCCGATGCCCTCGGCGGCCAGGCGGTCCATCAAATCGCAGCAGAACTCCCCCTGCAAAAGCGGCTCCCCGCCCGACAGGGTGACGCCGCCCTCCGCGCCGAAATAGCTGCGGTAGCGCAGCATCTTTTCGGCGATCTCAGCGGAATCCTCCAGGCTGCCGCCGGAAAGCGGCCAGGTCTCGGGGTTATGGCAGTAGCAGCAGCGGATGGGGCAGCCCTGCAAAAACAGCACATAGCGCACGCCGGGGCCATCCAATGTGCCCATCGACTGATGGGAGCTGATTCTTCCCAGCAAATTACATCACCTCATGGAAGGTGCGGCTGATGACCTCGCGCTGCTGCTCGCGGCTGAGCTTGTGGAAGTTGACCGCATAGCCGGAAACGCGGATGGTCAGGTTGGGATAAGCCGCGGGATCATTGTAGGCGTCGATCAGCTTCTGGCGATCCAGCACGTTGACATTGATGTGATGGGCCTTCTTCATGAAATAGCCGGTGAGGATCATCACCAGGTTGCTCACCTGCTCCGGCTTGGTGCGGCCCAGGGCCGACGGCACGATGGAGAAGGTGTTGGAGACGCCGTCCTGGCAGTAATCATAGGAAATCTTGGCCACCGAGTTCAGCGACGCCAGGGCGCCGTTATGCTCCCGGTTGTGCATGGGGTTGGCGCCGGGGGCCAGGGGCTCGCCCTTCTTGCGGCCGTCGGGGGTGGTGCCGGTCTTTTTGCCGTACATCACGTTGGAGGTAATGGTCAAAACCGACAGGGTGTGCTTGGCGTTGCGGTAGGTGGGGTTGGATTTGAGCTTCTGATAGAAGTCGCTGAGCACCTCCTGGGCGATGGAATCCACCCGGTCGTCGTCGTTGCCGTATTTGGGGAAGTCGCCCTCCACCTTAAAATCCACCACCAGGCCGCGCTCATCCTTGATGGGGTAGACCTTGGCGTACTTGATGGCGCTGAGCGAATCCACGCAGACCGACAGGCCGGCCACGCCAAAGGCCATCAGACGCTCCACCTCGGTGTCGTGCAGGCCCATCTGGGTCTTTTCATAGCAGTATTTGTCGTGCATGTAGTGGATGATGTTCATGGTGTTGACGTAGAGCTTTGCCAGCCAGTCGCCGTATTTGTCAAAGCGGGCGCGGATCTCGTCATAATCCAGAGGCACACCCTCCTCCACCGAAGGGCCCTCGGGGCCGACCTGGATATCCTTGTTCTCATCCCGGCCGCCGTTGATGGCCAAAAGCAGCAGCTTGGCCAGGTTGCAGCGGGCGCCGAAAAACTGCATCTGCTTGCCCAGCTTCATGGCGGAGACACAGCAGGCAATGCCGTAATCGTCGCCGTAGATGGGGCGCATGATGTCGTCGTTCTCATACTGAATGGCGTCGGTATCGATGGAGACCTGGGCGCAGAACTCCTTGAAGGGCTCCGGCAGCTCCTTGGACCAGAGCACCGTCAGGTTGGGCTCCGGCGCGGGGCCGAGGTTATACAGGGTGTTGAGGAAACGGTAGCTGTTCTTGGTGACCAGGGTGCGGCCATCCTCCCCCATGCCGCCGATGGACTCGGTGATCCACATGGGGTCGCCGCCGAACAGCTCGTTGTAGGCGGGGGTGCGCAGATGGCGAGCCATACGCAGCTTCATGACGAACTGGTCCACCAGCTCCTGGATCTCGCTCTCGGTGAAGACGCCTTCCCGCAGGTCGCGCTCAGCGTAAATATCCAGGAAGGTGCTCACCCGGCCCAGGCTCATGGCGGCGCCGTTCTGCTCCTTGATGGAGGCCAGGTAGCCGAAGTAGGTCCACTGGATGGCCTCCTGGGTGTTGCGGGCGGGCTTGGAAATGTCAAAGCCGTAGATCACGGCCATCTGTTTTAATTTCTTTAAGAAATCGATCTGGGAATAGAGCTCCTCCAGCTGGCGGATATTGTCCTGATCCATCATGTTGTGGCCGTAGCGCAGCTTATCCTCTTCCTTCTTCTGGATCAGATAATCCATGCCGTAGAGGGCCACCCGGCGGTAGTCGCCGATGATGCGGCCGCGGCCGTAGGCGTCCGGCAGGCCGGTGATGATGCCGGCGGTGCGGGCGGCGCGGATCTCCGGCGTGTAGACGCGGAACACGCCGTCGTTGTGGGTGGTGCGGTAGGTGAATTCCTTGAGGATCTTATCCGACACCTGATAGCCGTAGGCCTCGCAGGCCTCCTTGGCCATGCGCATGCCGCCGAAGGGGTTGACGCCGCGGCAGAGGGGCTTGGCGGTCTGGATGCCGACGATCAGCTCGTTTTCCTGATCCAGATAGCCGGCGGGATAATGGGTCAGGGAGGTGACCGTCTCGGTATCCACATCCAGCACGCCGCCCTTGGCGTGCTCTTCCTCAAACAGGGCGTTGAGCTTCGCCATCAGGCCGTTGGTGCGCTCGGTAGGCCCGGCCAGAAAGCTGCTGTCCCCTTCGTAGGGGGTGTAATTCTTCTGGATGAAATCCCGGACGTTGATCTCCTCGGTCCAGGCCCCGGTCTGGAAACCGGCCCATGCATTCTCTCTCATAAAAACCTCCTAATAAACAAAAAAACAACCCTAATAAAGATTAGGATTGCCCAGGCGGTCGGCTATGTGAAGGCTTCCCGTTCCCCCGTGGTAATCCACAATCATCCGCCAGTAACGGTCGCCCTTTTTCATCTGTGATTTCAGTATATCCAAAAAAGCCCCGCCCGTCAAGCCTCGGGCGCATTTCCGTATATTACACCAAAAGCGTATGGTTTTTCCGCAGGCCTTTTTGTCAGTTTCGCGGGAGGCGTTTTCCCTCTTAAAATCCGGTTTGCAAAAGTGCGGGTTTTTCCCTTTTTATCACAAAAAAACGGCCCCGCGCCGCGGCGGGGCCGGAAAAAGACAACGCTTTAGCTCTGGGCCGGCTGAGCGGTTTTGCGCTCCTGCTCTGCCCGGGCGGCGGCGGAAAGCTTCTTCATCTCAGGGATAATGAAGAATGCCACAATCACCGCGCTGGAAAAATCCGCAATGGGGCCGGCATACAGGATGCCGTCCAGCCCGAAGAAGATGGGCAGAATCACCAGCAGCGGGATGAGCAGCAGCAGCTGCCGCAGCATGGAGAGGACAGAGGCCTTCAGCGGCTGACCGGTAGCCTGGAAATAGTTGGTGGAAACGATCTGGAAGCCGGCGCAGAAAATGCAGAACAAATAAATGCGCAGGCAGCGCACCGCAAAATTGGTGAACTCGGCGTTGGCGTCGCCAAAGATGCTGATAATCGCCTGAGGCCACAGCTGGCAGATCATCCAGCTGATCAGGATCAGCCCGGTGGAAAACGACACCGCCAGCAGATAGGTCTGCCGGATGCGGCCATACTGCTGAGCACCGCGGTTAAAGCCCAGGATCGGCTGGGCGCCGATGCCCACGCCGATGCCAAAGGCCGCCATAATCATGGCGATCTTCATGACAATGCCCATGGCGCTGAGGGCCACGCTGCCGCCGGTGGGGCTCAGATCCCCATAGTAAACCAGGGAGTTGTTCATCACCACCTGCATGATGCAGGCCACCGACTGGGTAATGCCGGAGGAGATGCCCAAGGTCACAAAGCGGTAAATCAGCCGCCCCCGCAGGCGGGATTCCTGCCGGGTAATGCGCATGTGCTGGGGCTTGTTTTTGGCCGGGCGCAGAAAATACACCGTCAGCACCACCGCGGAAATCAGCTGAGAAGTGATGGTGGCAATGGCTGCGCCCGTGACGCCCCAATGGAACACGAAAATATAAATGGGGTCCAGGATGGTGTTGAGGATGGCGCCGATCAGGATGCCGTACATGGAAAGGCGGGGATGCCCGTCGGTTCTGGCCAGGTTGGAAAGCACAATGCTCACCAGATTAAACGGCGTGCCCAGCAGGATGACAAAGGTATAGTCATAAGCATAGCGCATGATCTCCGGGTCGGCAGCGCCGAACAGCCGCAGCAGCGGCCGCAGGAACAGGATGCCCACAATCATCAGCGCAATACCCACCAAAAGAGAAAACCAAAAGGCATTGTTGAGGGAACGGTTGGCCTCCTCTTCGTTGCCTTCGCCCAGGCGGATGGCTGCATAGGCGCTGCTGCCGGCGCCGATCAGCGTGCCAAACGCCATCAGGATGGTCATGATGGGGAAGGCCACCGTGGTGGCCGCATTGCCCAGATACCCTACCCCCTGCCCGATAAAGATCTGATCCACAATATTATAGATGGAATTGATCAGGCAGGAAATAATCGCCGGAATGGAAAACTGCACCAGCAGCTTCATCACCGGCTGGGTGCCCAGGGGGTTTTCCCGGCGGTATTGCTCCAGATATGTGGTCGCTTCAGACATATTGTTCCTCCTTGCCATGCTGGCAGAACCATTCCAGCCCCGCGCTGGAGGCATCCGCCATTCGCTGCAGGGCGCTGCCCAGGCGCTGCTGCTGTTTTTCATCCAAGCCGTCTAAAATCCTCTGGCACCAGCGGCTGCGCAGGCGGTAGATCTTCTGCACCAGGGCCCGTGCCTTCTCGGTGACGGCCAAGTGCCGCACCCGCTTATCCGCCTGATCCACCGTCACCGTCACATAGCCCTCTTCCGCCAGCTTTTGCACCGCTTTGGTGGCGGTAGCCTTGTCAAAGCTGCCGGAACGGGATAATTCATGCATGGTGATGCCGCTGTTCTCATAGATCCACAGCAGGAAAAACTGCTGTCCGCTGCCAATTCCGTCGCCTTCCAGCATCAGGTCAAAATAACGCCGGGTATTGCGCTGAATGATAGAAATGAACTTCAACAGATCAAAACCTTTCAGATCCATGATGATTCCTCTTTTCTTTCAAATACATTGACGGCTATCTAAATTTAATCATACCGCAGTTTAGTTTATGGGTCAACAAACTCCTTTGTAAAAAATATGAAATAATTTTCGCAAATTATTGGTAAATATTGATAAGTACCAATGAAAATCCCCCTGGCTCAGGCCGGATTCCGGCAAAAAAAGCGGCGGCCCAATGGCCGCCGCAAGGCAAGCAAAAAATTCAGGTGCCGACCCGCCCAATCGCGATGCTGCCTTCGGCCCCATCCAGCGCACCGGGATACAGCGGGCATGCCTGCACATACTGAGCAGGCAGATCCGTCTCTTCCCGGATGCCGAAGCTGCCGGCCGGCAAAAAGCCATGCCGGCTGTAGTAGGCCGGGTCCCCCAGCAGGAACACCGCGTCGAAGCCCATCCGGCGGCCATCCTCCTGGCCGCGGCGCATCAGCGCGGTGCCGACCCCCTGCCGCTGCCACCCCGGCAGAACCGCCAGCGGCGCCGCCAGCAGCGCTTTGACCGGGCGGGCCAGCTCGGGCACTGCAAAGCGGGTGAACATCAAATAGCCGATCAGCTGCTCCCCTTCCCAGGCGGTCAGCGCCAGCTCGGGCAAATAGTCCCTCCCCGCGCGCAGATGCAGCACCAGGTCCTGCTCGGTGCCGTCAGAGACCGCCGCCGTGGCGAAGGAATCCCGCACCAGGCGGTCAATCAGCGTATAATCTTTTGTTGTTTCCGGGCGAATCCACATAGGTTCATCCTCCCTCAGACCAGATCGCTCTCGCCGGCAGTGTCGCTCTCTCCCGCGGTGTCACTCTGGCCGGCGGTGTCACTCAGGCCGGCAGGGGTTTCTTCCTCCAGCTCTCCCAGCTCCTCCTGGGTCATCAGCTGGGGCGTCAGAAACAGCGACTGCCCTTCCAGCGTGTAATTCAGGTATTCCCCGCCGCCGGGGTAGCCGCAGGCCGCCAGAAAGCACAGCTCGGCCACTGCATCGCCGATTTCCTCATAGCGGCAGTCCACCGTGGCGTACAGCCTGCCGGCACGCACGGCATCCTGGGCTTCCGGCAGGCTGCCCACCCCAAAGACCGGCGTGGGCATGCCGTTTTCCGTCTCAAAATAGCCGTAGGCCTCCAGCGTCTGGGCCGCCCCAAGGGCGATGTCGTCGCTGCCGCAGAATACCGCCTCCAGCGAGGCGCCGTATTCATCCACCAGGTCGTCGGCAGCCTTGGCGGCCGCATTACGGTCCCAATCCACCGCCTGATTTTCCAGCAGCTGGTAGGAGACCCCCGCCTCCTCCAGCGCCTCGATCACCCCCTGGGCATACAGGACACTGTCCTTATCCCCGGCGCGTCCCCGCAGGATTGCCAGCGAAAGCACGCCGTCCGCGTCGGTATCCAGCTGGGAGGTGTTCTGCTGCCACAACTGGGCCAGCGCCTCGCCGGAAAGCCGGCCGGCCTCGGCCAGGTCCGTCCCCACATAATAGGCGTTCTCCCAGCTTTCCAGCTGGCCGTCCAGCGGCTGCGCCCCAAAAAAGACCACCGGCACCTCTTCTTCCTGCGCCAGGGCGATCACCTGGTCGGCGCTGCTGCGCTCCTGCAGGTTGACCGCCAGGGCATCCAGGCCCGCCTGCAGCATCTGCTGGATCTGATAGTTCTGCTTCACCTGCAGCCCGTCGCTGGCCTGGGCCGTCAGCTGCATGCCGGTATCCTCCAGCGCGGCGGTGACCGCCTGGGCCAGTGCGGCGTGGCAGTCATCCTCCTCCTGGCTGAAAACCGCCCCCACCGAAAATTTTGCGGGATCTGCCTCGCTGGGCTCCACCGGCCCCTGCTGGCAGCCGCCGAGGCAGAGGGCCGCGGCCAGGCAGGCGGCCGCCCGTCGAAGATATTTCATAGTTTCCCTCCCGGGTCTTTGTTCTATCCTTAGTCTCCGCCGCCGGCAGCAGAATATGTGCCCGGCAGCGGCAATTGCAATCGCGGTATAAGTGGAGTATAATATTTTTTTGCGGATACTGCAAGAAACAGTTTGTAAACATCATCATAAAAGGGGGAACCTGGATGGAACTTTGGGATGTGATGGATGCCGACGGCCGCCTCACCGGGCGCACCATGCAGCGGGGCAGCGCGTTTGGCGACGGGGAATACCACCTGGTGGTGCACATCCTGCCGCTGGACCGGCAAGGCCGGGTGCTGATCCAGCGCCGGGCCGAAACCAAAGCCCAGCTGCCCGGCCGCTGGTATATGACCGCCGGCAGCGCCGTCGCCGGGGAGGAAAGCCTCGCCGCCGCCCGCCGGGAATGCCGGGAGGAATTGGGCATCGCCGTGCCGGAGCAGGAGATGCACTTTCTGGCCCGGGTGAAAAACTGGCACAGCTTCGCCGACCTTTACTGGTTCTGCTGCGACGTGCCCGCCGGGGAGATGCAGATCCAGAAAGAGGAGCTCAGCGAGGTGAAATTCGTCACCCTGGAGGAATTTGAGGCCACCATTTTTATCCCGGAGTATGAATACTTTTTCGGGGCGGATTACCGCAAAGAGGTGCGCCGCCTGCTGACCGCCTGGCAGGACGCCCTCGCCCGCGGGGAGCTGACGCCGCGGCTTTGAACTCATAAGGCAGAAAAACCGCCCCTAGGGGCGGTTTTTCTGTTCTCAGGGTGTGGTATTGTCAGAAGAAAGGGTTATTTCTGTTCCGGCGGGGTATTCTCTTCGGCTTGCTGCTCGGCGGTTTCCTGGCCGGGCAGCTGGGCCGGAGCATCAGGCTTCGCCTTGGCTTTCTTGGAGCGGAGGACGCCTTTTCTGCGCAGGACAGCCATCACCACTGCCAGCACCACCGCCAGCACGATCAGCGTGGGCAGCAGATACACCAGGGTAAACAGCAGATCCGAGGCGCCCCGCAAAAAGTTCTGCCAGGAACGGCTCATGGTATACAGCAGCCGGTCCGTGAAGCTGTCGTCTTCTGCCGGCACATACTGGCGCACCTCTTCCACATTCAGATACACGGTGGAAAGCGCCACCTGCTGGTCATAACGGTCCATCGTGGCGGTCAGCTGCTCGATTTCCAGCCGCACATTGTTGAGCTCGGTCTCAATGGTCAGCAGGTTTTCCAGTGTATCGGCCTGCTCCAGCAGCTCCTGCAGGCGCTCCTCCCGCAGCTGCATATTCTCCAGCCGGGCCTGGGTGTCATAATAAACGTCGCTGATGTCGCTGCTGGAAATAGAAGTCTCAATCACATTGCCTACGCTTTCCAGCGCGTTTAAGAAACCGTCCAGCTGGTCCTCCGGCACCCGCACCGTATAACTGGCATAGCGCGGCTCGGTGTAGGAGCTGCCATCCGAAAGCAGCTGCTCGCCGCCGGAGACGGTGCTGTCCTGAATATAGGCCTGATAGCCGTCCAGCAGCTCCTCCAGCTGACCCTCGCACTGGTTAAAATCCAGCGTCTGCATGCGGATGCTGGCCGTGCGAATGATTTTCTTTTCCTGCACAGGGTCCGCCACGGCCGCTGACGTACGGTCCGCTGTAAGGCTGCCGTTGGCCGCCTCTGCCACCGCCATCTCTTCGGGAGCCGCGGCAAGCGCATCGTCGTAGTAGCCGGATTCCGCATAATAACCGGTATCCATGGCCGCCGCAGTGCTGCTGGTGGATTGGGCTGACATGTCGGCGCCGCCGCAGCCGGTGAGGGCGGCTGTCATGGTCAGCGCAAGCAGCAGGGATAACATTCTTTTCATCCGTTGTCACCTCTCTTTTGGTTTTCTATTTGATAAGTGGAGATTTTGCAGGATTTCCCTGCAGCGGCAAAAAATTTTTTCATCCCTCCCGGGCAGGCTCCGAGAAAAAATGCTTGACAAAAGTGCCCGCTTTTGGTAAAATTTAATTCGCTGTTAAGCGCGGGTGTAGTTTAATGGCAGAACTCCAGCCTTCCAAGCTGGTCGCGTGAGTTCGATTCTCATCACCCGCTCCAGCCTGCGGTTGACAGGTAGTTTTGCGCCAATAGCTCAGCTGGATAGAGCAACTGCCTTCTAAGCAGTAGGTCGGGGGTTCGAGTCCCTCTTGGCGCACCATAATGTGGTGGGTATAGCGCAGCTGGTTAGCGCGCCAGATTGTGGCTCTGGAGGCCCAGGGTTCGAATCCCTGTATCCACCCCACAAACTAAGAAAAAGGTAAGGCGTTGTCTTACCTTTTTCTCATATTTTGGGCTGTAGCCAAGCGGTAAGGCACAGGACTTTGACTCCTGCATCTCGCTGGTCCGAATCCAGCCAGCCCAGCCACCAGGCAGGGGCCTGGAGCCATTTCGCGCTCCGGGCCTTTTGCTTTTTCCGGGGTTTCTGCACGCGTTTAAAACAAATCGAAACTGACCGCCTCTGCCACATCGGAGCAACGTCCGCTTTGCTCCGGCTTCTTTTTTTGCCCGCTGCAGAAAAAACATCCGCCCGCTCCCTTGCCCCCTTTTCCGCAAAAGGGCGCGCCCGGCTTGCCTGTTCTGCCCAAAGCACCCTCACGACGGCTCGCGGTCGCTGTCACCCTTTTGCGGTGCCTGCGACCGAAACTGACCGCCGCTGCCAAAAATCCCGTCACAACTTGCCGTAACGGGATTTTTTCACAGGGGGCTTTGCCCCCTATGGGACGGAAATTTTCTCCGCTTCGCTCTTAAAATTCCCTGTTTTCCCCCACAGGGGAGCGTCGACAGATGCCCTTCGGCCTGCCGACGAGGGACGGGTTTCTCTTTATCCCTCAACCAGACCTTTTGCTTTTTCCGGGGTTTCTGCACGCGTTTAAAACAAATCTAAACTGACCGCTTCTGCCACGTCGGAGCAAAGTCCGCTTTGCTCCGGCTTCTTTTTTTGCCCGCGGCAGAAAAGAAGCATCCGCCCGCTCCCTAGCCCCCTTTTCCGCAAAAGGGCGCGCCCGGCTTGCCTGTTCTGTCCAAAGTGCCCTCGCGGCGGCCACCTGCCAAAAGTGGCGGAACAAAATATTTTCGCACAGCGGTTCCATTTTCTTCTATTCCCAGCAGATTTGTGCTATAATAATGATAATATTTTCAATCTATTCTTTTTGGTTCACAAGGAGGTTGTACCATGTTAAAACATATGCAGTGGCCGGCACTTCTGCTGACCCTGGCACTGCTGGCAGGATGCAGCGGCCAGCAGGCGCCTACGGCTTCTTCCCAAACTGCGGCGCCCAGTGCCCCCGCTTCTGCTGCGGAAACATCCGCCGCTTCGCAGGGCGCACCCGCCATGCCGCAGCCGCCGGAGCAATCCAGCATGCCGACCGCGTCCGCTTCCCAGCAGATTGACCAGGATACGGCTCTTTCCGCCGCACTGGAAAACGCCGGCGTGCCGGAAGAAGACGCCTACAATATGAAAGTGGAGCGCGACAGCGACAACGGCGTCCCGATCTATGACATCGAATTTGAAACCAGCTACGGCGATTATGATTATGAAATCGCCCTGGATGACGGCCGTATTCTCGGCGCCGACTATGAGGTGAAGGAAGAGGCTCTCCCCTCCCTGGGAGGAAGCCCGGTGGATTTAAGCGGGGCCACTGCTCTGGTGCAGGAGAGAATTCCCGGCATTGCAGCGGAGGATATCCGCATCTGGGAGGAGCGCGACGACGGGCGCACCCGCTTTGAGGGGAACGCCTCCTACGGCGGTATCTGGTACGAATTTGAAATCGACCCCCAGACCGGCCTGATTTTTGACTGGAGCGCCGACTACCGGGGCTGAGAAAAAGGATCACAAAATGTCGGTACGGCTCACAAAGGGCGGTGCCGCTATTTTTATGCCGCCGCGGTTGGGTGCGGCGGTGAACAGCCCAGCACGGGCGCCGGGAAAGGAGGAAAACCAGATGAAAAAATACGCATTTTTTTCTCATGGGGCAGGAATATCAGCCCCGGCAGCACCAGGCATCCTTTGAGACGGCGGGGATGCTTTCCCACATATTTACCGTCCGCACCCTGCAGGAAGCGGTGCAGCTGGCCGAACGCTGCAAGCAGGAGGGTTTCGGCGCCATCGAGTTGTGCGGCGCCTTTGGGCCACAGGGCGCCCGGAAGATCATCCGCGCCACCGGCGGCCAGATCGCCGTGGGCTATGTGACCCATTTTCCCGGGCAGGACGGGCTGTTTGATGCCTTTTTCGGATAAAACGCACCAAATAAGCGGCGCAGCCGCCCGGCCGCACCGCTCTCTCCTCCTGGGATTTTACCTTATACAGCTCCCCCCGGTGGGTCAGCCTCCCGCCAGACGGCCAGGGCCTCCTCCAGCTCGTTCTCACTGAACACGCGGATTCCTTCCTGCTGAAAAAGGCGCGCCGCCACGCCCATGCCGGGGATCTTCACCCCGGAAAAGCTGCCGTCATAAATGCGCCGGCATCCACAGGAGGGGCTGCCCTCTTTGAGCACCGCCACCCGCGCCCCCGCCCAAACCGCCAGCTGCAGGGCTTTTTGAGCGCCCTGCAAAAAAGCATCGGTGCGGTCTCTGCCGTCCCGGTCCAGCACCCGGCCCCCGCAGAGCTCGCAGGGGGTGCGGGGCACCGGCAGCCCGCCCTGCACCTCCGGGCAGACCGCCTGCACCCTGCCCTGCTGATAAAGCCGGGCAATCGCTTCCACCCGATTATCCCGCCCGTCATAACGGCAGGGGATGCCGCACAGGCAGGCGCTGGCTGCAATTTTTCCCATAATCTCCCTCCCTGGTGCAGCTATGGCTTTCCTTTTCCCGCTCCATCCATTATAATAGAGGCAAACCGCAATAAAAAAAGGGGGGCATCCCATGCCGGAACTTCACCTGGCACAGGTGCTGCTGATTGTCTGCCCGCTGATTTTTCTGGCCGGGTTTATCGATTCTATCGCCGGCGGCGGAGGGATCATCTCCCTACCCGCCTATCTGATTGCCGGGCTGCCGGTGCATTATGCCTACGGCACCAACAAGCTGGCAGCCTGCGTAGGCACCGCCACCGCTGCCATCAACTTTCTGCGCAGCGGCAATATCGCGCTGCGCCCGGCGCTGTGCTCCGCCGCAGGGGCGCTCATCGGCGCCTGGTGCACCACTTCCATTGCACTGCAGCTGAATCCGGATACCCTGAAGGCCTTCCTGCTGGCGGCGCTGCCGGTGGTGGCGGTAATCCTGCTCACCCGGCACCATTTCGGCGAGGATGACGCCGCCCCCAAGCCTATGGGGAGCGTGCGCCTGGCAGTCATCAGCTTTTTCATCGGCCTTGTCATCGGCGGGTATGACGGCATCGTGGGGCCAGGAACCGGCACCTTTTTAATCCTGGCTTATACCGGCATCCTGGGATATAACCTGAAGATTTCCTCCGGCTGCGCCAAGGTGGTCAATCTGGCCTCCAACCTGGCCTCCACGGTGGGCTTCTTATTGGGGGGCAAAATCCTGTTCCTGGTGGCCCTGCCCGCCATGGCCTGCAACATCGCCGGGAATTTTGCCGGCTCCTTTTTGGCCATCCGGTTCGGCTCCCGATTTATCCGGCCGGTGATGATTATCGCCATCCTGCTGCTGTTCGGCAAGCTGTTTTACGACTTTTTCGCTTAAAACCATTCAGAATCATCCCGCCGCACCGGCGGGATTTTTTTGCCTTCCGATGCGCCGGGTCAGGGGCGCTCCAGCGTGCGGCCCACCGCCCGGTTCCAGCCGGCCAGCAGGCGCTGGCGCTCCTCCTCCCCCATGGCGGGGCAGAAGGTCTTTTCCACCTGCACCAGGCCGCGCAGCTCCTCCTCATCCCGCCAGAACCCCACGGCCAGCCCCGCCAAAAAAGCGGCGCCCTGGGCGGTGGTTTCCCGGTTCAGCGGGCGGATCAGCGTGCAGTCCAGCAGATCCGCCTGAAACTGCATGAGAAAATCGTTGGCGCTGGCGCCGCCATCCACCCGCAGCTGCTGCAGCGGCGCGCCGGTATCCTCCACCATAGCGGCCAGGATATCCCGCACCTGATAGGCGATCGCCTCCAGGCTGGCACGGATGATGTGGTTGCGGGTGGTGCCCCGGGTCAGCCCCGAGATGGTGCCCCGGGCATACATATCCCAATAGGGCGCCCCCATGCCGGTGAAGGCCGGCACCACATACACCCCGCCGTTATCCGGCACGCGGCGGGCAAAATATTCCGTATCCGCCGCCTCGGTGATAAAGCGCATCTCATCCCGCAGCCACTGGATCAGCGCCCCCGCCACAAAGACGCTGCCTTCCAGGGCATACTGCACCCGGCCGCCGGCGCTGGCGGCGATGGTGGTGATCAGCCCGCAGCTGCTGCGGCAGAGCTTTTCGCCGGTGTTCATCAATAAAAAGCAGCCGGTGCCATAGGTGTTTTTGGCCATGCCGCTCTCAAAGCAGCACTGGCCGTACAGCGCCGCCTGCTGATCCCCCGCCACCCCGGTGATGGGGATTTGAACCCCCTGGACCAGCGCTGTGCCGAACTCGCCGCTGCTGGGGCGCACCTGGGGCAGAATCTCCATGGGGATGCCCAGCTGACGGCAGAGGCCTTCGTCCCATTGGAGCTTTTCCACATCAAACAGCATGGTGCGGGAGGCATTGGTGTAATCGGTGGCATGCACCCGGCCGCCGGTGAGCTTCCAGATCAGCCAGGTATCCACCGTGCCGAACAACAGCCGCCCTTCCCGGGCCAGCCGGGCAGCCTCGGGGACATGGTCGAGGATCCAGCGGATCTTGGTGGCGGAAAAATAGGCGTCCACCACCAGGCCGGTGGTGCGGCGGATCTCCTCCGCCAGCGGGCCGGATTTCAGCTCCTCGCAATAGGCCGCGGTGCGGCGGCACTGCCAGACAATGGCGTTGTAGACCGGCTTGCCGGTTTCGCGGTCCCAGAGGATGGTGGTCTCCCGCTGGTTGGTGATGCCGATGGCCGCAATCTCCTCCGGCCGCACCGCCGAAATCGCCAGCAATTCCATCAAGACGCCGTACTGGGTGGCATACAGCTCCATAGCATCCTCCTCAACCCAGCCGGGCTGCGGATAATGCTGGGCCAGCTCCTTCTGGGCAGAGGCAACCGCCTGCCCAGCGCGGTCAAAGAGGATGGCGCGGGAGCTGGTGGTGCCCTGGTCCAGGGCGATGAGGTATTTCTTCTGATACATGGCCGAACCGCCTCCTTCCCTTCTATTGTACCGTGGGAAGGGCAGGCTGTCCAGCCCTGCGCAAATTGTGAAATGTGGTTTTTCTCTGTGATTTTATGCGGAAAATTCCGTGCCAATTTCTCATAACATTTGCTTTTTCTCCTGGGCATTTTTAGGTAATCAACCGAAACTTTCACAAATCGTTGACTTTATGTACATTATTTATTAAAATTAGTTCGTTAATTTTGGGGGAGTTTTACGCTCCCCCGCCTGAGTGTAGGAGGTATAGAATGGATATCATGATTCTGTCGCCGCTGGGTGCAGCGGCCGGCCTTCTGTTCGCCTGGTACCTGGCAAAGCGGGTACTTAAGGAGGATGAAGGCACGCCTGAGATGAAAGAGATCTCCGGGTATATCCGTCATGGCGCCAATGCCTATCTGGCCCGCCAGTACAAGGGTGTGGCGAAGTTCTTCGCCGTGATGTTTGTGATCCTGCTGGTACTGGGTTTCCTGGGCATGGTCAACCCGCTGACCTGCGTCGCCTTTGTGACCGGCGGCTGCTTCTCCGCCCTTTCCGGCTACTTTGGCATGAAGATCGCCACTTCCGCCAATGCGCGTACTGCCAATGCCGCGCATCACAGCCTGAACAAGGGCCTGCGGGTGGCTTTCTCCGCCGGCGCCGTCATGGGCTTCACCGTGGTGGGCCTGGGCATGCTGGATATGTCCATCTGGTATTATGTGCTGCGGGCCGTTTACGGTGACGACTTCCAGGCTATCGCCTCCGCCATGCTGACCTTCGGCATGGGTGCCTCCGCCATGGCGCTGTTTGCCCGTGTGGGCGGCGGCATCTTCACCAAGGCTGCCGACGTGGGCGCCGACCTGGTGGGCAAGGTGGAAGCCGGCATCCCCGAGGATGACCCGAGAAACCCTGCTGTTATTGCCGATAACGTGGGCGACAACGTGGGCGACGTGGCCGGCATGGGCGCCGACCTGTACGAATCCTATTTCGGCGCCAGAATCTCTGCCTGCGCTCTGGCCATCCCCGCCGGCTTCGGCTTCTACGGCATGGCTATCCCCATGATCCTGGCCGCCATCGGCGTGTTCGCCTCCATCATCGGCACCTTCTTTGTGCGCACCGATGAGAACGCCACCCAGAAGCAGCTGCTCAGCTGCCTGAGAAGAGGCACCAACATCAGCTCGGTGATTGTGGCGGTTGCCGCCTTCTTCCTGGTGTATTTCACCCTGGGCATGGAGCATATCGGCATCTATTTTGCCATCCTCTCCGGCCTGGTGGCCGGCATCCTGATCGGCTTCTTCACCGAGTATTACACCTCTGACGCCTACAAGCCCACCCAGAAGCTTTCCGGCACCTCTGAGACCGGCTCCGCCACCCTGATTATCGGCGGCCTCTCCCTGGGCATGATCTCCACCGCCATCCCGGTGATCATCGTGGGCATCTCGGTGCTCGTCAGCTTCTATCTCTCCGGCGGTATGGAATCCTTCAACGCCGGCCTGTACGGCGTGGGCCTGTCTGCGGTGGGCATGCTCTCTACCCTGGGCATCACCCTGGCCACCGACGCCTATGGCCCTGTGGCTGACAACGCCGGCGGCATCGCCGAAATGTGCGGCCTGGGCGAAGAGGTCCGCCGCCGCACCGACGCGCTGGATTCTCTGGGCAACACCACTGCCGCCACCGGCAAGGGCTTTGCCATCGGCTCCGCTGCACTGACCGCCCTGGCGCTGGTTGTCTCCTTTGTGGAGCAGGTGCAGCTGGTCAACCCCGACCTGGTGCTGGATCTTTCCGTCCTCAACCCCACCACGCTGATCGGCCTGTTTGTAGGCGCCATGCTGCCCTTTGTGTTCGCTTCCATGACCATGGAGGCCGTGGGTCGTTCCGCCCAGTCCATTGTGCTGGAAGTGCGCCGTCAGTTTAAAGAGATCAAGGGTATCATGACCGGCGAGGCCAAGCCCGACTATGCCACCTGCGTGGATATGTGCACCCGCGCCGCACAGAAGGAAATGACCCCCCCTGCGCTGCTGGCCATCATCTCCCCCATTGTGTGCGGCCTGATCCTGGGTGTCAACGGCGTGGCCGGCATGCTGGCCGGTTCCACCATCTCCGGCTTTGTGCTGGCCATCATGATGGCCAACTCCGGTGGCGCGTGGGATAACGCCAAAAAGTACATCGAAGCCGGCAACCACGGCGGCAAGGGCTCTGAATGCCACAAGGCTGCCGTTGTGGGCGACACGGTGGGCGACCCCTTCAAGGATACCAGCGGCCCCTCCATCAACATCCTGATCAAGCTGCTTTCCATGGTTGCCATCGTCTTTGCCACCATCATTGCCAACTATCACCTGCTGTAATCG
>CAJFPC010000076.1 GCA_904398325.1 Candidatus Neoruminococcus faecicola | reverse complement strand
CAAGGCAAGAACGAAGCCCGGAAAGCCAGTCTACATCAGGCTTTCCGGGCTTCGTTTACATTAGTGGCGTCGCTATACATAGCTCCGGGAAATGCCCAGCAGGGCCGCCACCTCCCGTTGGGTCTGGCTGCGCATGCCGTACAGTCCGTAGCGGCAGGTGAGCACCTCCCGCTGGCGGGGGGAGAGTTTTTCCTCCAACAGGCGGTAGAGCTGCTCCATTTTCATCTTGCAGTCCAGCTGGTCGATGAGGTTGTCATCCTCGCTCATCACATCCATCAGGGTGAGGGAATTGCCGTCCTTGTCGATGTCGATAGGGTCGGAGATGCTGACATCCTGCAGGGATTTTCTGCGGCTGCGGAAGTACATGAGGATCTCATTCTCGATGCAGCGGGAGGCGTAGGTGGCAAATTTGGTGCCCTTGGTGTAATCAAAGGTGGAGGCTGCTTTGATCAGGCCCACGGTGCCGATGGAGATCAGATCCTCCTGGTCCGCGCCGCAGGCAGCGTAATATTTTTTGATGATGTGGGCCACCAGGCGCAGGTTGTGCTCGATCAGCCGGTGGCGGGCGGCCTCGTCCCCCTCGGCTACGGCCTTTAAGCATTCCCGTTCCTCCTGCGCGCTCAGCGGCTTGGGGAAGGAGTTCTGTCCGCTTAAATGCAGGGCAAAGAAAAGATAGCGCACCATCGAGAGGGCGCCCAGCAGTTCCAACAGCATACGTAAGCCTCCTTGGCCTTTATTTCGGTGGTGCTATTCTATGCGCCGGCGGATTTGTCCCGTGCCTTTGGCGCCGGATGGGACAAAGCAAAAGTTTTCCCCATAGGCTCCGAAAAATATTGACATTTTCCCTAAAAAAGCTTATGATTAACTCGACATGGGATTTTGTAAAGGATGACAGAGTATTCCATGCAAATATTTTCGGCCGTTCCCTTTGGGGCACCGGTTTTCCCCGGTTGTGGCCGGCTCGCCTTGGCGGCTGGTGCCGCCTTATTGATTGAGTTAGAAGCTCAAATTTTATAAGTTGGTTACTTCATAACCCGGTGCATCGCTTTGCACATCAACTTGTGAAACGGTCAATAAGAGTATGAATAGTGAAGATATTTGCTACCGAAACTCTGATCTCTGCAGCTCCTGAAATGTTGGCCCTTCTTTTCCGGCGCCGCCGGGGCGGGGAAGGCTGCTGTTGTTGGAATGCCGCGCAAGTGATGCAGATGCATCGCCTGCGCTTTTTCTTGTTTTTTGGCAATTTTTTTGAGAATACCAGCCGCTGGGAGGCGGCTGTCAGGGGGAGTGAAGGCATGGTGCAGGAGAAACTGAAACTGTACGGCTTTAACAATTTGACCAAGGCGCTGAGCTTTAACATTTACGACGTCTGTTATGCAAAGAGCGCCCGGGAACAGAGGGACTATATCGCTTATATCGATAAACAGTACAACTCCGAACGATTGACCAACATGCTCACCCGCCTGACGGATATGATCGGGGCGACGGTGCTGCATATTTCCAAGCAGGATTACGACCCTCAGGGGGCCTCGGTGACCATCCTGATTGCGGAAGGCTCCATGATCCCGGTGCAGGGGGAGACCCAGCTGGCCCATCTGGATAAAAGCCATGTGACGGTGCACACCTATCCCGAATACCACCCCGAGACCTGCCTGGCGACCTTCCGGGTGGATATCGACGTGGCCACCTGCGGGGAGATCACGCCCCTTTCCACCCTGGATTACCTCATCGGCTCCTTTGAGTCGGATATCATCACCATGGATTACCGGGTGCGGGGCTTCACCCGCGACGTCAACGGCAAAAAGCTGTTTCTGGATCACGAGATCACCTCGATCCAGGATTATATCTCGCCGGAGATCCGCTGGCAGTACGACGCGGTGGATATCAACGTCTATGAGGCCAACCTGTTCCATACCAAAATGATGAAAAAAGAGATCAACCTGCAGGATTACCTGTTCAACACGGATGTTTACGAGCTGCCGCCCCACACCCGCCTGGAGATCACCGACAGCATCCGCCGGGAAATGATCGAAATCTTCAGCGGCAGGAATATCTATTAAAAAGGGAAGAGAAGCAGCATGAAAAAAACCTTATCACAGCAGAATGCGCCCATCTATGAGGCGCTGGAACGCTTCGGCCAGATGCGGGTGGTCCCCTTTGACGTGCCGGGCCACAAGCGCGGCCGGGGCAACCCGGAGCTGACCGCCCTGCTGGGGGAGCGCTGCGTGCAGATGGACGTCAACTCCATGAAGCCGCTGGATAACCTGTGCCATCCCATCTCGGTGATCCGCGATGCGGAGTGCCTGGCGGCCGAGGCCTTTGGGGCGGCTCACGCCTTTTTGATGGTGGGGGGCACCACCTCTGCGGTGCAGAGCATGATCCTCTCGGTGGCGGGGCGCGGGGAAAAGATCATCCTGCCCCGCAATGTGCACCGCAGCGTCATGGGGGCCATGGTGCTCTGCGGGGCGATCCCGGTGTATGTCAACCCCGCCTGCGATGAGCGGCTGGGCATCCCGCTGGGCATGAGCCTGAAGGACGTGGAGGAGGCGGTGCGCCGCCACCCGGACGCCAAGGCCATCCTGGTCAACAACCCCACCTATTACGGCATCTGTTCCGATCTGCGCTCCATTGTGCAGCTGGCCCACCGCCACGGCATGCGCTGCCTGGTGGATGAGGCCCACGGCACCCATTTTTATTTTGGAGAAAACCTGCCGGTTTCCGCCATGGCGGCGGGGGCGGATATGGCCGCTGTTTCGATGCACAAATCCGGCGGCAGCCTGACCCAGAGCTCCCTGCTGCTCATCGGCCCGGAAATGTCCCAGGGCTATGTGCGGCAGATCATCAATCTGACCCAGACCACCAGCGCCTCTTATCTGCTGCTTTCCAGCCTGGATATTTCCCGCCGGAACCTGGCGCTGCGGGGCAAGGAATCCTTTGCCCGGGTGGTGGAGCTGGCCGAGTACGCCAGGGAGGAGATCAACGACATCGGCGGCTACTACGCCTTTTCCCGGGAGCTGGTCAACGGCGACAGCATCTTTGATTTTGACGTGACCAAGCTTTCGGTCAACACGCTGGATACCGGCCTGGCCGGTATCGAGGTCTACGACCTATTGCGGGATGAATACGACATCCAGATCGAATTCGGCGATCTGGGCAATATCCTGGCGTACCTTTCCATCGGGGACCGGCCGCGGGAGGTTGAGCGGCTGGTCAGCGCCCTGGCAGAGGTGCGCCGCCGTTTCGGCAAGGAAAAAACCGGCCTGATGACCCAGGAATACCTGGACCCGGAGGTGGCGGTCTCCCCGCAGGAGGCCTTTTATGCCGAGAAGGAATCGCTGCCCATCGAGGCCACGGAAAACCGCATCTGCAGCGAATTTGTCATGTGCTACCCGCCGGGCATCCCCATCCTGGCCCCGGGGGAGCGCATCACCCGCGAAATTCTGGAATATATCGCCTACGCCAAGGAAAAGGGCTGTTCCATGACCGGCCCGGAGGACCCGGACATCCTGCGGCTCAATGTACTGAAAGGAGTATAAGATGGACTTTTGGTTTTCGGAAGAACAGACGTCCAATGTGAAGCTCTCCATCCGCATCGACCGGCAGCTTTACAGCGGCAAAAGCGAGTTCCAGCGGATCGACGTGTTCGATTCCCCGGAATTCGGCCGCTTCCTCACGCTGGACGGCTATATGATGCTCACCGAGAAGGATGAGTTTATCTATCACGAGATGATCACCCATGTGCCGATGGCGGTGCATCCCAAGGTGCGGCAGGTGCTGGTCATCGGCGCGGGGGATGGGGGCGTCATCCGGGAGCTGGCCCGTTACCCGGAGATCGAGCACATCGACATGGTGGAGATCGACCCCCTGGTGGTGGAGGTCTGCCGGCAGTATCTGCCCCAGACCGCCTGCCGGCTGGATGACCCCCGGCTGCACATCCATTATGAGGACGGCGTCAAATTTGTGCGCCGCAAGGTGGATGCCTATGACCTGATCATTGTGGATTCCACCGATCCCTTCGGCCCGGGGGAGGGGCTGTTTACCCGGGAGTTTTACGGCAGCTGCTTTAAGGCCCTGCGGGAGGACGGCATCATGGTCAACCAGCACGAGAGCCCCTTCTACGCCCAGGACGCCCTGGCCTGCCAGCGGGCCCACAAGCGCATTGTGGAATCCTTCCCCATCAGCCGGGTCTACCAGGCGCACATTCCCACCTACCCGTCGGGGCACTGGCTGTTCGGCTTTGCCTCGAAGAAATACCATCCCCTCAAGGATCTGGACGAGGTGCGCTGGAATATGCGCGGGCTGGACTGCCAGTATTACACCACTACGCTGCACCGGGGCGCCTTTTATCTGCCCGCCTATGTGGAGGAGATGCTGAAAGATGTTGAATAAAAATGTGGAAACTTTTCTCTGCTGCGACAAGGAATATGAATCTGCGGCCACTGTGCTTTACGGCGCGCCCTTTGATTCCACCACCTCTTACCGGCCGGGTACCCGCTTCGGCAGCCGGGCCATCCGGCAGGAAAGCTACGGCCTGGAAAGCTACAGCCCCTATCAGGACCGGGACCTGGAGGACGCCCCGGTGTTTGACAGCGGCGACCTGGAGCTCTGCTTCGGCGATACGGCCCTGGCCCTCCGGGATATTGAAGAGCGGGCTGCCGCCATCCTGGCCGGCGGCAAGCGGCCCTTCTTATTGGGGGGCGAGCATCTGGTGACACTGGGGGCGGTGCGCGCTGCCGCCAAGGCGTATCCGGATCTGCACATCATCCATTTTGACGCCCACGCCGACCTGCGGGAGGATTATCTGGGTGCGCCGCTTTCCCACGCGTGCGTCATGCGCCGCTGCTGGGAGATCCTGGGCGACGGGCGCATCCATCAGTTCGGCATCCGCTCCGGCGACCGGGCGGAGATCTACTGGGGGCGGGAGCACGTCTTGACCCGGATGTTTGATTTTGAAGGCTTGCAGGAGACGGTCCAGGCCCTGCAGGGCGTCCCCGTCTACCTGACGGTGGATCTGGACGTGCTGGACCCTTCGGTTTTCCCCGGCACCGGCACCCCCGAGCCGGGCGGGGTCAGCTTTGACGAGCTGCGCCGCGCGGCAGAGCGTGTCTGCCGGCACTGCCGGGTGGTGGCCTGCGACGTCAACGAGCTGAGCCCCCATTACGACGCCAGCGGGGCTTCCACCATGGCGGCCTGCAAAATCGTGCGGGAGATGCTGCTGGCCTTCCCCGAACCGGCGCAGGCCTGACACGGCCGTTTTGCGGCGGCCGGGCTGCCGGCCCCGTTTGTTTTGAAATTTAAGCGAAAAGGGAGGAATTCTCATGGGAAAAGCGTTGATCATCGGCTGCGGCGGCGTGGCCAGCGTGGCCATTCACAAATGCTGCCAGAACAGCGAGGTCTTTGAGGAGATCTGCATTGCAAGCCGCACCAAATCCAAGTGCGACGCTTTGAAGGAAAAGCTGCAGGGCACCACTTCCACCAAGATCTCCACCGCCCAGGTGGATGCGGACAAGGTGGAGGAGCTGGTGGCCCTGATCGAAAAATTCCGGCCGGATGTGGTCATGAACCTGGCCCTGCCCTATCAGGATCTGACCATCATGGACGCCTGCCTGGCCACCAGGACCGACTATCTGGATACGGCCAACTATGAGCCGGAGGATACCGCCAAGTTTGAATACAAGTGGCAGTGGGCCTACCGGGACCGCTTTCGCGAGGCGGGCATCACCGCTGTGCTGGGCTGCGGCTTCGACCCCGGCGTGACGGGGGTGTTCTCCGCCTATGCCCTCAAGCATGAGTTTGACGAGATCCACTATATCGATATCCTGGACTGCAACGGCGGCGATCACGGTTATCCCTTCGCCACCAACTTCAACCCCGAGATCAACATCCGGGAGGTTTCGGCCAATGGCTCCTATTGGGAGGACGGCCACTGGGTGGAGACCAAGCCCATGGAGATCAAGCGGGAATATGACTTTGCCGGCGTGGGCAAAAAGGATATGTACCTGCTGCACCACGAGGAGCTGGAATCCCTGGCGCTCAACATCCCCGGCATCAAGCGCATCCGCTTTTTCATGACCTTCGGCCAGAGCTATCTGACCCATCTGAAATGCCTGGAGGATGTGGGCATGACCTCCATCAAGCCGATCCTCTATGAGGGCAGGGAGATTGTCCCCCTGCAGTTCCTCAAGGCGGTGCTGCCCGACCCGGCCTCCCTCGGCCCCCGCACCGTGGGCAAGACCAATATCGGCTGCATTTTCCAGGGCGTCAAGGATGGCAAGGAGAAGACCTACTATCTCTACAACATCTGCGACCACCAGGAGTGCTACCGCGAGGTGGGCTCCCAGGCCATTTCCTACACCACCGGCGTGCCCGCCATGATCGGCGCCATGCTGATGCTGCAGGGCAAATGGAAGAAGCCCGGCGTCTTCAACGTGGAGGAGTTTGATCCCGACCCGTTTATGGATGCGCTCAATCGCTGGGGCCTGCCCTGGCAGGAAGACCGCCATCCGGTGCTGGTGGACTGAGATGGCCAACAACACAAAGGAATTGCGCACCCCCTTTTTCCTGGTGGATGAAGGCCTGGTGCGGGAGAATCTGGAGATTCTGCGCCAGGTGGCCGACGCGGCCGACTGCAAGATCCTGCTGGCGCAGAAGGCGTTTTCCATGTTCCGTCTTTACCCGCTGATGCGGCAGTATCTGGCGGGCAGCACCGCCAGCGGCCTGTATGAGGCGCGGCTGGGCCGGGAGGAATTCGGCGGGGAGACCCACGTCTACAGCCCTGCATTTCGCCCGGAAGAGATGGAAGAGCTGCTGGGCTATGTGGATCACATCGTGTTCAACAGCCCCGCACAGCTGAAAAAATTCGGCCCTGCGGCCAAGGCGGCGGGCAAGCAGGTGGGGCTGCGCCTCAACCCGGAATGCTCCACCCAGGAAGGGCACGCCATCTACGACCCCTGCGCGCCCGGCTCCCGGCTGGGCACGACGGCGGCCCAGTTTGACGAAAGCCTGCTGCCCCTTTTGGATGGGCTGCATTTCCACACCCTGTGCGAGCAGGACAGCGACGCCCTGGAGACCACCCTCGCCGCCGTGGAGGAAAAATTCGGCCGGTACCTGCCCCGGATGAAATGGCTCAACTTGGGAGGCGGCCACCATATCACCCGGCCGGATTATGACCGGCAGCGGCTGATCCGGCTGGTGCGCGGTCTGCGGGAAAAATACGGCCTGCAGGTTTATCTGGAGCCCGGCGAGGCCGTGGTGCTGCGGGCAGGATTTTTGGTTACGCAGGTGCTGGAAACCCTGGAAAACGGTATGCATATCGCGATTTTGGATACCTCTGCCGCCTGCCACATGCCCGACGTGCTGGAGATGCCCTACCGCCCGCCGCTGGCCGGCGCCGGCGAGGCGGGGGAGAAGCGGTATACCTACCGGCTGGGCGGGCCGACCTGCCTGGCGGGGGATGTGATCGGGGATTATTCCTTCGATGCGCCGCTGGAAATCGGACAGCGGCTGGTCTTTGAGGATATGGCCCTCTACACCATGGTCAAGACCAACACCTTCAACGGCATGCCCCTGCCGCAGATTGTGCTGCGCCGGCTGGACGGCAGCCTGGAATTGGTGCGCCGTTTTGGCTATGAGGATTTTAAAAACCGCCTTTCTTAAGATAAACAGTGCATGAAAAAAGCACCCCTGCGCGGGGTGCTTTTTTTGCGCTTTTTAGGGGGAAAGAAAAAATTCCGCCCCTGCACCGGCTGGCACAGAGGCGGAATGGAAGGAAAACGAAGGGTTATTTGTTGACGACGTTGACGGGCTCACCGGCATAGAACTTGGCCAGGTTCTCCACGGCAATATCCATCAGGCGCATGCGGGATTCCTTGGGCGCCCAGGCGATGTGCGGGGTGATGAAGATGTTTTTCGCCTTGAGCAGCACGTTGTCCTCCCGGATAGGCTCGGTGGAGACCACGTCCACACCGGCGGCATACACCTTGCCGGATTCCAGCGCGTCATACAGATCCTGCTCCACCACCAGCGGGCCGCGGGAGGTGTTGATGATGATGACGCCATCCTTCATCTTGGCGATGTTCTCCTTGTTGATGATGCCCTGGGTGGAGGAGAACAGCGGGCAGTGCAGGGAGATCACATCGGAACGGGCGAACAATTCATCCAGTGAAACATACTCCCCGATGGCGCGGCCGGCGTCGTTGGGATATTCATCATAAGCGATGATGTTCATCCCCAGCGCCTTGGCGATCTGGGCGGTGTTCTGGCCGATGCGGCCGAAACCGATGATGCCCATGGTCTTGCCCGCCAGCTCGATGAGGGGATAATTCCAGAAGCACCAATCCTTGTTGTTGGTCCAGTCGCCGGCCTTGACGGCGTTGCTGTGGGCATCCACATGATGGCAGATCTCCAGCAGCAGGGCGAACACAAACTGCGCCACGGCGGTGGTGCCATAGGTGGGGATGTTGGAAACAATGATGCCCTTCTCTTTGGCGGCAGCCACATCCACAATGTTGTAGCCGGTGGCCAGCACGCCGATATACTTGATATTGGGGCAGGCATCCATGGTTTCACGGCTGACGGGGCATTTGTTGACAATGACAGCGTCCGCGTCGCCGATGCGCTCGATGATCTTGTCGGCAGGGGTGCGCTCATACACCGTCAGCTGGCCCAGCTTTTCAAACCCTTCCCATGACAGGTCGCCGGGGTTTTCGGTATAACCGTCTAGAATGACAATTTTATTCATGTTAAGAGATTCTCCCCTTATTTAGATTTCCAGCTTGGCCCAGGCTTCGTTGAGGGCTCTCTTGCAGTGGGCGATCACGATATCGGCATCCTCGTCGGGCTGAGGCTTGACCTCGAAGCTGATGACGGGGCGCTTGCCTTCGCCCAGGTAACCGGCCTCGAACAGGGCCTTGAGGAACTCCACGATCTGATCCACATCGTTGGCGGAGTTGGGGAAGCCGAAGCGGGGATGATCGTCGCCATAAGCGGGCACGCTGGGATCGGCATCGGGCAGGACCGCGTTGCCGATGTGCACATGGGTCAGATAATCCTTGACAGCCTCGACCGCTTCCTTGCTGCCTTCCCGGGTCAGGGGCAGGTGGCTCAGATCCAGCAGCAGGCCGAAGTTGTCATACTCCTTGCGGATTTCAGCGGCAAACTGGGCGGCATAGGGGGCGGGGCCCATCAGGCTCTTCTTATCCACATCGTAGTCGAAGATCTCCAGCTCCACCGGCATATTGCCCTTGCTCTTGGCATAGGCGCACAGCTCCTTGGTGGATTTGAGCAGGGCCTCATAGGCCTGATCCTTGGTGGCCTCGTCATACTTGCCGGACATGAAGGCAAAGCCGGAGGCGCCGATCTCATAGGCCTCGTCGATGCCGGCCTTCAGGGAAGCCAGGCACTCCAGGCGCTTTTCTTCGTTGGTGTCGTTGATGTTCAGGCCGGTGGTCAGCATCCGGGGCTGGGCGCCGTAGCAGATGGTGATCTTGGAATCGTTCATCAGCTTGGCCGCTTTGGCTCTGGCAGCGGGATCCTTGATCCAGTTGACCTCGATGGCGTCAAAGTAATCGTCGCAGCAGATTTTCTTGATGCCTTCCAGGCTGCCTTCGCTGTTGTCGCCCTTGGAAAGGCCCAGATAGGACATAAACAGGATGGTGCCGATCTTGGCATAGTTTTTGATAGGTGCTTTCATGGCAATGTCGTCTCCTTTTTGTAAGAATTAGGGCTTGTGTCAAATCAGAGAAAAAGCAGGGCTGTTTGAAGTTTCCCGCAAACAGCCCTGTTCTTCCTATTACTGCTTTATCGGGAAGAGATATTCTCCTGATAAATTACTTTTTTAGGGGAGAAGTTACCATTCCTTGACGTGCAGGATATCGTTGCCCATGGAGCAGTTCTGATACTCGTCGCAGACGATGTCGATGACGTAAGGCTTCTTGGAGGCCTTGGCTCTCTCCATGGCGGGGGCGATCTCCTCAGGCTTGTAGACTCTCTCAGCCTCGCAGCCCAGGCCCTCGGCAACCTTCACATAGTCGATCAGGCCGCTCTGGTTGACCTTCATCTCGACCATGTACTCATAGCCGTAGGCGCCCTTCTGGTTCTGGCGGATCAGGCCCAGATAAGCGTTGTTGACGATGACCACGATCAGGGGCACGTCATACTTGGCAGCGGTGGCCAGCTCCTGCACATGGAAGGTGAAGCCGAAGTCGCCCATGACAGCGACAGCCTTGTTCTTGCAGCCGTCGGCGATCATCGCGCCGAAAGCGCCGGGGATATCATAGCCCAGGCAGCCGGCGCCGCCGGAAGCCAGGTATTTCTTGGGCTTGCTGATCTTCTGCAGCTGGCCGGACCAGATCTGGGTGATGCCGCAGCCGGAGGTGAACATGGTGTCGTCGTCGAAGACCTTGTTCATCTCGCCGAAGACGCGGTGCGGATGGATGGGCACGGTATCCTGGTTGGTCTTTCTCTCCAGCTCGTCTCTGAGCTTGGGCAGCTCGGCCACTCTGGGAGCAGCGGTGGTGGGGCCCAGCTCGTCGGCCTTCTTGGAGAGGGCCTCGATGGCGTATTTCGCATCAGACAGGATCGCCAGGTCAGCCTTGAAGATCTTGTTCAGCTCAGTGGCGCACACGTTGATGTGGATGAACTTCTTGTTCTCGGTGTAGATGCCGATGGCGCCGGTGTGACGGTCGGTGAAGCGGCAGCCGATGCCCAGCACAACGTCGCTCTCAGAGAAGATCTTGTTGCCGATGGGCTGGCCGACCTGGATGCCGCAGTGGCCGGCGTTCAGCGGATGGTTGTAGGGGATGCAGCCCTTGGCCTGATAGGTGGTGATGACAGGGATCTGCATTTTCTCAGCGAATTTCACCAGCTCCTCGCAGGCATCCGCCAGCACAACGCCGCCGCCCATGATGATGACAGGGTTCTTGGCTTCCTTGAGCATCTTGATGGCTTCGGTGATCTGGTCGTCGTTGGCCTTGGGGTTCTCCCAGGCGGCAGGGGTGTAGGAGTCGATGTCGTAGTCGATCTCGGCGTTCTGCACGTCCAGAGGCAGATCCACAACCACGGGGCCGGGCTTGCCCTCTCTCATCAGGCGGAAGGCCTCTCTCATGACCTCGGGGATGGCGATGGGGTTGGTCACGCAGAAGGTCGCCTTGGCGATGGGCTTGCAGATGGCGGCGATATCAACGCACTGGAAGGGATCTTTGCCCAGCTGGCCGGTGACAGCCTGTCCGGTCAGGGCCAGGACGGGGATGCTGTCGATGTTGCAGGTATACAGGCCGGTGACAAAGTTGGTGGCACCAGGGCCGGAGGTGCAGATCGCAGCGGCGATCTTGTGGCTGGCTCTGAAGTAGCCGCCCGCAGCATGCACCGCGCACTCCTCGTGACGGACGGTGTAGTGCTTGATCACCTCAGTCTGGGCCATGTATTTGTACAGGCCGTTAATGCCAGCACCAGGGATACCGAAGGCATCGGTGATCCCTTCTTTTTCCATGATCTTGACAATAATGTCAGAAACATTCATCTTCATGTTGATTCGTAACCTCCATTTTTGATTTTAGTTATCGAAATAACGTTTCAGTGATTTAAGTGTACCACAGCGCTCCCTAAAAATCAAGGAGAAAAACGCACATTATTTTTAAATATCCTGTGAAAGAAATGGGAATTGGCCCCACAGCCCCGGATGAGGGCGGCAAAAGGGGAAAAATCGTCAGAGAAGCGGCCGCTCTTTTGGGAATTTTATACGGATTTTCATTTTATTATGTGAAACGGTTGTTGCATTGATAAAAATGTGTTATAATATCAAAAGAATTCCTATCGAAATTTCACATAACAGGGGGTAGCCACAGTGCCGGCGATCGAAAATTATGAGGACAAAACTACAAAACTGAACCAATCGGTGGAGAAAGTGTTCAGCATCATTGAGCTGCTTTCTAAAAATCGGGACCCGATGCGCCTGCAGGATATGTCCAAGGAGCTGAAGATCAATGCCAGCACGCTGGTGCGTTTTCTGGCCACGCTGATGAAGTGCGGCTATGTTTCGCAGGAGAAGGATTCCTCCCGCTATTTTCTCACCTTTAAAATCTGCAGCCTGGCGGCGCGGGTCAGCTCTCAGCTGCGCTTAAGAGAGGTGGCCAACCCGTATCTGAAGGATCTTTCCGCCCACTGCGGCGAATCGGTGTGCCTGGCCATCGAGCAGGATATGTCGGTGGTCTATGTGGATGTGATCGAGGGCAAGGACCAGATGCTGCGCACCATGAACCGCATCGGCAATGTGGCCCCCATGCACTGCACCGGCGTGGGCAAGCTGATGCTGCTCAATTATGACGACGCCAAGCTCAACCAGCTGATCGCGGAGCGCGGCCTGCAGAAATTCACCGAGAACACCATCACCACCAAAAAGGACCTGGTGGCGGAGCTGAACACCATCCGCCGGCAGGGCTATGCCTATGATAATGAGGAGTGCGAGATCGGCGCCAAGTGCATTTCCTTCCCCATCCGGGATTATACCGGCAACGTCATCGCCGCCATCAGCGTGACGGGGCCGATCTTCCGCATGACGCAGGAGTATATTGATTCTCAAATCCCCTACATCCGCAATACCGCGCTGGAAATTTCCAAGCGGGTTGGCTATGACCTATAAGCTAGCAGGAACCATGAAACGACCACGCATACAGGAGGAATGACAATGGCAGGAAAAATTGGCTTTATCGGCCTGGGCATTATGGGCAAGCCGATGGCGAAGAATCTGATGAAGCACGGGCATGAGCTGTGCGTTTACAACCGCACCCAGGCCAAGGCGAAGGAACTGGTGGAGGAGGGCGCTGTCCTCTGTGAGACCCCCGCCCAGGTGGCGGCCCGGTGCGATATTATTTTTCTGATCGTTTCCGACGCGCCGGATGTCAAGGCGGTGCTGGAGGGGGAGAACGGCATCCTCAATGCGCTGCGGCCGGGCGCCGTGGTGGTGGATATGAGCTCCATCAACCCCAATGCCTCCCGGGAGTTTTATCAGACGGTCAAGGCCCATGGCGGCTCTTATATGGATGCGCCGGTTTCCGGCGGCGAGCAGGGCGCCATCGATGGCAAGCTGACCATTATGGTGGGCGGCGACGATGCGGATTTTGACCGGGTGAAGGATCTTTTGCTCTGCATGGGCCGCGTGGCGGTGCATGTGGGCGGCATCGGCAGCGGCAATGTGACCAAATGCGCCAACCAGATCATCACAGCCTCCAACCTGGCGGCGGTGGGCGAGGCGCTCACCTTTGCAGCCAAGGCGGGGGTGGATCCCCGCAAGGTGTATGACGCCATCAAGGGCGGCATGGCCCAGAGCGCGATGTTCGATTCCAAATTTGAGAAGATCATCGGCCGCGATTTTAAACCCGGCTTCAAGCTGGATTTGAATATCAAGGATCTGAAAAACGTCCTCAGCGCGGCGCAGGCTTTTGGCACGCCGGTGACCCTGACTACCGACTGCTATGAGATGATGATGATGCTCATTCAGCAGGGGCTGGGCCAGGATGACAACTGCAGCATTGTGAAGTATTATGAGCAGTGTGCTGGCACCGAGGTAAAGGAAGTCCAGTAAACAGCAATCAGGATCAAAAGCGGCGGGTTTTCCGCCGCTTTTTTGCATTTTGCGGCGGCGGGGGCTGCTTGATGGATGCCAAAATGCGGCAAAAAATCCGCATTTTCAGGTGATTAGCCGGTATTTTCGCAGGATAAAGCGAACTAAAATTCATTTTTGCCATCTATTGACATTTTGCAGGGGGGGGGGCTATAATGGGTTTGGAATTTTCATGCAGGATTTTCTGTATGAT
>CAJFPC010000075.1 GCA_904398325.1 Candidatus Neoruminococcus faecicola | reverse complement strand
GGCCGCCTCCTTTGCTGTCCCTTTGATTATAACCGGCTAACCGGGGAAAAGCAAGGTATTTCTACTAAATTTGTATAAAATAGCCAGCCCGGCGCCGGCATAACAAAAAGCGCTTTTTGCCGAGCTGGCGGCCAACATCTCCTAGCCCGGCGCCACCAAGGAAGGAGAGGGCGGCTTGCACAAAAAAACAAAGCGCCCGTGCAGGTGCTGCTGCCGGCGCTTGGAAAAAGAAAAAAGTCCGAGTGCTCCTGAGAACACTCGGACTGGTGCGGATGACAGGACTTGAACCTGCATGAACTTGCATTCACTAGCACCTGAAGCTAGCGCGTCTGCCAATTCCGCCACATCCGCATGCGGCAGGCCGCTTTATTTGCGACTGCCTGATTATTATAGCATGAAGGAATCTGTCTGTCAACAGGATTTTTCACGCTTTTTTTGGTTTTTGCGGGGAATTATTCCGCGCCGGCTTCTTCGGCGGGCTGCTCCTCCGTCTCCCGGGGCGCAGGGGAAAGGGTCACCACCCGGCTGCCCTCGCCCAGGCGCATCACCCGCACGCCGCCGCCGTACCGGGACTGGATGCTGATATCCTCCACGCCGGTGCGGATGATGATGCCGTCATCGCTGATGAGGATGACGTCTTCGCCTTCCTCCACCACGCGGATGCCGGCGACGGCGCCGTTCTGATAATTGATGATGCCCTTGCCGCCGCGGGACTGGGTGCGGTATTTTTCCAGCTCGGTGCGCCGCCCCTGGCCGGATTCGCTGACGGTGAGCACCGTGCCGGCGCTGCCGGGGGCCACCCCGGCCATGCCCACCACATAGTCGCCTTCCTCCAGGCGGATGGCGCGCACGCCGCGGGCGGTGCGGCCCATGGGGCGCACATCCGTTTCGGCAAAGCGGATGGCCATGCCGTCGTGGGTGCCGATGATCAGGTCATACTGCCCGTCGGTCAGGCGCACCCAGGCCAGCTCATCCCCCTCGTCCAGGTGGATGGCGTTGAGGCCCATGCGGCGCACGTTGCGGAATTCCTCCATGCTGGTGCGCTTGATGACGCCCTGCTTGGTGACCATGACCATATAGTGGTTTTCATCCACCTCTTTGCCCACCCGGATGACGGAGGTGACCTTTTCCTCCTTTTCCATCTGCAGCAGGTTGACGATGTTGACGCCCTTGGAGGTGCGGCTGCTCTCGGCGATCTCATAGCCCTTCAGCCGGAACACCCGCCCCTTGCTGGTGAAGAAGAGGATGTAATCATGGGTGGAGCAGACAAACAGCTCCTCCACAAAATCCTCCTCCCGCCGGGTCATGCCCGAGACGCCCCGGCCGCCCCGCTTCTGGCTCTTATAGGCGTCCATGGGCTGGCGCTTGATATAGCCGTAGTGGGTCAGGGTGACCACGCAGTCCTCCTCGGGGATCAGGTCCTCGATATCCACCTCGCCGCTGACCGCCTGGATCTCGGTGCGCCGCGGGTCGGCATATTTCTGCCGCAGGGCCAGCAGCTCCTCCTTGACGATGGAAAGGATGCGCCCCTCGTGGGCGAGGATATCCTCCAAATCGCGGATTTTCTCCAGCAGCTGGGCAAGCTCTTCCTCGATTTTGATGCGCTCCATGCCGGAAAGCTGCCCCAGCCGCATGGCCACAATGGCGGAGGCCTGCACGTCGGTGATGCCGAAGCGCTCCATCAGGTTGAGCTTGGCGTCCGCCTGGTCCTTGGAATGGCGGATGATCTGGATCACCTCGTCGGTGTTGTCGCAGACCAGCTTGAGCCCTTCCAGGATGTGCTCCCGTTCCCTGGCTTTTTTCAGCTCAAAACGGGTGCGGCGGGTGATGACCTCCTCCTGGAAGCGCACATAGTGCTGCATCATTTCCTTTAAGCCCATCACCTTGGGCTCGTTATCCACCAGGGCCAGCATGATGACGCCGAAGGTCTCCTGCAGCTGGCTGAAGGAATACAGCTGGTTTAATACCACCTGGGCGTTGGCGTCCCGCTTGAGCTCGATGACGATGCGCATGCCGTCCCGGTCGGATTCATCCCGCAGGTCGCTGATCATGTCGATGCGCTTTTCCTTGACCAGGTCGGCGATGCTCTCGATCAGGCGGGCCTTGTTGACCATATAGGGGATCTCGGTGACCACGATGCGCTCCCGGCCGTTTTTAAATTCCTCGATCTCGGCGCGGCCGCGGGTGACGATCTTGCCCCGGCCGGTGGCATAAGCCGCCCGGATGCCGCTGCGGCCCATGATGATGCCCCCGGTGGGGAAATCCGGCCCCTTGATATATTCCATCAGCCCCTCCAGGGAGATGTCGGGGTTGTCGATGAGGGCGCAGACGCCGTCGATGACCTCCCCCAGGTTGTGGGGCGGGATGTTGGTGGCCATGCCCACGGCGATGCCGTTGGAGCCGTTGACCAGCAGGTTGGGGAAGCGGCTGGGCAGCACCACCGGCTCTTTGAGGCGGTCGTCGTAGTTGGGGGCGAAGTCGATGGTGTCCTTATCGATGTCGGTGAGCATCGCCATGGCGATTTTGCTCATGCGGGATTCGGTATAGCGGTAGGCGGCCGGCGGGTCGCCGTCGATGGAGCCGAAGTTGCCGTGGCCGTCCACCAGCGGGTAGCGCAGGGAAAAATCCTGCGCCAGGCGCACCATGGCGTCATAGACCGAGGCGTCGCCGTGGGGATGATACCGGCCCAGCACCGAACCGACGGTATCCGCCGATTTGCGGTAGGGCTTATCGGGGGAAAGGCCGTTCTCAAACAGGGTGTACAAAATGCGCCGGTGCACCGGCTTGAGGCCATCCCGCACGTCGGGCAGGGCCCGCCCCTTGATGACGGACATGGAATAGGCGAGATAGCTTTTTTTCATCTCGCTTTCGATATCCACCGAAATGATTTTGGATCCTTCCGTGTACATGTGTTATCACCTTACGCCTTTTTTTCGTCGCGGCTGTCTTCATAGCGGCCGCCCAGCATGTCTTTGAACAGGGTGCGGATGCCCTCCAGGTCGGCGCCCATGGCCTCTTTGGAAATAAAGAACAGCCGGTTGCCTGCCTCGGTGTGCAGCGACGCCATAAAGACCTTATCCGTCTCGGTGACGCGCAGCACCCGGTATTCAAAGTTATCCAGGCTATCCCCCTCGATCAGGGTCACGCCGGTGGGATAAAAGCGCAGCTCATACTGCACGTGGTGCTCGCTGATGATGAGGGCGTTTTTCTCCACCTCCTTGCGGGGGGCGATGCGGGCCTGGTAATAGACGAACGCCACCGGGATGGCGAAGATCAGCGGGATGTAATAAAGCCCCACCAGGATCAGGCACACCACCGTGAAGGCGAACACCGCCAGCGCAAAAACGCGGAAGATGCTGGCCTTTTTGGAAAGGCGCACCTTGCCCAGGGCGCTCAGGCCGTCCACCGCCTCCTCATAGCTGAGGGTGTAGCGTTTGGTATAAAGGGGCTCGCTTTTGAAAAACTCGGGGTCGTGCTGGGCGTCGGCCAGCTCTTTTTCCAGGTCCTTGTCGTCCTCGGTGAGGATTTCGAACTCCTCGTCAGGGTCCAAATCGCGGAATTCCTCCAGCTCCTTCTCGCTCTTGCCCTTGAAGGTGGCGGCAATCTCGATGCTGTTGAAATAATCCAGGTCCACCGGCTGGGAGGGGATATCCACCGGCTTTTTATCCTGGGGGTCGTAATAGCGGCGGCGGATGCCGTAAACGGCGGAGGCATTCTCCAACACCTGCTGGAAGGTCTCCACCTGGCCCTCGATAGAATGCTTGGGGATGACCATGCATTTCTGCACCCTCATAAAGATGACAAACTGGGTGGGCGTTTCCAGCACAAAGTCGATATCCTGCCAGAGCATGTTGTTTTTGATGCCGCTGCCCCGCTCGATGATCCGGTTGTCGAACAGGTCGATGGCGATCTCGTTTTTGAGGAAGGGGGTGTCGTTGTACACCCGGTCGGAGGCAGCCTCCATCGCCCTGCTGAATTTCTTGAAGTTGTAATAAATGCCGTAAAAGCCGGAAATGGTGATGATGCCGTCCACCACCAGGAACACCGGCAAAAAGGGAATGGGCTTCATCAGCAGGATGACGAAGACCAACAGGCCGCCGAACGCCTGGAAGAAGGACATGAACTTGTTGATGCGCATCCTGCGCCCGGATTTGATCTGGGTATAAAGCGCGTTATACTCCCGGAAATCCTCTTTGGTCATGCGGTACTTGAGGGATAGGATCAAACTACTCTTGGCCATTGTCTGGTCTCCTTATATATCAAGATTTTCTACATACCTGGCGTTTTGCTCGATAAATTCCCGGCGGGGGGCGACTTTATCCCCCATCAGGATGGTGAAGATCTCGTCCGCCTGCATGGCGTCCTCCATCGTCACCTTCAGCAGGATGCGCTGCTCGGGGTTCATGGTGGTTTCCCACAGCTGCTCGGGGTCCATCTCACCCAGGCCCTTGTAGCGCTGGATCTCCGCCTTGCCGTTGCCGTCGGGGCAGAGCTCCTTAATATAGCGGTCTCGCTCCTCGTCGGAATAGGCGTAGCGCACCTGCTTGCCCCGGCTGACCTTGAACAGGGGCGGCTGGGCGATATACACATGCTCCTGCTCGATGAGGGGGCGCATGTAGCGGAAGAAGAAGGTCAGCAGCAGCGTACGGATGTGAGAGCCGTCCACATCGGCATCGGCCATGATGATGGTCTTGCCGTACCGCAGCTTGGTGATGTCAAATTCCTCCCCGATGCCGGTGCCCAGGGCGGTGACCACAGGCATCAGCTTCTCGTTGCCGTAGACCTTGTCGAGGCGGGCCTTCTCCACGTTGAGCATCTTGCCCCAGAGCGGCAGGATGGCCTGGAAGCGCCGGTCCCGCCCGGATTTGGCGGAGCCGCCGGCGGAATCGCCCTCGACGATGTAGATTTCGGTATATTCGGTATCCCGCTCGGAGCAGTCGGCCAGCTTGCCGGGCAGGGAGGCGGTCTCCAGCGCCGATTTGCGGCGGGTCAGCTCCCTGGCCTTGCGGGCGGCCTCCCGGGCGCGGGCGGCGCCCAGGGCCTTATCCAGCACCGCCCGGGCCACGGCGGGGTTCTCTTCAAAATAGGTGGTCAGCTTGTCATAGACCATGCTCTCCACCATGGGGCGCACCTCGCTGTTGCCCAGCTTGGCCTTGGTCTGGCCCTCAAACTGGGCTTCCTCCAGCTTCACCGAGATGATGACGGTCAGCCCCTCGCGCACATCCTCGCCGGTGAGGTTTTTGTCCGCCTCCTTGAGGATGCCGTTTTTGCGGGCGTAGTCGTTCATGGCCCTGGTCAGCGCCGCCTTGAAGCCCGCCTCGTGGGTGCCGCCCTCGGTGGTGTTGATGTCGTTGGCGAAGGAGAGCACCAGCTCGTTGTAGCTGTCGTTATACTGCATGGCCACTTCGGCGCTCATGGTATCCTGGGCGGCGGAGAAGTAGATCACCTCCGGGTGCAGCGTCTCCACCCCGCGGCGCTTGTGGATATACTCCACAAAGCTGCGGATGCCCCCCTCGTAGTGGAGCTCCCAGCGCTGGGGCTCCTCTTCCCGCAGGTCGGAAAGGACGATCTTCAGCCCCGCGTTGAGGAAGGCCTGCTCCCGCAGGCGGGTGAGCAGCACCTGGCTGTCAAAGGCCAGCTCCTCAAAAATCTCCCCGTCGGGCTTGAAGGCCACCTGGGTGCCCCGCCGGCCGGTGGGGCCCATTTTTTCCAGGTCGGCCACCGCCTTGCCCCGCTCAAAGCGTTGGTAATAGCGGTATTCGCCGTCGCAGACCTCCACCTCCAGCCATTCGGAAAGGGCGTTGACCACCGACGCGCCCACGCCGTGCAGACCGCCGGAGACCTTGTAGCCGCCCCCGCCGAATTTGCCGCCGGCATGCAGCACGGTGAAAACCACCGTCACCGCCGGGATGCCCAGCTTCGGCTGGATGCCCACCGGGATGCCGCGGCCGTTGTCGGTGACGCGGATGATGTCGCCGGGCAAAATCTCCACGTTGATCTCGGTGCAGTAGCCGGCCAGCGCCTCGTCGATGGAGTTATCCACGATCTCATACACCAGGTGGTGCAGCCCCCTGGCGCTGGTGGAACCGATGTACATGCCCGGCCGCTTGCGCACCGCCTCCAGCCCTTCCAGCACCTGGATCTGGCTGCCGTCGTATTCCTCCGGGTGCAGGTTCTGTTCGTTATGATTCTGTTCCAAAGGCTATTCTCCCTCTCTCTGGAATTTTCTCTTAAACGTTGGATATATCGTCGATGAAGCTGCAGCGCTTCTTTAACGTCTGGGATGAAATCTGGGTGATATACACCCGGGGGGGATGATGCTCCCCCGCCTGGCAGATGACAAAGGATTTGGGGATGTCATCCGTCACGTTGACCACCCAGCCCATCTTCTGGGCCTTGGCCAGATAGTTTTTGGTGGACTTTGCGATGGTGGAATTTTCCAAATCAAAAATGCCGATGATCTCGTCGGTGCGCACAACGCTTTCCGATCCCAAATGCAGGTACATCAGCTCTCACCCCCTTGCCGCTGCGGCGCCCGGCAGGGCGTCACGGTGCCTTCCTTGACCAGAAACAGGGCGGTATCCCCGCCGGGGGCGGACAATTCCCCCTCACAGCAGGTGATAAGCACCTGCCTGCCCTCCAGATGGTGGATGAGATATTCCCTGCGGCTCTCATCCAGCTCGCTCATCACATCGTCCAGCAGCACCACCGGCTCCTCGCCGGTGCGCCGGCGGATCACCTCGCACTCCCCCAGTTTCAGGGCCAGCACCCCGCTGCGCTGCTGCCCCTGGGAGGCATAGCTGCGGGCGCCAAGGCCGCCGATTTTAATTTCCAGGTCGTCCCGGTGGGGGCCGGCCGAGGTGGCGCCGGTGCGGATATCCTCCGCCCGGCGGCAAAGCAACTCCTGCCGCAGGGCCCAGGCGATCTCCTGAGCGTCCAATGCGGGCAGGCGCGGGTCAAAGCTTACATATTCCAGCTCCAGCCGCTCCCTTTCCCGGGAAATGCCCCGGTGGATCTCCCCGGCGGCTTCGGCCAGCTCCCGCACAAAGGCGGCCCGCCGGGCGATCAGCTCCCCGCCGGTGCGACTGAGCTCCTCCTCCCAGACCTCCAGGGTGTCATAAAGCTCCCCATGGCGCCATAAATCCCTAAGCAGGCTGCCCCGCTGGGCCAGGGCCTTCTGATAGCGCAGCAACAGCCCCAGATAGGCGGGAGAGAGCTGGCAGAGGGCGCTGTCCAAAAAGCGGCGGCGGCCGGCGGGGCCGTCCTTAATCAGCGACAGGTGCACCGGCGAAAACACCACCGCCAGAAACTGCCCGGCCAGCCGGCGGGCGCTGGGCAGGGGGATGCCGTTGAGGGAGGCGGATTTCTTCTCCGCCAGGGTCAGCTGGGCCTGCTGGCTGCGGCTGCGGTCGCAGAATTCCAGCTCCAGCCTTGCAGAGCCCTCGCCTAGGCAGATCATCTCCCGGTCCTTGGCGCCGCGGAAGCTCTTGGCCCCGGTGAACAGCCAGACCGCCTCCAGCAGGTTGGTCTTGCCCTGGGCGTTCTCCCCGCAGAACAGGTTCACCGCCGGATGAAAGCAGATTTCCTCCCCGGCAAAGTTGCGGAAGCCCCGCAGCCCCAGCCGCTCAATCCGCATGGTCCTGGCGGCGGGCGACCGTCAGCTCATAATGCTCCACCCGCACCACGTCGCCGGGGTGGAGCTTGCGCCCCCGCTGGGTGCAGACCATGCCGTTGACGCTGACCAGGCCCTCTTCCACAATGGCCTTGGCCAGGCCCCCGGTCTCGGTCATGCCGGCGAATTTGAGCAGACTGTCCAATTTGATAAAGTCGGTGGTGATATAAATGGTCTCCTGTTCAAGCTTCATTTTTCAACCTCACAGGCAGTACTAAAAACAGGTAGCTGTCCCCCTGGGGCGGGCGGATGGTCATGGGCGAAAGAGGCCCGCCCAGCTCCAGGCGCACCTCATCCTCGGTGCAGGCCTTGAGGGCCTCCTGCAGATAGCGGCTGTTGAAGCCGATCTGCACCGCCGGGCCCTCGATTTTGCAGGGCACCTCGTCATAGGCCTTGCCGATGGCGGAGGTGCAGACGATGCGGATGAGGTCCTCCTCAAAGGTCAGGCGCGCCGGGCTGCGCAGCCGGTCGCTGATTAACAGGGAGGTGCGCTCGATGCTCTCGAGAAAGCGCCGGGGGCTGACGGTGACCGCAGTCTCCCCCCCGGTGGGGATGGCCGAGCGGTAGTTGAGGAATTCCCCTGTCAGCAGCCGGGAGATCACCAGATAATCCTCGATTTTGAACACCACATGGTTTTTGGAGGCAGCCAGCTCCACCGGGGCCTCGGCTTCCTCCTTCAGCAGCTTTTCCACCTCGGCCAGGGTCTTGCGGGGCACCACAAAGCTGGCGGCAAGGCCGCTTTTTAAGGGCTCCTTGCGGATGGCCAGCCGGGCGCCGTCCACCGAAACCAGGGTGAGGGTCTCCTCCTCCACGTCGAAAAGGGTGCCGGTGTGCACCGGCTTGGAATCGTTGGTGGCCACCGCATAGATGGTCTGATGGATCATGGATTTGAGCACGTCCTGGGGCAGCGTGAGGGTGTTTTCCTCCTCCACCTGGGGCAGCTCGGGGAAGTCGGCCGCATCCTGGGCCAGGATGGTGAACTCGCTGATGCCGCTTTTGATGGTGGTGAGCATCCGCTCGTTGGATTGGATGAGCACCTCCTCCGCCGGCATTTTGCGCACCATGTCGCCGAAGATGTTCGCCGCCAGCACCAGGGAGCCTTCCTCCTCCACCTGGGCTTCGATGGTGGTGGAGATGCCCAGGTCCAGATCATAGCCGGTCAGCGTCAGCCTGCCCGGGGCCGCGGTGAGCAGGATCCCCTCCAGCACGCTCAGCGAGCTTTTGGCCGATACCGCCCGGGAGACGTTCTGGATCGCCTCCTGCAGTTTCTGTTTGTTGCAGATGGTATTCATGGTTTTGTCAGGACCTCCTGTTTTCTGCCGGGCCCGAGGGTTTTCCTCCCCGGTGTTTTGCACAAGGGGGGCAGGGGCCTGGTGCGGTTCTTTTTTATAGAGAAGATAAAATAATATAAAATCGTAGTAGTATTAGGGTCTGCGGATTTGCGCAGAGGGCGCCGTTTTGCCCTTGGCGGCGGGAAAAACCGCCTGCCGCGCCCTGCGGAGAAAAGGGGGAAAACCTCCCCCGGTTGTGGAAAGGGGGCGGCCCCCTGGGGAAACCGGCGGAGAATGGGCTGCGGAATGAGGAAAAATTTCGGAAAATCCGGCGGAAAAATTTTTCCCGCCCGGCAGTTTTCCCCCGGGGGTTTTCCGCCGCGGAAAAGCCGGTGCGGAAAAATCAGTTGTCCCGGATATTTTTGATGATATCCTCGATGGTTTCCTTATAGTGGGTGTCCACCGCGATGGTCTTTTCCACCTCTTCCAGGGCATAGACCACGGTGGAGTGATGCCGCCCGCCGAATTCCTCCCCGATGCCGGTGGTGGACATCTGGGTGATCTCCCGCACGATGTACATGGCCACCTGCCGGGCCTTGGAGATGGGGGCGGAGCGTTTTTTGCTCTTGATATCCGCCGCCGACACGCCGTAGGTGCGCCCCACCTCGGAGATGATCTTCTCCACCGTCACCGGCACCGGCTGGTTGTCGTTGAGGATGTCGCGGATGGCGTTCTGGGCGATGAGCATGGAGGGCGGCGACCCGGCCAGGATATGATAGGCCTTGATCTTTTTGACGGCCCCCTCCAGCTGGCGGATGTTGTTTTTTAAGCGGGTGGCGATATATTCGATGATATCCTCCGGCAGCTCCAGGTCCATCAGCTGGGCCTTGCGGCTGATGATGGCGTAGCGGGTCTCAAAATCCGGCGGCTGGATGTCGGCCAGCAGCCCCCACTCAAAACGGGTGCGCAGCCGGTCCTCCAGGGTTTTGATCTCCTTGGGCGGCCGGTCGGAGGTGAGCACAATCTGCTTGCCCGCCTCGTAGAGGGTGTTGAAGGTGTGGAAGAACTCCTCCTGGGTGGAATCCTTGCCCGCGATAAACTGGATATCGTCCACCAGAAGGACGTCCGCCTGGCGGTATTTGTCGTGGAATTCCTTGGTGGTCTTGGTGGCGATGGCGTTGATCAGCTCGTTGGTGAACTCCTCGCCCTTGCAGTAGATGATGTTGGTATCCGGCTTGTGGGCGAGCAGCTCGTTGCAGATGGCCAGCAGCAGATGGGTCTTGCCCAGCCCGGAGCCGCCGTAGATAAACAGCGGGTTGTAGGCGTTGGCCGGGTTGGTGGCCACCGCCAGGGAGGCCGCATGGGCAAATTTATTGGAGGAACCCACGATAAAGGTGGAAAAGGTGTATTCATACTCCCCGCCCTGGGCGGCCTCTTCCCGCTGGGGGGCGGCCGGCGCCTGCTCCCTGGGGGCGGCGGTTTCCCCGGCGTAGCGGATCACCACCTGCACCGGGAAGCCCAGCACCTTCTCAAAGGCCTCCTCCAGCAGGGTCTGGTATTTCTCTATGAGGATATTCTTTTTAAATTCGCTTTTTACCACCAGGACGGCGGTGTTCCCGTCGAAGGAAAGCGGCTCAATGTCGCGGAACCACAAAGAATAGGCCACCTCGGCCATTTTGCTGCGGCATTCCTCGCAGACCAGGGAGAACACTTCGTGAAAGGATTCCATCTGTTTTCCTCCAAAACTAAACTTCCGTTGTGAAAAAATCGCGGATATCCTGCGGAAAAGAAAAAACAGCCTGTTCATTCCACAGGATATCCACAAAGAGTATTGTAGCAAATTTCTCCGGCTTTTTCAAGATTTCCGCAGGCAACTTGGCTGATATATATAATAGTATATCAAAGCCCGGGCGGCCTTTGTCCGAAATTTATGCAGAAGTATTGACACAGCGGCGTTTTTCGGGTTATAATGCTATTCCGTAAGGCCTTGTCTGGAAGGGAGGTTTGCCGGTTATGAAGAGAACTTATCAGCCCAAGAAGCTGCACAGAAAGAAAATCCACGGCTTCAGAAAGAGAATGGCGTCTAAGAACGGGCGCAAGGTGCTTGCTCGCAGAAGATCCAGAGGCAGAGCGAGACTGACCCACTGAGAGAGGCCACATGATCTGTGGTCTTTTCTTTTACACGCTCCGTTTCAGTTGGGAGTAAGCCATGAAAGACATCGTTTCCATCCGCCTCAACCATGAGTTCAAGCGCGTCTATGGCCGGGGCAGATCCATGGTACATCCGCTTTTGGTGACCTATTGCCTCAAAAACAGGCGAGGCGTCACCCGGGTCGGCATCACCACCGGTAAGAAAATCGGCTGCGCCGTGCGGCGCAACCGGGCCCGGCGGTTAATAAGAGAGGCCTTGCGTACCCAAAACACACCACTTCCTCCGGGGTACGATCTGATTTTTGTCGCACGGGTGAAGACCACAAAAAGCACCATGCCGCAGGTGGCTGCGGTGATGAAGGAACAGTTGTCCCGCCTTTTTTGCGAAAAAGGCTGAGGGGGAACTGTATTCATTCATGCCTATGAAAAAAATCCTGCTGGCGCTCATCCGGTTTTACCAGAAAGCGATCTCCCCCTACCGGCCGCCCTGCTGCCGGTTTTACCCCACCTGCTCCGCATACGCGATGGAAGCCATCGCCACCCACGGGGCTATCCGCGGCGGCTTGCTTGCACTGCGCCGCGTGCTGCGCTGCAATCCCCTGTTCAAAGGCGGCTACGACCCGGTGCCGCCCCCCAGGGCGCGGCTGCGCCAACATCATCACGCCGATTAGTTTGGAGGAAAATGACTTGAGTTCCCTGTTTTCCATTATCGGTATCCCTCTGGGATACATTCTCTATTTCTGCTATCAGATTGTCTCCAATTACGGCCTGGCGCTGATCCTGTTTACGCTGATCACCCGGCTGATCCTGCTGCCCCTCTCGGTCAAGCAGCAGAAATCCATGGTTAAAATGGCCATCTTCCGCCCGAAGATGGAGGAAATCCAGAAAAAATACGGCAAAAACCAGCAGAAGCTCACCGAGGAGATGCAGAAGCTGTACCAGAAGGAAGGCTACAGCCCCATGGCGGGCTGCCTGCCCTCGCTGATCCAGTTCCCGATTTTGTTCGGTCTGATCGACGTTATCTACCGGCCGCTTTATCATGTGCTGCGCCTGTCGGATGAGGTCATCAACGAAGCGCTGGCCATCGCCTCCCAGGTGCTGGGCCGCAATATCGACGGCATGACCGGCCAGCTTTCGGTCGTGCAGGCGGTGCACCAGTCCCCCGACCAGTTTATGGTGCTGGGCCAGGATGTGGTGGATAAGCTTTCCAGCCTGGATATGTCCTTTTTCGGCATCAATCTGGGCGCCACGCCTGCTATCACCGCCATCAACCTGCTGTGGCTGATCCCCATCCTCACCGGCGTCATCAACATCCTTTATGCCATCATCATGAACCGCCTGAACAGCCAGACGGTAGGTGACGGCGCGGGCACCGGCGCCACCCGCATGGTGATGTATACCATGCCCATTATTTCGCTGATCTTCACCTTCCAGGTGCCGGCCGGCGTGGGCCTGTACTGGGCGGTTTCTACCCTGATTATGCTGATTCAGCAGCTGATCCTCAATAAGATTTACAACCCTCAGGAGCAGATCGCCAAGGCCAAGGCGGAGGCGGAAGCCCGCAGGGAAAAAGAGCGCCAGGAAAAGCGCGAGGCCAAAAAGCGCCTGAAGGAAGGCGACCCCGAGGCCCTGGCCAAGGCCATGAAACAGAAGGAAATCGACCGCGCCCGCCTGGCGGAAGCCCGCCGGCAGGATGCCATCAAATATGGGGAAGAGTATATCGAGGTCACGGACGACGACTTGAAGTGACCCGGCTCTTAAGACGATCAGGAGGTGTACCATTTTGGTGAAAGAATATACCGCCACCGGCAAAACGGTGGAGGAAGCCATTGAAGCCGGCTGCGCCGCCATCGGCGAAGCGCGGGAGAATGTGCAGTTCGAGATTCTGGAGCTGCCGAAAAAGACCTTTTTAGGCCTTAAGACCATCCCCGCCAAGGTGCGGGTCTATCTGGAGGTGGAGGAAGCCCCCGTCCAGGCGCAGAAGCCGGGGCCCGCCCCCCGGCGGGAGGAGGCGCCCAAAGCCCCCCGCGCCCCGAAGCAGGAGCAGCCCCGGGCGGCTAAGCCCGCCCAGCCCGCCCCGCAGGAGCCTCAGCAGCCGCAGGCCCCGGCCCCGCTGGAAAAGGAGGAGCTCACCCTGGTGGCGGAGCCCGCCGGCAAGGCCAAGGTGGCGGCGGATTATCTTTCCGATATTTTGACCGGGATGGGCGTCAGCCCCGAGATGGATGTCTACCTGGGCGAGAGCCGGGTGGTATTGCGCCTGAAGGGCGAGAGCCTGGGCGTCATCATCGGGCGCCGGGGCGAGACGCTGGATGCGCTGCAGCATCTGTGCGGCCTGGCCGCCAACCGGGCCGAGGGGGATTACATCCGGGTGACCATCGACAGCGGCAACTACCGTGAAAAGCGGGAGCGCACCCTGCAGGCCCTGGCCAGACGGCTGGCCGCCCAGGCCATCCGCAAGGGGCGCAGCTGCACGCTGGAGCCGATGAACCCCTATGAGCGGCGCATCATCCATGCGGCGGTGTCGGAGATTGAGGGGGTCACCTCCTCCTCCATCGGGGAAGAGCCCAACCGCCGGGTGGTGATCCATCCCCTCAACGCCAAGCCCTATCCGCCCCGCGAGGGGGGCCGCGGTCCCCGTTCCGGGCGCGGCGGCCGGGATAACCGGGATGGCGGGCGCGGCCGCGGCCGCGGCGGCAGAGACCGCCGGGAGCGTTCCAGCGCGGTGAAGGGCCCGGTGGAGCGCACCGGCCCCGCCCCGACCGAGGGCAAGGATCAGCCGCTGTACGGCAAGATCGATCTGGACTGAATACGCGGGCAGGGAGGTTTCGGCGAAGCCTCCCTGTTTTTGCATGGGATTCGCCGGGTGATTCTTTTTGATTGGGAGGTGCCGGCATGAATGAGACAGTGGCGGCCATTTCCACCCCCCGGGGCATGGGGGGCGTGGGGATGATCCGCATTTCGGGGCCCGAGGCCCTTGCGGTGGCGGGGCGGGTGTTTTATGCCTACGACGGGCGCCGCCCCGCCGCGATGGAGGGCTGTACCTGCGCGGTGGGCCGGGTGGCGGATGAGGCCGGCGCCCCGGTGGATGAGGCGGTGCTCACCGTCTTCCGGGCGCCCAAAAGCTACACCGGCGAGGATGTGGCGGAGCTGAGCTGCCACGGGGGCGTTTTTCTGCTGGAGGAGGTCCTGCGGCTTGTTTTTGCGGCGGGGGCGGCGCCTGCCGGCCCGGGGGAATTCACCAAGCGGGCCTTTTTGAACGGCAAGCTTTCGCTGGATGAGGCGGAGTCGGTCATCGACCTGATCGAAGGGGACAGCCGCCGCCAGCTGGCCGCGGCCATGCAGTCCCGCACCGGCGCCGTCAGCCGCCTGGTGGATGCCGCCGCCGACCGGCTGATCTACCTTTCGGGGGAGCTGGCCGCCTGGATCGATTATCCCGAGGAGGATATCGCCGATGTGGATGCCGCCGCCATGCAGGAGGGGCTTCTGGCCGCCGCCAGGGCGCTGGACAGCCTGATCTCCCGGTTTTCCTATGGCAAAATCCTGGGGGAGGGGCTGGCCACCGTCATTGCGGGCGCCCCCAACGTGGGCAAATCCACCTTGATGAACCTGCTTTCCGGCGAGGAGCGCAGCATCGTCACCGACCTGCCCGGCACCACCCGCGACGTGGTGGAGGAGCGCATCCGCCTGGGGGAGATCACCCTGCGCCTGGCGGATACCGCCGGCCTGCGGGAAACCGACGACCCGGTGGAATCCCTGGGGGTGCAGCGCAGCCGGCAGAAGCTGGCCGCTGCGGGGCTGGTGCTGGCGGTGTTTGACGCCTCCCGCCCCCTGACCGGGGAGGAGGCCCGCCTGCTGGCGGAGCTGAAGGCCTCCGGCAGCCCGCGGGTTTTGATCCTCAATAAATGCGACCTGCCCCGGCAGCTGGAGCCCGGCGCCTTTGCCGGGGAGCCGGTGGTGGAGCTTTCCGCCAGGACGGGGGAGGGCTTTGACGCCCTGGTGCAGGCCATCCTTCAGACGGCCAAGGCTGCCGACGGCGACGAAGGGGCGCCCATCCTCCTGCGGGAGCGGCAGCGCCGGTGCGTGCAGGCAGCCCGCCGCCAGGTGGGGGAGGCCCTGGAGGCCCTGGAGGCCGGCTTCACCTGGGATGCGGTCACCGTCTGCATCGACAGCGCCATTGACTCCCTGCTGGAGCTGACCGGCCGCAAGGCCAGCGAAGCGGTGGTGGAGGAGGTTTTCTCCCGCTTCTGCGTGGGGAAGTGAGTATATTTTTTACAAAAAATACTAAAAGTATTTTTTTGGCAAGGCGCTTCTGCATGGGAAAATGAGTATAAATTTTAAAGAAAAATACGAAATGTATTTTTTATGATAAGGCTGACCGGCCGCAAGGCCAGCGAAGCGGTGGTGGAGGAGGTCTTCTCCCGCTTCTGCGTAGGAAAGTGAGTATATTTTTCATAAAAAATACTAAAAGTATTTTTTCGCAAGGGGCTTCTGTGTGGGGAAGCGAGTATATTTTTTATAAAAAATACTAAAAGTATTTTTTGGTAAGGCGCTTCTGCGTGGGAAAATGAGTATATTTTTTAAAGAAAAATACTATCAGTATTTGATTTTGCCATGCCGGCTGGCTGCAGGGATCTATCCCAGTGGATAAAAGGGCGGTTTTGACCGGCCGGTCCGCTATCAAAAAATCGATGGATTTATCGGGAAAGGGAGGCAAGGGGCATGAAAAAGAAAATTTTTGCGGTGATTCTCGGTATGCTTCTGGTTTTCAGTTTGACAGCCTGTTCGGATGAGCCGGCAGCGGATCCGAGTTCCTCCGAACCGGAAAGTTCCAGCAGCCAGGGGAGCAGCGATGAAGCGGAGTCTTCTTCAGAAGCAGAAGAGGCTCCTGCTGATGATGTGGAACCGGAAAGCAGCGGCTCACAGAAGGAACCTGCTGCCAGTTCGGAGCAAAGCACCCGGAGCCAGGCGCCAGTACAGGAGCAGCAGCCTGATGAGCAGCCGGTAGAGAATGAGCCGGAGAAAGAGCCGGTAGCCCAGGAGCCGACCCAGCCGGTCACCCAGCCCAGCAGCCAGAGTGAAGCTCCTGCCGCCAGCAGCCAGGATGACCCGACTGCCTGGACGCAGGAAAAGGTGGACGCCGTGGTGGAGGCATATCGCCAGGCGGCG
>CAJFPC010000074.1 GCA_904398325.1 Candidatus Neoruminococcus faecicola | reverse complement strand
GGCGGCTCTTTTTCTTTCTCTTGCTGTCACAGGCTGGGCTGCTTGTGGTTGGGATTGTAGACCGGGTTGGTGGCGGTGACCTCCTCCCCGGCGCGCAGCAGGCGGGCCATCACCACAAAGCGCTGCTGGTTGGTCTGCCCGTAGGCACGGGTGCAGGTGGAAAGGGTGATGATCTTATCGCTGCTGTTGACATCCACCCCGAAGTTGTGCCGGCTGCGGGCCAGCGCCTCGTTGATGATATACTGCATGCCGGCCTGGTCGGGGTCGGATGCCAGATAATCAAAATCCACCTCGGTATAGAAGGCCGCGAACACCTTGAAGACCATGTCCTCCGACTCGGTGGAATAGAGGATATAGGGCCTGTTTTTGGCATAGGATGTGTAATGATAGCCGGTCAGCTGGGCAAAGCGCTGGTCCGTCAAGTAGCCGATGCGGGGGGTGGCGGAGTAATTGGTCCAGTTGTGGCCGAAGAGCACGGTGTTCTTGGAGATATTGGCGCTGGTGCCGAACTTGGTGCCCGTCTGCGCCCAGATGACGCCCAGCTGGGTGGGGTCCACCTGCTTATAATAGTTGAGGCTGGTGTAATAATTGGTATCCGGCCCCACCACCACGGGGTAGTTGATATTGGTCTGCGGGATGCGCAGCCAGCCGATGGTATCGGCATTGGTGGTGGCCTTAAACTCCTGGATGGCGGGGATCATGCTGCCCGCCCCGGTGACCCAGACGGGGTTGAACTCCTTGGGCTCCACCATCTGGTTGGGGTCGGCGGTCTCCTCGCTGACCGGGTCCTCCCCCACCCGGAGGTAGGTGGAAAGGGGCCAGAGCCCCTCCCGGGACTGGTTGCTGCCCTCGCGGCTTTCCAGCGAGACGGAGGCAGTCACCTGCTGCACCTGGCTGGAATCCCCCTGCTGGCTGCTGGCGGCCGCCGGCAGGCTGCCGCCCCCCTGCGGGGCGCCGAACAAGGCCCCTGCCAGCTTGGCCAGCAGGAAAATCGCCGCTGCCAATGCCAACAGGAGAATGAGGACCGCCGCCGCAAGACGGCCGTAACGCACTTTTTTCCGGCGGCGCCGGCGGGCGCCGGCATACCGGGAGGGGGATTTCATCGCAGATTCCACACTACCAGCCCTTTATCATCAATTTACTGATTTATTATAACAAACAGGAAAATATTTGACAAACTTTTTTCTAATATTTTCAGAAGAAATTCACATTCGCGGCAAAATGCCCCCGCCGCGCTTGCCAGCGCCCGGGAATTGGGGTATAGTTAGGGGGAACGGACACGTTACTTTCTCCGGCCACGGCCGGTTTTACAAGGGGATCGAGCTTATGACGGATTTTCTCAAGCGCTGCTGGGCGGTGGTGGATCTGGACGCTATCGCCCACAACTTCCAGCAGGTGCGCCGGCGCCTGGTGCCCACCTGCCTGGTGATGGCGGTGGTCAAGGCGGACGCCTACAGCCACGGCGACCGGTATGTGGCCGGCGAGCTGGCCCGCCAGGGGGCCAACTGGTTCGGGGTCTCCAACATCGACGAGGCCATCTCCCTGCGCAGGCAGGGCATTTATCAGCCCATTCTGATCCTGGGCAGCACCCCGGCGGAAAACGCCGCCCTGCTGGGCCGGTATGCCATCACCCAGACCATTTTTTCCGCCGAATATGCCCGGGAGCTGCAGCAGCAGGCGGCCCTGGCCGGGGTGACGCTGGATGTGCACATCAAGGTGGATACCGGCATGTCCCGGCTGGGCTTTGCGGCGGCGGAGGAGGACCAGGTGGCCGCCGCGGCGGAGGAGATCGCCGGGGTGTGCGCCCTGGAAAACCTGCGCGCCTATGGTATTTTCACCCACTTCAGCTGCGCGGATGAGAAGGACCCCGGCAGCGAGGCCTTCACCCGGCGGCAGTATGCGCTCTTTTTAAAGGTGATCGCCGCCCTCAGCGACCGGGGCATCGAGTTCCCCCTGCGCCACTGCTGCAACAGCGCGGCGGTGCTGCGCTATCCCGAGATGCAGCTGGATATGGTGCGCCCGGGGGTGATCCTCTACGGGCTGGCCCCCAGCCCCGACTGCGAGGGCCTGGCGGATCTTAAGCCCGCCATGAGCCTGCACTGCGTGATCTCGATGGTCAAGGAGCTGAAGGCGGGCTGTGCGGTCAGCTATGGGCGCACCTTCACCGCGCCGCAGGATATGCGCATCGCCACGGTGCCCATCGGCTATGCGGACGGGTTTGACCGGCGGCTTTCCAACAATGCGCGGATGCTGCTGCACGGGCAGTACGCCCCGGTGGTGGGCAGCGTGTGCATGGATCAGCTGATGCTGGATGTGACCCACATCCCCGACGCCAGGGCCGGGGACGAGGTGACCATCATCGGCGCCGAGGGGGAGCGCGCCGTCACCTTTGACGAGATGGCCGCCCGGCTGGGCACCATCAACTATGAAAAAATGTGCCTGATCGGCAAGCGGGTGCCGCGGCTGTACCGCCGCGGCGGCGAGGATCTGGACGTGGTGGATTATGTCCGCCAGGCGGTCAGGGAAAAGCCCTGAAAAAGCAGCGGCCGGAAGGAGGAGATGCCATGAAGCTGAAAAACCCCCTGCTGGCGGTGGCCGACCCGGAGGCGTCGGCGGCGTTTTACCACCGGGTGCTGGGCCTGCATGTGATTGCGGACCTGGGCGCCAACAAGACGCTGACCGGCGGCCTTGCGCTGCAGTCGCTGGAAAGCTGGAGGGAATTTTCCGGCGCGGAGCGGGTCGCCTTTGGCGGCTGCGACGCGGAGCTCTATTTTGAGGAGGAGGATTTCGACGGCTTCCTGAACAAGCTGGAGGGGCTGCCGGTGACGCTGCTCCACCCAGCCAAGGAGCATCCCTGGGGGCAGCGGGCGGTGCGCTTTTATGACCCGGACCGGCATATTATCGAGGTGGGCGAGAGCCTGGAGGCGGTCTGGCGGCGCTGTTTGGCCGGGGGCATGACCCCCGAACAGGCGGCGCAGCGCATGGGCATCCCGGCGCGCATGGCCGCCGCCTGGATGCGAAAACAGGACAGGAAGGGGGACTAGGCCATGCATACAGCAGCGGAAAAACTGGCGGCCGGCCAGAAAATTTACGGCACCATGCTGCGGGTGGTGCGCAGCCCGGCGGCGGTGCAGCTGATCGCCAACGGGGGGCTGGATTTCTTCTTATGCGACTGCGAGCACGCGGAATATTCCGCCGAGACGCTGCATGATCTGTTTCTGGCGGGGCGGGCGCTGGGGCTGAGCCCTATGGCGCGGGTGCCCGCCTGCACCAAGGAGTGGGTCAGCCGCCTGGCGGACCTGGGCGCGGCGGGCATCATGGTGCCCATGACCGAGACAGCCGGCCAGGCCAGGGAGATTGTGCGCCTGCTCAAATACCCGCCGCTGGGCGAGCGGGGCTATGCCGGCGCCGGGGCCCATGTGGCCTACCGGCGGGGCCTTGACCACGCCGAGGTGATGGCCCGGGCCAACCGCCGGATGCTGGCCATCGCCCAGATCGAGACGGCCGCCGCCATCGAAAACTGCGAGGCCATCGCACAGGTGGAGGGGCTGGACGCCCTGATTATCGGGCCCAACGACCTTTCCATCTCGCTGGGCATCCCCGGGCAGATGGAGCATCCCAAAGAGCTGGCCGCCATCCGCCGGGTGGCCGCCGCCTGCCGGGACGCGGGGAAATTTTTCGGCATCCACGGGGCGCTGGCCCTCTCCCAGCAGGTGCAGCAGGTGCTGGACCCGCAGATTATGATGGTCTCCACCGATGTGGACCTCTTCACCGAGGCTTTCGCCGGGATTTTGGCCTCCTGCCGGGCGGCGGGGCTGGCAGGGGAGCGGTGAGTTTTCCGCATCCGGCCCGCCCGGCTGCAAAATCCGGAGGGGACGCTTTGAAACCGGTAATTCTCAGCGCCGATAACGCCCCCCGCGTTTATCTGGTGCCCGAGTGGGTGGCGGCGTATTTGGAGCGGTATGCCCGCCTGTTTTGTGAGGAATGGATCTGGCAGAGCCCCGAGGCCGCGCCCCTGCGCAAAGACGGCGTGGCCCGGTATGACGAGGGGGATTTTATCCGGCGGCTGGGCCGCTGGGTCTGCCCCGAAGAGCCGCCGGTCTTGCTGGAGATCCTGCCGGACGGCGGGGAGCTGCCCGCCCGCCTGCGGGATGCGCCGTCCTTTCTGTTCTGACCCATAAAAAAACAGCCGCCCCGCCGGGCGGCTGTTTTGGTTTGCTCTTTTAATAATCCACGATCTCGTAGCCGCCCAGGCTCTCCTCCTCCAGGGCGTGGCCGGGGAAGCGGGCGGGATAAAAGCTGCCGAAGTGGCGGCAGGCGGGGTCCTCACAGCATTTATAAAAATTCCCCCGCAGCCGGCTCTGCCGCAAAAGCGCCCTCCCTGTTTTCTTCCTAAACGGCAGAAAAAACAGCCGTCCCGCGGGGCGGCTGTTTTGGTTTGCTCTTTTAATAATCCACAATCTCGTAGCCGCCCAGGCTCTCCTCCTCCAGGGCGTGGCCGGGGAAACGGGCGGGATAAAAGCTGCCGAAGTGGCGGCAGGCGGGGTCCTCACAGCATTTATAAAAATTGCCCCGCAACCGGCCCAATTCCCCGGCGGGCGCCCCCCAGAGGGCGATGCAGTCCTCCCGGGGCAGCAGCATCTGCCAGCCCCAGTAGACGCCCTGCAGATCCTCCCCGTCGTAGGGGGAAAGCTGCCAGCGGGCCGTATCGGGGGAAAAGGCCGTGCCCTCCAAAAGGACCCGGCTGCCGCCATCCCGCTGCCGGAACACCGCCAGCGACGCGCCGGACTGCCCCCGCAGCAGGAAACCCAGGCTGCTCAAGGGGGAAGGGGCCGCCTCAAAGGCCCACAGGCGCAGCAGCAGCCCCCCCTCATACACCGCCGCGGCCGCCTGGGCAAAGGGGCGGTAATCCCGCTGTTCCAGCGGGTAGGAGGTGATCTTCATCACCGGCAGGGTATCGGCATCCGCCAGGTCGGTGAGCTTTGTGATGGGAAAATCCATATCTGCAAACATCCCTTCTTGCCCGTGAGGGCGCGGTGTTATCCTGCCCGGCGGCGGGGCGGCTTATGCCTGCCGGGCCCCGGAAAAGAGCACGCGGCCCAGGCCGCATTTCTGCAGCACCTTATAGAGGATCATGCCCAACACCATGACGGCAATCAGCTCCCCGATGCCCACCCAGAAGGCGTTGAGCAAAAAGGTGCCCAGGGTGTGGACCTCGGTGAAAAAGTACCACAGCTCCCAGCCCACGATCACCGCGTTGAATAAAACCGGCATCAGCCCCGAGAGCAGCGGCAGCCCCCCGATGGTGAAGCGGCGCAGCCCATAGCTGGCCACCGCCGCCAAAAAGGTGGCCAGGGTACCGATGACCACATCCAGCGGCAGGCTCATCCCCAGGTAGACCCCGGCCAGGTTGGCCAGCAGGCACCCCACCGTCAGCCCGGGTATGGCCACGGGGGACAATACCGCCAGGATGGTCAGCGCCTCTGCCACCCGCAGCTGCACCGGCCCGTAGGAAATGGGCGCCAGGCCGACGCTGAGGATCACATAGACCGCAGCAATCAGACCGCCCAGCGCCAGGTGTCGGACGTTCGTTGATGATTTCATGATTCAGTTTTCCTTTCGTAGTTTGTTTTAAAGTCAGGAGGTTGCGACTGACTTGCCGGCAAAAAGCCGGCGCGGCCCGCCTTGGGGGCCGGGGCCGCCGCTTTGCAGCATCACGGCCCTGGGGCGGCATGGGCCGCACCCGGTTTATTATAGCGGTTTGAGGGGATTTTTGCAAGGGGGCGGCGTTTTTTCCGCCCTGCGGCCGGCCGCTCTTGCAATGCGGCGGGATTTATTGTACACTAAAGATAGTGCAGCTTGTGCGCTGTATAGCGACGTTTCCCTCCGGAAAAGGGATTTTGAGATACAAAAAGGATGTGTGAGCATGGTTCTGCAAGGCAGCTTTCCCCTGGTGAAGATCACCGAGGTGCAGCCCGGCATCTTTGATGCGACCCTCTCGGCCCCTCAGGTGGCGGCCGAGGCGCAGCCGGGGCAGTTTTTACACATTGGGGCGCCGGGATTTTTCCTGCGCAGGCCCATTTCCATCTGCGGCATCGACCATAAGGCCGGCACCCTGCGGCTGGTGTTCCAGATCCGGGGGGCGGGCACCCGCGCCCTGGCCGGCGCCAAGGCCGGCTGCCGCTGGGATGTGCTGGGCCCGGTGGGCCGGGGCTTCCAGCTGGCCGGCCCGGAAGAAGAGGCCGTGGTGGTGGGCGGCGGCATCGGCGTGCCCCCGCTGCTGGAGGCTGCCCGCGCCCACCGGTCGGCGACGGCCTTTTTGGGCTTTGCCAGCAAGGACGCGGTGATTTTGGAGGAGGATTTTCGGGCGGCGGCACAGCTGACCATCACCACCGACGACGGCAGCTACGGCCGCAAGGGGCTGTGCGTGGCCCCGCTGGAGGAATATCTGGCCCAGCACACCCCCGGCGTCATCTATGCCTGCGGGCCGTCGCCCATGCTCAAGGCGGTGGCGCGCTTGGCGCTGCAGCGCGGCATCCCCTGCCAGGTGTCGCTGGAGGAGCGCATGGGCTGCGGCGTGGGCGCCTGCCTGGGCTGCGCCTGCGCCATCCGCACGGCGGCGGGTGCGGTGGTCTACAAGCGGGTCTGTGCCGACGGGCCGGTATTCTCGGCGAAAGAGGTGGTCTTTGATGAATAAGCTGGCAGTGAACATCGCAGGGGTGGAATTTAAAAACCCCGTTATCGCCGCCTCGGGCTGCTATGGCTTTGGGATGGATTACCGGGATTTCTACCCGGTGGAGCGGCTGGGGGGCATCTCCCTGAAGGGCATGACCTATGAGGTGCGCCAGGGCAACCCCCCGCCCCGCATCGCCGAGACCCCGGCGGGCATGCTCAACAGCGTGGGGCTGCAGAACCCCGGGGTGAAGGCCTTTAAATCCAGCTACCTGCCGGCGGTGAGCAAGCTGGATACCGTCATCATCGCCAACATCGCCGGCCACGATCTCGACAGCTACGCCGCCATCGCCGCCGAGCTGGAGGATACCCCCATCGACATGCTGGAGCTGAACATCTCCTGCCCCAATGTCAAAGAGGGCGGCGCGGCCTTCGGCACCAGCTGCGACATCGCCGCGGCGGTGACCCGGGCGGTGCGCCAAAAAACCACAAAGCCCCTGATGGTCAAGCTTTCCCCCAATGTGACGGATATCGTCTCCATCGCCAAGGCGGTGGAAGCGGAGGGGGCGGACGCCATCTCCCTTATCAACACGCTGCTGGGCATGCGCATCGACCGGAAAACCCGCCGGCCCATCTTAAAAAACAACGTGGGCGGCCTTTCCGGCCCGGCCGTCTTCCCGGTGGCGGTGCGGATGGTCTGGCAGGTGGCCGGCGCCGTCTCGGTGCCCGTGGTGGGCATGGGCGGCATCTCCACCTGGGAGGACGCGGTGGAGATGATGATGGCCGGGGCCAGCGCCGTCCAGATCGGGGCGGCCATGTTCCGCGACCCCTATTGCCCGGTGAAGGTCATCGAGGGGCTGGAGCGCTATGCCGAAGAGGAGCGCCTCTCCTCCATCCGCGAGATTGTGGGCGCCGTGCGCCCCTGGTGAGAAGGAGGAAAAAGCTTGGAAACGACCACGACCGTCTATGTGGTGCGGCACGCCGAGGCCGCCGGGAACATCCAGCGCATCTTTCAGGGGCAGGTGGATTCCGACATCAGCGAGAACGGCGCCCTGCAGCTGGAATACCTGAAGGCCCGGTTTGCCAAAACGCCCTTTGACGTGATTTACTCCAGCCCGCTCAAACGGGCCTATAAAACCGCCCAGGCGGTCAACGCCGCCCAGGGCCTGCCCATCCACACCCGGGCGGACCTGATGGAAATCTGCGCCGGGGATATGGAGGAAAAGCCCTTCGCCCGGCTGCCGGAGCTTTATCCCAAGGAGTGGCACGACTGGGACGAGGAGCCCTGGAACTACGACCCGCCCCACGGCGAGAGCATGCGGCAGCTGTATGCGCGCATCAGCGCCGCCTATGAGGATATCCTGCGGCTGCACGCCGGGCGGCGGATCGTCATCGTCAGCCACGGCTGCGCCATCCGCAACCTGACCTGCTACCTGAAGGGCCTGCCGGTGGAGCAGCTGCAGACCATCGGCTGGGCGGACAACACCTCCGTCATGAAAATCCGCCGGGAGGGCGGGCGCGACCGCATCCTGTATGAGCGGGATATCAGCCATCTGTCGGCGGAGCTTTCCACCCTGGCCAAGCAGAACTGGTGGAAGAAGGTGGAGGTTCTTTCCTGCCCCGGGCTGGCATAAAGTAAAAGGAGGAAGCGCCTCATGAAGATTATGGCGGTGGATTTCGGCGATGCGCGCACCGGGCTGGCGCTCTGCGACAAGACGGAGTTTTTGGCCTCGCCCATCGGCGTCATCCACGAGCATCAAATGGATAAGACGGCGGCCCAGGTGGCCAACGCCGTCACCGAATACCAGGCGCAGCTGGTGGTGGTGGGCTATCCCAAAAACATGAACGGCACCGAAGGCCCCCGCTGCGAAAAATGCGCCGAATTCGCCCAGAAGCTGGGCTATCTGATCGCGCCGGTGCCGGTGCGCCTGTGGGACGAACGGGCCACCACCGTGGAGGCGGCAGGCTATCTGAACGCCACCAACACCCGCGGCAAAAAGCGCAAGGAGGTCATCGACGCGGTGGCCGCCACCATCATTCTGGAAAGCTTCCTTTCCTGGCGGCGCAGCCACCCGGAAGAGGAAAGCGGCGCTTAAGACAGGCTTTCACCGCTGTTGCGGCTTATCATAAACCCCTGGTGAAGCAAGAATCCCCTTTGGGGGAGAAAACACACTTTTTAGTGGAAAAGGAGAGGAACCAACATGAAATTCGCGATCATCGGCGCCGGCAACTCCGGCAAGGCGGCCACCGTCTACCTGACTGACAAGGGGCAGCAGGTCACCCTCTACGACCGCAATGCCGAAAAGGTCGCCGCCCTGAAGAAGGACGGCATCACCTCCACCGGCGTCATCGAAACCCACATCGACGTCAACGCCACCGAAAGCCTGGCCGAGGCGGTCAAAGGCGCCGACTATATCATGCTCTTTACCCTGGCTGCGGGTCACCGCCCCGTCGCCCGCCAGCTGAAGGGCCTCTTAGAGCAGGACCAGGTCATCGTGATCTTCAACGGCGACTGGGGCGCGGTGGAATTTGCCGCCGAGCTGGGCGCCGAGGCTGCCGGGAAAAATGTGGCCATCTGTGAGACCGGCGCGCAGATCTTCCTTTCCAGCTCGCCGGACGGCGTCAACTCGGTGAATATGAAGAGCATCAAAAACAACATCACCCTGGCCTGCACCGTCAAAGAGAAGGCCGCTGCGGTGGTGGAGGCCCTGCACCCGCTGATCCCCCAGCTGCTGGTGGCGGATAATGTGCTGTTCACCTCCATCAACAACTCCAACCCCATCATCCACGCGCCGGTGACCTCCTTTAACATCTGCCGGATGGAAAACGGCGAGGACTACACCTTCTACGGCCAGGCGGCCTCCCGCGGGAGCATCGACTATGTCTGCAAGATCGACAAGGAGCGCCTGGCGGTGGCCGAGGCCGTGGGCATCGAGGGCCAGCCGATTCTGGATATTATCAACAGCTTCTGGCCGGATAAGCACGACAACCTGTTCGATGCGCTGACCAAGAACAAATCCTACATCGTCACCAAGGGCCCCACCAGCCTTAGCCACCGCTACATCACCGAGGATGTGCCCTTCGGCATCGTGCCTATCGCCAAGCTGGCCCGCCGCTACGGCGTCAAGACCCCTTATCTGGACGCCATCATCAACGTGCTGAGCCTGTACCTGGATGAGGACTTTATGGCCGAGGGTCCCGACTTTGAGGAAATCGACGTCGCCACCCTGCTGTAACCGCACCGGGGCAGCAGCCCGCAGGAGCCGCCCGGCAGGCGGCTCCTGCTTTTTTATTTTGCTGGGAGGAATGACCACATGAACAAACTGCGACGCGCCCCTGCCCCCCGCCGGCTGGGCCCGGTGGACCTGGCGGTCTGCCTGGTGTTTGCCGCCCTCTGCCAGGGGTTGTGGGTGGCCTGCAAAATGGCGGGGGCGATCTTCCCCTACAACCATGTATGCCTGGCCTTTGCCGTGGCCTTCTGCCTGGCGGGCTGCCTGACGGTGGCGGCCCGGCGGCTGGCCAGCGCGGCATTCACCCTCGGATGGGTGTGCATCAACTGTCTGGCCCAGGGGGAGCACCCCATTTATTTTGCCTGCGTGCTGGTGCTGCCGCTGCTGCCGGAGCTGCTGCTGGCCGCCCGCAGCCGCCGCCTGCCCCATCCGGACCAGGTGTTCCGGCGGTTTGGCACGCTGTGGCTGCCGGTGGTGCTGTACACGGTGCTGTATTTCTGGTGGAACTTCCTGGTCATTTACACGGTGCGGCAGGTGGCAGTGCACCTGCCGGAGCTGCTGCTGGCCTTTTTGCTGGCGGTGCCAGCCGCTTTGCTGGGGGCGCTGGCGGGCGCGGTGGTGTTCCATCCCCTCTGCCGGGCGCCGCGGGAAAAGGAAATGCATAGATAAACGAATAAATATTCATTTATTCCCCTTTTTCCCTCCAAATCCAGGGGAAAAGATCGGTGGAGTTGCAACCAGTATTCAGTGTAGCCACCCCTAAATTTTTGGTGAAAATAAATAGCTTTCGCTAACTTCTGTTAGAAACGACTAACAAACATCGGCATTTTACACAGGCTTTACGTCTTTTCTTTTAAATATTGCTAAATTTTGAACAGTTGCATTTTTATAATTTTGACGTATAATTATATACAGTGCTACTGAGCCGGGTGAAGGGAAGACCGAAACCAGGGCGGGCGGACGCCTGTCCGGCAGGGGTTTCAGTAGCGGCCCTAAATCTTTTCTTTTAGGATCCTACGTTTTAACCAAGGAGGTCTTTTTTGTGGAGAACCAAACCAACAATTCTCAAGCCCAGCCTCAGACCATGACCGCCGAAGAGCTGGCCGCCCAGCGCGCCGCCAACTTTAAAACCGGTGAAAAATGGGCTATCATCGGCGTTGTGGGCAACCTGTTCCTCACCCTGGTGAAATATATCGCCGGCTTTGTGGGCAACAGCTCCGCCATGATCGCCGACGCCACCCATTCCGCTTCGGACATTATCGCTTCGGCCGTGGTATTCTGCAGCATGAAGATCGCGAAAAAGCCCCGCGACAAGGGCCATCCGTACGGCCACGGCGGCGCGGAGGTTATCGCCACCATGGCGGTGGCCATCTTCCTGCTTTTGGCCGGCCTTTCCATCCTGTTCAACTCCATCAACGTCATTAAGGAAGGCAACGTGCAGGCCCCCGGCGTCATCGCCTTTATCGCGGCCATCATCTCCATCGTCACCAAGGAGATCATGTTCCGCGCCACCTATGCGGTGGGCAAGCGCATCAACAGCCCCTCGCTGATCGCCAACGCCTGGGATCACCGCTCTGACGTGTATTCCTCTATCGGCACGGTCATCGGCATCGGCGGCGCCCTGCTGGGCTTCCCCATCCTGGACCCCATCGCCGGCGCTGTGGTTTCTCTGTTCATCCTGCACATGGCCTGGAACATCGCCAAGGACGGCCTGGACCAGATCATGAGCGCCTCCTGCAAGCCGGAAGTGGTGGACGCCATCTCCGAGCATGTGCGGGAAGTTGACGGCGTCATGGACGTTCAGGGCATCCGCGCCAAGCAGAGCGGCCCCTATATCATGATCGACCTGCGCATCTATGTGCAGCCGGATATTTCCATCACCGAGGCCCACGATATCGCCGCGGCGGTGCGCACCAACCTGTTCAACACGGTGGAGCACACCTATGACGTGCTGGTGCATGTGGAGCCGTATGTGGAGAGCGGCAGCGAACAGTAACCCTTATCAAAACAACTCCTTTCCATTCGTAAAGACCGCCAGCGGTTAGGGCAGCTGGCGGCCTTTTTTTATGCTGCGGCAGGCTCACCGGGCGCTGATGAGATAAAACTCCACCGGCTGCCCCTCCTGGGAAAGGACATATTTGGCCGCCGGCAGGCAGCGCTCAAAATCCCGCAGGGAAAAATCGCTCTCCAGCCCATCCATCAGCCGGCTGAACAGCTCGGTGCCGCCCCGCTGCCAGAACTGCGGCAGCTTCTGCACCAGGAGCTGCTGCAAAATCTGCCCGCCGGCCAAGACCGAGCTGCTGTCGTCATAGCGGATGCCCGCCAGCATCTGAGAGAGCTGCTCCCCCCGCAGGCGGTAGCTGCCCGCCTCATAGCCCAGCAGCTCCCCCTCGGGGCCGTAAAAGCTGACCGGCTCCTCCAGATCCAGCCGCAGGGTGCCGAGCAGCGAGATCGCTTCGTCGGCAGAATCCCCCGGCACCCGGACCCAGCGGTCGATGGCGAGGTCATATTCCTGCTGCAGGGCCAGGGCCAGGTTTTTGATGCCGTTGTAGTCATAGGCCTCCCCGGCAGTTAATCCCCCCTGGGTGGAAAAGGGCAGGTCCTCCGGCAGCAGATAAAGCTGGATGCGCCCCTCCTCCACCAGCATCCGGCTGATGAGATACACCCGCTGAGGCTGGGTTTCCGCCACCAGCAGCACCGTCAGGTCATCCTGGGCGGTGGGCTCATAGGCGGCCTGCTGCCGCTCCACCTGGGAGGCCGGGGCCAGGGCCTCCTCCGGGTCCAGCTGGCCGGGGCGCAGATACAGCAGCGAAAAGAGGATCACCGTGCACAGCAGAAAAAACGTGCCGGTAAAAGCCGCCGTGAAAAAGCTGCGGTTCTCCTGTTTCATCACAGTCCCTCCTTTTTTCCCTAATATGCGCAAAAAAGGAGGATTTCATTCCGGTTTGCGTTTTTCTTTGTTTACAACTGCAAAAAAATATGGTACACTTTACAGCGTGAATATTGCAAGACAGCCCAAATCCGCTTTAACGGCAAGCTTTTTTGGCATTTGGCCGCCCTGCGGGCAAACGAGGAATTTTGAAGGAATTCTTCGGGCAACTTGCGCCGCTGCGCTGGCCATCAGCAGCGCCGGCGGCCGGCAATCCCGATTCCAGCTGGTGGAGAAGGAGACCCGTCATGGTAACAGTCCATCACAAGCCCGCCTATCTGGTGGGCGGCAGCACCATCGTATTCGACAGCCCCGAGGCCCCGGCCCAGCTGCGGCAGCTGACCGGCAGCGCCCCCACCCCCGATGAGGCGCGCCGCGGCACCATCGCCCACGGCATCCTGGCGGCGCACAACACCTCCGGCAGCGAGCAGGAGATGAAAATCAAGTTCGACTGCCTGGCCAGCCACGACATCACCTATGTGGGCATCATCCAGACCGCCAAAGCCAGCGGCCTGGAACAGTTCCCCCTGCCCTATGTGCTGACCAACTGCCACAACTCCCTGTGCGCGGTGGGCGGCACCATCAATGAGGACGACCACCAGTTCGGCCTCAGCTGCGCCAAAAAATACGGCGGCATCTATGTGCCCGCCCATCAGGCGGTCATCCATCAGTACATGCGGGAGATGATGGCCGGCTGCGGCAAAATGATCCTGGGCTCGGACAGCCACACCCGCTACGGCGCGCTGGGCACCATGGCCATCGGCGAGGGCGGCCCCGAGCTGGTCAAGCAGCTGCTGGGCCGCACCTATGACATCCCCGCCCCCCAGGTGGTGCTGGTGCATCTGACCGGCAAGCCCCACCCCGGCGTGGGCCCCCAGGATGTGGCCATCGCGCTGATCGGCGCCGTCTTTGCCGACGGCAGCGTCAAAAACAAGGTGCTGGAATTCGCCGGGGACGGCGTGGCCAACCTGTCGGTGGAATACCGCTGCGGCATCGACGTGATGACCACCGAGACCACCTGCCTAAGCTCTATCTGGAAAACCGACGCCCGGGTGGCGGAGTATTTCGCCATCCACGGCCGGCCGGAGGCCTATCAGGAGCTGGCCCCGGCGCCGGTGGCCTATTATGACGACGTGGTGACCATCGACCTTGGCAAGGTGGAGCCGATGATCGCCATGCCCTTCCACCCCTCCAACGCCTACACCATCCGCGAGCTGCGCGCCAACCTGAAGGAGATCCTGGCCGAGGTGGAGCAGAAGGCCGCCGCCCAGCTGGATCATCCCAATCTTACCCTGGGCCTGGGGGATAAGATCTGCGGCGACGAGCTGCTGGTGGACCAAGGCGTCATCGCCGGGTGCGCCGGCGGCTCCTATGAGAACCTGACCGCCGCCGCCAACCTGTTAAAGGGCAGGGACATCGGCGCGGAGGAATTCTCGCTGAGCGTCTACCCCGCCAGCCAGCCGGTCTTTTTGGGCCTGTTGGAAAACGGCAGCATCACCACCCTGGCCGAAAGCGGCGCCACCATCCGCACCGCCTTCTGCGGGCCCTGCTTCGGCGCCGGGGATGTGCCCGCCAACCGGGGGCTGAGCATCCGGCACTCCACCCGCATCTTCCCCAACCGGGAGGGCAGCAAGCCCGGCGACGGGCAGATTGCCAGTGTGGCGCTGATGGACGCCCGTTCCATCGCCGCCACCGCCGCCCGCAAGGGTTTATTGACGGCGGCCACCGACCTGGATGCGGACGACTGCATCCCCAAATACCGCTTCCACAAGGAGATTTATGACCACCGGGTGTACGACGGGGTGGGCCATCCCCAGCCGGAGACCCCCATCCGCTACGGCCCCAACATCGCCGACTGGCCCCAGATGGAGGCGCTGACCGAGCATCTGCTGCTGCAGGTGGCCTCCTTTATCACCGACCCGGTGACCACCACCGACGAGCTGATCCCCTCGGGGGAGACCTCCAGCTACCGCTCCAACCCCAAAAAGCTCTCCCAGTTCGCCCTTTCCCGCAAGGACCCCGCCTATGTGGGCCGGGCCACCGCCATCCAGGCGGCGGAGACCGCCCGCTTGGAGGGCAAAAACCCCATCGGCGCCTTTGAGGGCCTGCGGGAAGCCTACCGCGCCGTGTGCACCATCCCCGGCTTTGAGAGCTTAAACATCACCCGCACCGGTATCGGCAGCCTGGTCTATGCCAGAAAACCCGGCGACGGCTCCGCCCGGGAGCAGGCTGCCTCCTGCCAGAAGGTGCTGGGCGGCTGGGCCAACATCGCCCAGGAATATGCCACCAAGCGCTACCGCTCCAACCTGATCAACTGGGGCATGCTGCCCTTCACCCTGGCGGGCGAGCCGCCCTTCGGCTGTGAGGACTTTATCTTCCTGCCGAATATCCGCGAGGCGGTCCAGGCCGGCGCCGAGAAGGTCACCGCCTATGTGCTCCGCCAGGGCCAGGCGGCGCCCTTTGAGCTGGCGCTGCCCCCCATGACGGAGGATGAGCGCAGCATCATCCTGGCCGGGTGCCTGATCAACTTCTACCGCGACCAGAACCAAAAAGCCTGAGGCCAAGGCCGCAGCTTCCCCCTCCCCTGCGGGAGGGGGATTTTTTTGCCGCCGCGGGAAATGCTGGAAAAACCGGAAAGGGCGCATATCCCGGGCCATTCTCCCCAAAATGACAAGAAGGGCGTTTGCCATGATTTTGCCGCGCCGGGCGGCCGACGGGGGGATGAAAAATGAAACACACCGCGCTGACAGCCTTCCTGCTGGCGCTGGCGCTCTGCCTGGGGGGCTGCTTCTGGGAGGATATCCCCCGGCAGCAGGAGGGGAAAACCACCCTGCTGCCCGAGATGCTGCAGCCTGCCGCCCCGGATTCCGGCGGGCGCACCTTTGGGGTGATGCTGCCCCGGGAGGGGGACGAGGACTGCCAGATCCTCCTAAAGGCGCTGAAGCAGGCCGCCGGGCAGAAGGGGGACCATCTGCTGGTCTGCCAGGCAGGCGGGGATCTTTATACCCAGATCGGCCAGGCGGAGGCGCTGATCCGCCAGGGGGTGGACGGCATCTATCTCATGGCGGTGGACGGCAGCGGACTGAAGCTGGCGCTGGAGGCCCTGTCGGCGGCCAAGATCCCGGTGGTGGCGCTGGATACCGCCGTCACCCGCGGCCAGCCGGACGCCTTTGTCGGATCGGACGACGCCCAGGTGGGCCAGGTGACCGCCGGGCTGCTGCGCAGCCGCTTTCCCAACGGGTGCCGGGCCTTTGTGCTGGAAAATCTGGAGGAGGCCGCCCTCTACCGGCGGGTGACCGCCTTTTATGCCGCTATGAACAGCAGCGGCTTTTACTTTGTGGGGGCGGCCGAATGTGCCGACGAGGCCGAAGCCGCCCGGCAGGCCATGAGCGGCTTTTTAGCGGAAAACCCCGCCGGGGTGGACGTGGTGGTCTGCACCGGCGGGCAGATGGCGGCCGGGGTCATCGCCGCCTATGAGGAAGCCGGAGAATATCTGCCGCTGATCTACTGCATGGGCACGTCGGAATCCGCCCAGGCGGCGCTGAAGGATGGCAAGCTCGCCGCCCTGGTGGAAAAGCCCACCGAAGAGTCGGCAGGCAAAGCGGCCCAGGCCATGGAAGAGGTGTTGGCGGGCCGCAGCCCGGGCAGCCAGACCCTGCCGCCCCGGGTGCTGCTGGGCGGCGCCGGATGACGGGGCTTCCGGGGCAGAAAAATCTTCCCCGCCGGGTGCGGTTCCATTTGATTTTTCCCACAGCGGTGGTATAATAGAGGTACCATCTTATATCTAATCTGGAGGGAATCACCAATGAGCAAGGAAATCATCAACACCCCGAATGCCCCCGCCGCCATCGGCCCCTATGTGCAGGCCGTCAAGGCCGGCAATATGCTGTTTGCCTCCGGCCAGATCCCCATTGATCCCGCCACCGGCGAGATTGTGGAGGGCGGCATCGAGGCCCAGGCCCACCAGTCCATGAAGAACGCCGTCGCCGTGCTGGAGGCTGCCGGCTATACCACCGCCGACGTGGTCAAGACCACCGTCTTCATCACCGACCTGGCGGATTTCGGCGTAATCAACGAGATCTACGGCAGCTATTTCGGCGGCAGCTTCCCTGCCCGCAGCTGCGTGCAGGTGGCAGCTCTGCCCAAGGGCGCCAAGATTGAGGTGGAGACCATCTCGGTAAAATAAGCCAAGGACCCTTTTGGCCGTCTGCTCCCGGGTGTCACAGCCCGGGAGCTTTTTTTCTGCCCGGCCGCACCACATCCCCCGGGGAAACATAGGATGCACTGAGCGTTTTAAGACGCGCATGACCAACGGAAAGGAAGAAGAAGCATGATCTATTGTAACAGCGATTACAGCACTTCCAACGCATCCTTCTGCGATTTTTTAAAGGCCAAGGGCGGATTTTCCAGCTGCTGCAGCTGCGGCAGCTACGGCTGGGGGGATGACTGCCCCAGCTGCGGCGGGTGCAACGGCGGCTGCAGCAACGGCTGCGGGTGCGGCAGCGGCTGCTCCTGCGATTGCGGGAACAATAACTGCGGGTGCGGAAACGGCTGCTCCTGCGGGTGCGGGAATGATAACTGCTCCTGCAGCAACGGCTGCGGGTGCGGAAACAATAACTGCTCCTGCGGCAGCGGCTGCTCCTGCGGGTGCGGGAACAATAACTGCTCCTGCGGCAGCGGCTG
>CAJFPC010000073.1 GCA_904398325.1 Candidatus Neoruminococcus faecicola | reverse complement strand
GGCGTAGAGCACCAGTTCTTCCTTGGATGAGAAAAAACTGTAGAAGAAGGTCTTGGAGATCCCCACTTTTCTGCACAGAACATCAATGCTGCTGTGAATGAGTCCGCGCTCTGCAATACACTCCAACACGGCGATCAGCAGCTTGCTTCGGATCTGTTCCCGCTCCTGCTCCGAATAGGATTTCCGCGCCACAGACAGTCCTCCTTATAAAATATAAAAATTAAAAATAGTCTTTATATTTGCAATTATAAATGATTCCTTACGAAAATACAATCGCAAAAATCACCAGACAAAGATGCTATCAGTATAACTATATATCCAAATGGGAATCGGATAAAAAATGGGGCGAAGTGATAAGACTTCTCCTGAGAGACAGAAGCCTTAGAGTGAGGGGCTGTTATGATAGCATTATGCAAAGATCCATGTGTTCAATCAGTGTGAAAACTCGGAAGATATCCTCATGACGATTGACAACTGGCGGCAGGTTCACCCTTATTGAAAACGATCCCGGTGGATTGGGACTATACCATCCCCTATGGGCTGCTTCATTCTCCTGATCCCAGCCTGACGGTCAGGCAGTTTCTGCAGGCGATTCAAACTATCTCTAAGCTGCCATAATCAGCGGGTATCCCGCAGCGCATTTCGAGACTTCTGCTTGAAGTCTCGTTTTTTATTTTTACGGAAAAAGCGTCAAGACTGCCTCCGGCCAGGCCCGGACGCTAAAAACCTTTTGGTATATACTAAAAAACAAATCGGAACTACCTTCCGGGGAGGAAAGCTTCTATAATATTCCCATAGAGCGGGCAAAAGCACGGAACAAGGCCCTCATGCAGCAGGCCCACCGGGTTTTCAAGAGGCGCAAGGATCGCTGCCGCCAAAGCGGGCGGCGCCTAGGAGAAAACCGCCCGCCGTGTCAAAACCGCCCGCCGTTTTTTCATCACAGAAAGGATGGAACAATCATGAAACACACCTGCAAATGGTTGGCTCTGGCCCTGTCCGGGGCACTGGCCTTCTCGCTGCTGGCAGGATGCGCGGATCAGGATGCATCCAGCATAGCCGGCAGCACGGCCCCCGAGGAAATGCAGGCGGCCGCCGAACCGCCGGCTTCCGATGCGCTGGTGATTGCCGAGCAGGGCATTTTCTCTGCCGGCGGCACGGTCATCGAATCTGACGGCACCTTTGACATGGCCAACTACTACACCTCCCGGGAGGGGTCTACCGCCCATGTGGACCATGCCAACGTGCTCTATCAGATTCCCGCGGATGCCGACGGCCTGCCGATGGTGTTCCTGCACGGATACGGCCAGTCCCGCATGGGATGGATGACCACCCCCGACGGCCGGGAGGGCTGGTCGGATATGTTCCTGCGGATGGGCCACAGCGTGTGGCTGATCGATCAGCCGCGCCGGGGCGAGGCCGGCCAGACTTCGGTGGCGGGCACCATGACCACCACCCCTTCCGACCAGACCTGGTACACCCAGTTCCGCATCGGCACCTATCTGGACGACGCCTTCACCTACAATGAGGGCTCCCAGTTCCCTCAGGGGGAGGAAGTGCTGGATCAGTTCTTCCGGCAGATGCCCCCGGATACCGGTATGGATAATGCCGCCGGGGACCAGGGCATCGACAACACCGTGGTGGCCCGGGCGGTGGCTGCTGCCATCGACGAAGTTTATGAGCGCACCGGCCAGGATTCCATCCTGGTGACCCATTCCCAGGGCGGCCTGCCCGGCTGGGAGGTGCCTCTTTATACCGATCATGTGGCAGCCATTGTGGCCATCGAGCCGGGCGCGGCCCCCGAGGTGGAAAGCAACGCCTACGATGCCTTGCTGGAACAGCAGATCCCGGTGGCATTTTATTACGGCGACTACATCGGCGAGGAGTTTACAGATGTTCCGGCTGCTGCCATGTGGTCGATGATGGCTGCCAGCGCCGACACCTTCACCGAGGCGTATACCGCCGCAGGCGGAGACAGCACCGTGATCCATCTGCCCGATGAGGGCATCACCGGCAACGATCATTTCATGTTCCAGGATTTGAACAACGATGTGATCGCCGACCATATTGAAGCGTGGATTCAAGAGAATGTGCAAACACAGCGGTAAACAGAAAGGATGAAACAAAAATGAAAGGCCTGAAACAATGTCTGGCTGTCCTTTCTTCATAAAACCGTAGTAAGAAAGTGAAACGGGAAAGGAGGAATCGTCAAACATGGAGGATGAAAAAATTATCAGCTTGTTTTTTCAGCGTTCCGAACAGGCGATACGGGAGCTGGCGGACAAATATGGAGGCGCCTGCCACAGGCTGTCCTATCGGATTGTGAACGACCGGCAGGATGCGGAGGAATGTGTCAGCGACGCCTACCTGGGCGTGTGGAACACTGTTCCCCCCGGCATCGCCCAATCCGCTGCTCAGCTATCTTTTGAAAATAGTCCGGAATATTTCCGTCAAGCGGTATTGGCACAAGGGGGCGGCCAAGCGCGGCAGCGCCTTTGCCGCTGCAATGGAGGAAGTGGAGCCCTGCCTGGCCAGCCCGGCAACGGTGGAAAACCGGGTGGAGGCCAGAGAGCTTGCGCGGATGATAGCGTCTTTTTTGGATACGATGACAGAACAAAACCGCGTGATTTTTATGCGGCGCTACTGGTTTTTGGACAGCTATGAGGAGATTGCCGGCCTGGTTGGCCTGACCGAAAAAAATGTTTCCGTCCGGCTGAGCCGCATCCGTCAAAAACTGAAGCTGTACCTGGAGGAAGGGGGAAGGAACGCATGAATGCAAGGGAATTTTTTGAAGCGATGGGGGAACTGGACCTTCGATATGTAGAAGAGGCGGCGCGGTTTCAAAAAAGATCGCGGGCGCCGCTTTGGATCAGGTGGGGCGCGGCCGCTGCCTGCCTGTGCCTGATGGCTGTCAGCGGCATTCTGCTGGCGCAGAATCTCAGCCAGGCCCCGCAGCCGCCCTCGGTTGAGATCCCCAGCCCGATCCTTCCGGTCAGCTCTGTGGAGGAAATGGAACGGTATCTGGATTTTGATGTGCCGGTGCTGGAGAAAGAAGTGGCTGCGTATTCGGTGCTGGTTTTGGATGGCTACCCCGCCATGGGGCAGATCGATTACGCCGATGGCTCGCAGTTCCGGGTTCAGTATGACGGCGATGAGGATATCAGCGGGATTTATGGAGGTACCCTGACCGAGAGCAGGGAGGTCGCGGGCGTTTTGGTGAAGTATTACGAGTACAACGGCATCCAATATGCCATCTGGGAGCAGAAGGGATTTTCCTTCAGCTATGTGTATTCCGGAGACGGCACCGCCGAGGTGGAAACATTGATCCGCCAGTTCCAGTAAGGCGCCCTCAGGCCTGTGCTGGCCTCGGCCCGCTTGCCCACCGGTTGATTCAGTATGCGTTTTAGTTATGATATTCTGCGCAATCGGCACTGTACCAAAAGGGGCGGGCGGGGTATAATAAGGAGGAAAAAAGGTGCGGTCACCGGCCCGCGCGGCCGCGCCTTTGCAGAAAGCAAGGCTGGGACAGGAGGAATGATTATGACTAAGGTAGAAGCTGTGAAACTGAACAACGGAATTGAGATGCCTCTGGAGGGCTTCGGCGTGTTCCAGGTGCCGGACCCGGCCGTCTGCGAACAGGCGGTGCTGGACGCCATCGCCAGCGGCTACCGTCTGATCGACACGGCGGCCGCCTATATGAATGAGGAGGCCGTGGGCCGTGCCATTGCGGGGTGCGGCGTGCCCCGAGAGGAGCTGTTTATCACCACCAAGCTGTGGGTGCAGGATGCCAGCTACGAAGGCGCCAAGGCTGCCATCGAAACGTCCCTGAAAAAACTGGGCCTCAGCTATATCGACCTGTACCTGATCCACCAGCCCATGGGCGACTATATCGGCGCCTGGCGCGCCATGGAAGAGGCCTATCAGGCCGGCAAGCTGAAGGCT
>CAJFPC010000072.1 GCA_904398325.1 Candidatus Neoruminococcus faecicola | reverse complement strand
CACCAAAAGAAAAGGGCACCGAAAGGTGCCTTTTTCTTTTGGTGCCAAGGCATTTGGCACGGCCAAATGCCGCCCGCTGCGGCGGGGGTTATCCGCTCGCTACGCTCGCTCTACGTGCGGTAGGGAACCTGCGGTTCCCCCCACACACGCCCCCCTCCCTTTTGTGATGCTATACAGTTTGCGATCTAAATTGACCGCTCCGACCAGCTCATCGCGCGCTCATTCTGCTGCTCCTCGCTTCCAAACCGAACCCGCTGCGCTGGGCTTCGGTTTGGGGCCGCCGCTTCGCAGTATTTTTTCTTATCGCAAGGAAATATCGATTTTAACTGTCCCTGCCAAAAGAAAAGGGCACCGAAAGGTGCCTTTTTCTTGTGGTGCCAAGGCATTTGGCACGGCCAAATGCCGCCCGCAGCGGCGGGAGTTATCCGCTCGCTACGCTCGCTCTACGTGCGGTAGGGAACCTGCGGTTCCCCCACAAACGCCCCATCCCTTTTATAAAGCTAGTACAGTTGCCGAGCTAGAAGAAGGCCTCCCTCCGCAAAGGCCCGGCCGCTTCCCCGCCGCTGGGTCAAATGCATCCCCGATGCCTCGTTGACTAAAAAAGCGCCCCGTGCGAAAAGCTTTCCCACATATCGCGCTTTTGCAAAAAACAGGACGCAGCCTGCAGGAATAACGGGCGCAAAAAGGCAAAAAATAAGGATAATCCAACAGATTCAGGAGGGATTTTAATGCACAGCCAACAAGAGGTCCGGGTGACCACCCACGACAAGCTCATGCGAGCCTGGGAAAATTCCATGGAGCTGGTGCGGGATTTTGAGAATTACTCCCACCAGGTGACGGATGACCGCCAGGCCGCCCAGGTATTTGCCCAATTCGCAGAAGAGGAAAGCCTGCATGCCGCCAAGCTGCGGGAAATGCTGCTGGAACGCCAGCGCTGACCGCAGCATCCCAGCAAAAAAGGCCGGAGCCAAAAAATGGCTCCGGCCTTTTTAAACTGCTTCACAGCCCCAGGTCTTCGTCGATCAGGAGGATTTCCATCTCGATCTGGGACATCTTTTTATAATGGATCACCAGGGCATTGCAGATGCGCTCGGGAGCGCTGCAGTCAAAGCACCGCTCCCCGGCGGCAGCGCAGGGGGTATGCTTGTGCAGGCGTTTGGCGTTCTGCGGGGCAGCGGTCTGCCTGGCCCGGCGGACTGCCTCTTCCAGCGTGGGGGTAATTTTATTGCGGCCGATGAGGAAATACACCTTCCGATGGCCGAACAGCGACCCCGCCACCCGGTTGCCGGTGCCGTCGATATTCACCAGCTGGCCGGTTGCCGCAGCCGCATTCACCGAGGTGAGAAACACATCCGTCAGCAGGGTGCGCCGGGCCGCCGCGAGAAAATCCTCCCCCGGCGCCGGATGCTGCGGATCCGCCACGCTGCACCGGGCAGAGAGCCGCTCATAGAGCCCCAGCGCCGTGATGGTCATGGAATCCCCCAGGCCCACAGTGCCGCCCGGGATCTCCTCCTCCAGATACTGGGCCGCCGCCTCCCCCGTGGCAAAACAGCGCACCTGATAGCCGTTTTGCTCAAAATTCCGCCGGATCCGTTCAAAATCCATCCTGCCGCCCCTCCTCTTTTTCTTTTCTCTATTGTAGCAGATCCGGGCCGGTTTGCAATCGTTTTCCCCCACCGATTTAACGGGGATTTGACCTGCCGCCGGTAGTAGCCGGGCCCAAAAAAGTATTTAGTTAAGATAGGCGGGGCCGATGGCGCGCCGCTGAATTTTCCGAATAAAGGCAGGGATATCCGTGACCAAAACCTATGTGCTGGACACCAACGTGCTCATCCAGGCGCCCTATGCGCTGGAATCCTTTGAGGACAATCAGATCATTCTGCCCCTGGCGGTGCTGGAGGAGCTGGACCGCCTGAAGCTGGCGGAGGGGGACCGGGGCAGCAATGCCCGGCAGGCGATCCGCTTTCTGGAAAAGCTGCGCCTGCACGGCAGCCTGACCGAAGGGGTGCCCCTGCCCGGAGGCGGCTGCCTTAAGCTGGAGGTCAACCACGTGGGCGTCTCCCTGCCGGAGGGGATGATCCCCGGCCAAAGCGACAACCGCATCCTGAAGGTCTGCAAAGGCCTGTTGGAGGATGGCCAGCAGGTGATCCTGGTGACCAAGGATATTGTGGCGCGCATCAAGGCGCAGATGCTGGGCATCCCCGCGGAGGATTTCACCACCGATCAGATCCCCGAAGGGGTGGAGCATTACACCGGCCGGGCCAGCGTTTACCTGCCGGACGAGGCCTTTTCGGAATTCAAAAAGAAGGGGCTGCCGGCCTCCCTCTGCTACATGGTGGATGCCCAGGGCCAGCCGAAGCCTGTCCAGCTGGAGGAGAACCAGTTTGTGCTGCTGCGCTCTGACACCGCGGAGAAAAAGACCCTGCTGGGCCGCCACAAAAACGGGCAGATCCTGCCGCTGGGCTACAGCGGGGTGCGGCCCTTCGGCGTCAAGGCCCGCAATGTGGGCCAGCAGTTTCTGCAGGAGGCGCTGCTGCTGCCCGCCAAGGAGGCCCCGCTGGTGATCGTGCAGGGGCCGGCCGGCACCGCCAAGACCTTCTATGCCCTGGCGGCCGGGCTGGAAAAGGTGCTGGAAGAAAACCGCGAGGAATACCGCAAGCTGCTCATCTGCCGGCCCAACGCCCAGTTCGATCAGGAGATCGGCTTTCTGCCCGGCAGCGAGCAGGAAAAGATCTCCCCCCTGCTGCGGCCCATCGCCGATAATCTGGAGATCCTGCTGGATCAGGAGGGCAGCCGGGGGCGCCGCGGCGAAGAGGAGCTGCGCGGCCGGATCGACTATCTGTTTGAAAGCGGCATCATCACCGCCGAGGCGATGAATTTCATGCGGGGACGCTCCATCACCGACACCTGGCTGATGATCGACGAGGCCCAGAACCTGACCCCCCGCCAGGTCAAGGGCATCATCACCCGGGTGGGGCGCGGCACCAAGGTGATCCTGCTGGGCGACCCGGAGCAGATCGATCACCCGCTGCTGGGCGCACGCTCCAACGGGCTTTCCTATGCGGCCCAGCGGATGAAAGGCAGTCCCCTCTGTGTGCAGCTGACCATGGCGCCGGAGGAATGCGAGCGCTCTGACCTGGCGCTGGACGCCGCCCAGCGCATGTGAATGGATGCAAAAGAAGCCCCGGTCTTTTACCGGGGCTTCTATTTTTGCCCGGAACCGGGCGCCGGAAAGGCACGCACAAAAAAACACCAGCCATTTGGCTGGTGTTTTTGGTGGAGACGATCGGACTTGAACCGACTACCTCTACAATGCCATTGTAGCGCTCTACCAGGTGAGCTACGCCCCCGCAATCAGTTGACGCTGTTTATTATATCAAACCTGATTGCAGAAATCAAGAGGTTTTTTTAATTTTTTCAAAAAATCTTTTTCTTCACCCAGCGCTGGCATCTGGGCGGGGCCGGCGGATCATCGCCCCGGCAGGCAGGCGCACGGTACAGGGAATCTGCACCCGCTGCATAGGATGGCGCGCCCGGTCCATCGGCTGGCCTTCTTCATCCAGCAGCACCGGCGCCTGCAGCGGCACCGGCGGCCCTCCGGGCGTGAGCACCTCCAACGGCTCACCCGGCCCAAAAGCGTTTTTCACCACCGCTGTCAGCCGGCTGCCGTCGCTTTCCTCCACCACAGCCACCACGTCCCACCGGCGCAGATAGCCGCCGCTCTGCCAGCACTGGCCGGGGCGGCCAAAATAAAATCCGGTGGAATACTCCCGATGGCTGACCTTCTCCACCTCCTGGCGGATCCAATCCGGCAGCGGTTGGCCCGGATGGGCAGCGGCATAGTCCACCCCCTGGCGGTAAGCATGGGTCACCGACGCCACATAATAGGCGGACTTGGCCCGGCCCTCGATTTTAAAGGAGCCGACTCCCGCTGCGGCCAGCTCGGCCAGATGGTCGATCATGCACAGATCCCGGGCGTTGAGCAGATAGCTGCCCCCGCCCTCTTCTTCCCCAATGGGAAAATACTGCCCGGGGCGTTTTTCTTCCACCAGGCGGTACTTCCACCGGCAGGGCTGGGCGCAGTCGCCCCGGTTGGCGTCCCGCCCGGTCAGATATTCCGAGATCAGGCACCGGCCGGAAACGGACATGCACATCGCCCCGTGCACAAAAGCCTCCAATTCCAGCTGGGCCGGCGTTTTGGCGCGGATGGCGGCGATTTCCTCCAGCGAAAGCTCCCGCGCCAGCACCACCCGGCTGGCCCCCAAGTCATAGAGGGCCCGGGCGGTCAGAGAGCTGAGCACCCCCATCTGGGTGGAGACATGCAGCGCCGTCCTTTGCAGCCGGCGCCGCGCCGCCTGAAAGACGCCCAGATCCGCCACGATCAGCGCATCCGCGCCGGAAGCCTCCGCCAAATCAAAAAACGCCTCCAGCTGCGCCAGCTCCCCCTCCCGGGGCAGGGTGTTGCAGGTCAGATACACCTTAACGCCCCGGTCATGGCAGCGCTGCACCGCCGCCGTCAGTTCCTCCGGGGTGAAATTGGCCGGGCCGGCGCGCATGGTAAACTGCTGCGCGCCCAGGTAGACCGCATCCGCCCCAAACTGCACCGCGGCCTCCAGCCGCTCCCGGTCCCCGGCAGGGGCAAGCACCTCCGGCTTTTTCAGCTCCTGCGCCGCCATCAGTTCAGCGCAGCACGGCGCACATTGGCATAGTGCTCCTCCGCAGTGGTAGCGTAATAATAGTTCCCCTGGCTGTCGGTAACAAAGAAATAATAGTTGGTATCCGCCGGATAAAGCGCCGCCTCAATCACCGCCAGGCCGGGGTTGCAGATGGGCCCCACCGGCAGGCCGGCGATATCGTAGGTGCTGTAAGCCTCCATGTAGCTTTCATCCTGGATGCCCAGCTGCTGGTAGATATCGTCCTCCACATAAAAGACGGTCACGTCCGACTGCAGATAGTCAAAGCCGGAGCCGGGCTCCAGCCGGTTGTGGAACACCGAGGAAACCTGATACATGTTATCCTCGCCGCTGGCCTCTTTCTGAATGATGGAAGCCAGCGTGATGGTCTCATCCAGCGTCAGGTTCATCTCCTGCATGCGGGCTTCCAGCTCGGGGGTGATTTTGGATTCAAAATTGTCGAGGAAACGGCGGATGACCATCTCCGGGTCCTCCCCCACATAAAACTCATACGTGTCGGGGAAGAGGTATCCCTCCAGCTTGTGGAAGCGCTTCTCATTGTCGGGGATGCGCTGCTCGAATTCGTAGCCGAACTCCACCGTATCAGCGGTTTCGATAAACTCCTCGGCGTCACAGACCTCGTTTTCCTCCAGCTTGGCGGCGATCTCCTGCAGGGTCTCCCCCTCCACAAAGGTGATGGTGACCGTCTCTTTGATGCTGTTGCCGCTTTGCAGGGCAATGAGGATCTGCTTATAGTTCATATCCTCGTTGAGGATGTAGGTGCCCGCCTGGTAATCCTCCGTCTTGGTCAGCTTGGCGTACAGGCTGAACACATAGGGGTGGCTGATGATCTCCTCATCGCGCAGGATGCGGGAAATATCCATCACCGATGAACCCATAGGGATTTCCACCTCTGCCTGACGGTCCGTCTGGTTGATGCCCAGCAGGTCGGTGGAAAGGCTGAGAGCATAAAACGCCAGAAAAACGGCCAGCCCCACCACTACCACGATCAAGATCAAAAGCCGCAGCCAGCCGCGTTTGCGGGGCTTTTCCCTGCGCGGGGGCTCCTCTTCCACGATATTCACCCGGAAGTGGCCAGGCTGCCTGTTTGTTTTTTTCTCGTTATGCGCCATGTTTTCCTCCTGATGCTTTCGTTCCTTCGGTTTCACTCTTTACAGCTAAGATGCCCGTCCGCGTCAGCAGATATGCCACCGGCACATCCCAGGGGCCGCTGGGCAGCTGTTCGCTGATCTGTTCCGCAATGCCGATCGTCCTGCCGGGGAACCCCGCCAGAAAACGGTCATAATAGCCTCCCCCATAACCGATCCTGCCGCCGCCGGGGTCAAAACACAGCCCCGGCACCAGGCAGAGAGTCTCCTCATCCGGCTGCACCGGCCGGGTGCGCACCGGCTCCATAATGCCGTACGCCCCCGGATGCAGCGCCGCCAGGTCCTCCACCGGATAAAAGGCCATCTGCCGGCCCGGCAGGCATACCGGGGCCGCCAGGGCCTTGCCGTCCGCCAGCGCCTGCCGCAGAAAGGGCCAGAGATCCACCTCCTGCCGGGTGGGCAGAAAGGTGAAAATCCGCTCCGCCTGCCGGTACAGGCTGCTGGCAAGCAGCTGCCGCACCATTTGGGCGTGGCAGCAGGCGCGCTCCTCCTCCGGCAGGGCGGCGCGCTCCTGCAGCAGCCGGCGGCGCAGCTGAACCTTGGTCAGCGCTCCCATACAATCGAGGCCGCCAGCTTGTCCGCCCGCTCCCGGCTGGTGAGCACTTCCACCAGCTTGAGGGCAAAGGGGATCGCCGTTCCCACCCCGCGGGAGGTGATGATGCTGCCATCCTGCACCACCGGCTCCTCCGAGGGCAGGGCGCCCGGCAGCTGGCACTCAAAGCCGGGATAGCAGGTGGCCTGCCGGCCTTTTAACAGGCCCAGATGCCCCAGAATGGAGGGCGCCGCACAGATGGCGCCGATCCACAGCCGGTTCTGCACCGCCAGCGCGACAAAATGCTGCACCAGCTCGCTTTTTTCCAGCACCAGGGTGCCCGGCATCCCGCCCGGCAGCACGATCATCTCGGTGCCGGCGGGGTCCGCTTCTTCCTCCGACAGGTCGGCCATCACCGGGATCTCGTGAGAGCCGGTCACCAGCCTGCCGCCGATGCCCACGGTCTTTACCTCCAGTTCCGCCCGCCGCAGCAGGTCCACCACGGTCAGAGCCTCCACTTCCTCAAAGCCTGTGCCCAAAAACACATAAATCATCTTTGGCGCCCCTTTCCTTTATCGTCAGTCTAAAACCAGGCCGATATAATTTTCCGCCTCGCCGGCAGGGTAAAGCTCCCCCAACGGGCAAAGCATACCGAATCCGCGCCGGTTGCCCTGCTGCCCCGCGCCCGGCCAGAGCCGGGCTGTCAGCCTGCCGGGCAGGCGGCCATGCACCGCCGCCAAAAAGCGGGACATCTCCCCGGGGTAGACAACCTCCTTGAGAAACCACCCCTCCCCGGCGGGAACCGCCAGCGCATAGCCGGTATCGCCCGCCAGCCGCAAAGCGATCACCCGGCCGCCGGTGAAGCGCGTCTCCCGCAGGTGCCAGAAAAACTCCCGCTCCCCCCAGCGCAGGTAATAGCCGCACCGGGCAAAAAAGCCATCCCGCAGCCCCAAAAGCTGCGCGGGCGCAAGGCTTACATCCTCCCCCTCCGCCGAAAGCTCCTCCACCGGCCCTTCCACCGTGTCAAAGGCGGTGAAAAAGCCTCTGCGGGCGTAAAAGTCAAACAGCTCCTGCCCCGCCGGCACCAGGCAGAGAAACCGCTCCCCCCGCTCCCGGCCCAGGCGCTTGGCCTGCTCCAGCAGCAGGGTGGAAAAGCCCTGCCGGCGGCTTTTTGCCCGGGTGGCCACAGCGAACACATACCGTCCCGGCTGGCCCGCCAGCCGGCAGGGCAGCAAAAACAGCATAGCCGCCAGGCCGTCCTCTTCCCGCGCCGCCAATAAGTCCTGCGGGCGGTAGGCCGTATCGAGAAAAAAGCGAATATATTCCTCGCTGTCGCCAAAACATTCCTGCCACAGGGCGGCGATCTCCTCCCTGGTGCAGCCGGTGCCGTCGGTGATCCTCACAGCGCTGCTTCCTCCGTTATTTTAATACCGCGTACCATTTTTCCAGCAGGAGCTCCGGCTGATAAGAGGTCTTTGCCTTGCGCAGCCCCTCCTCGCCCAAATCCTCCTCGCGGTTGATGAACTCATAATCCTTGCAGACATGCTCGGCGAACTGCTGGTTGATGATGGCATAGGCGCCCTGCACGTCATAAAAGGCCTTTTCCAGATGGGTGTCGAACACCCGCTCGTTGATGGGCTCGCCCATGGTATAGGCCACCACGCGGCCGTCCACCCGGATCAGCGCGCCCTGCAGCTCCAAATCAAAATAATGGTCAAAAAACCGCTGCACCGCCGTATGCTCCTGCTGGATGCCCGCATCGCCGGCGTTCTGCCGCAGCCATTCCTCGTTCATGGCGTAGCACTCGGGCAGATTCTCCCGGGTGATGGGCTCGTAGACAAAATCCGGATGCAGCGCCTTGAATTTATTGATATGATTGCGCTTGCCGTGGAGCTTTTTGCCGCCCAGGGTGATGAGCTTCTCGCTGGAGTAAAGGTAGTCGCAATAATCCCGGTGGACACTGAACTCAAAGCGCCCGGGGAACATCTCCTCCAAATGGCCGCACTGCTCCCGGGTCATGGCGTTAAAGCGCAGGCGCGGGTGCTCCACGATCAGTTCCTCGATGACGCCCTTGAGATCCCCCTGACCCAGCGGGTAAATATAGCCGTAATCCTCGGTGATGGTGCGCATCAGCACCAGATCCCCCACCTTGGCGTACTGGGTGCTGTAAACCGGCGCCCAGGCAAACGCATTGCCGAAGCTGTAGTCGCAGGCCATCCGGCCGGAAGCCGTCAGCACCGGCTTTAAAATATCCTTATCGGTAATTTCAATCTGCTTAAACTCTATCATGCCTTATAAAACCTCTTTTTGCCGTAAATAAGTCCGCCAGATGGCGCCGGAGATCTCCTCCACAGCCAGCGGCTCCTCCCCCGAAAAACAGGGGATCACCTGCCAGCCCAGCGCCTTCGCCGCATAGGCTGCCGCCTCATGGCAGCGGCATAAATAGTCAAAATTCCCCTCATGGATGTCGCGGCGGCTCTCGTCCCCCTGATAGCGGCCGCTGATCAGCCGGCGGGAAATCGCCGGGTCCATATCCAGATAAAAGACCATCTGCGGCCGGGGCAGCCCCAGGCGGCCGTATTCATAATCCTCCAGCCAGCGGATAAAGCCATCCCATTCCTCCCGGGGCAGCTTGACCATCTGGTGGATCAGGTTGGAGCTGACATACCGGTCGCAGAGGATGGTCGCCCCCGCCTCATAGGGGGCCTGCCATTTCTGCCGGTAGCTGATAAACCGGTCGCAGGCGTAAAAGCTGGCCGCCGCATAAGCGCCAACCTCATCGGCCTGGCCCAGCTGGCCGGAAAGATACAGCTTCACCAGCGCCGACGAAGGGGAATCATAATCCGGGAAGGAGACCGTCACCGGCCGGCTGCCCTCCTCTTTTTCCAGCCGCTGGCCGAACAGTGCGGTCTGGGTGGCCTTGCCGCTGCCATCCAGTCCGTCGATCACCAGCACCCTGCCGGCCATCAGCCTTCCCCCTCCCGGAAGGCGGCATACCGCCGGCGCATTTCCTCCATGCGCCCGCAGCTCATCTTGCCCTCCGGGCAGCGGCCCTCCCGCACGCAGGCGGGGCCGGCCCCCTCAAAGACCGTGGGCGCCACCGCATACACCAGCCGGAACATCTCCTCCGCCAGGCGGCGGATCTCCCACTGGGCGCGGTTGCAGCAGCGGTGCCGGAAGAAATTAAACAGGCTGCGGGCGTTCATGGTGAAGATCAGCTTGGTGTCGCAGGCGTTGGGCAGCACATAGCGGGCATCCTCAATGGCGCGCTTGCGGGCAGCCGTGCAGGCGGATTTCTCCCGGCGCTGCTCTTCGGGCAGCGCCGCCAGCTGGCGCTCATAGAGCAGCTCGGTCAGATGATGGTAGTGCTCCGCAATCTGGGCCATGACAGCCTCAAACTCCGCCCGGGCCTCGGGCAGCTGCGCGATCTGCGGCGGGGTCACATAATCAAAGACGCCTGCTTCCTCCACATAGCGCTGGCTCTGCACGCTGTAAGAAGCGATGCGGTGCCGGGTCAGCTGGGCCAGCAGCGAACGGGAGACCCCCTCCACCCCAAAGGTGAAGGTGATATGCTCCATCGGGCTCTCATGCCCCATCGAAGCCAGCAGACGCACCTGGTCAGCAGCCTTCTGGGGAGTGAGGGCGTCCATCAGGTCCTCCAGGCCGGCAGCGCTGTAACAAAGCCGCGAAGCCGCCGCAATCAAGCGCTCCGGCTGCGGGGTATGGCTGAGCAGCTCAACTTTCATATGATGCCTCCTTGCGATTCATGGCGACAATACTCCAGATTAAATTCTGCTATATTATATCACATTTTGTAATCTGTGACTATCGTTATTCTGCCGGAATTCCGACAGAATTCTTCCGGCCGGGCAGGCAGGAGAAATTTTCCGCCGGATGCATGAAGCCTCCCCAGTTTGGCCATGCTGGTAACAGGAGGTGATCTACTTGGCGAAGAAAAACGCCCCATATCAAAATACCGACCAGGAGCTGGAGGGCTATTTCAACTCCCTGCCGCCCTATCTGCAGGAGACCATCAAGCAGTGCGGCGTGCGGCTGGAATCCACCGAGCATTTAAAAAGCCTCGTCAAAAACCTGGAGGAGCGCGGCATCACCAGCTGACGGCCGCAAAGCAGCAGAAAAAGGGCCGGAAAACCGGCCCTTTTTCGCTGCCTGCATTGGTCGCTAGAAAGATCATCCAGCTTCGGGGGATTGAATTCCTCGTAGGGGAATTTCATCTTGTTGAAAAGCATGCAGGGGTT
>CAJFPC010000071.1 GCA_904398325.1 Candidatus Neoruminococcus faecicola | reverse complement strand
CGCTCCACTTCCTTGATCTGTTTGACCACATCCAGCTTGATGCCGGCGGGGTCATAGACATAGCCGCCGGAATCGGAGAGGGCCACTACCCTGGCGCCGTACTGCTGGGCCTTCTCCGTCGCATAGATGGCGACATTGCCGGAACCGGAGATCACAACAGTCTTCCCTTCCAGGCTTTCGCCCTTCATGCAGCGGAGCATCTCGTTGGTAAAATAGAGAAGCCCATAGCCGGTGGCTTCCGTTCTGGCAAGGGAGCCGCCGTAATCCAGGCCCTTGCCGGTGAGGACGCCGGAAAACTCGTTGCGCATCCGCTTGTACTGGCCGAACAGGTAGCCGATCTCCCGGGCGCCGACGCCGATATCGCCGGCAGGCACGTCGGTGTTGGGGCCGATATGACGCTGGAGCTCCGTCATGAAAGCCTGGCAGAAGCGCATGACTTCATTGTCGGACTTCCCCTTGGGGTCAAAATCGCTGCCGCCCTTGGCGCCGCCCATAGGCAGGCCCGTCAGGCTGTTCTTGAACACCTGCTCAAAGCCCAGGAACTTGATGACGGAAGCGTTGACGGAGGGGTGCAGCCGCAGGCCTCCCTTGTAAGGGCCGATGGCGGAATTGAACTGGACCCGGTAACCCCGGTTGACCTGAACCTTGCCATTGTCGTCCATCCAGGCCACGCGGAACATCACAAACCGCTCCGGCTCCACAATGCGCTCCAGGATTCCAAGCTCCTGGATCTTGGGGTTGCGCTGAACATACACTTCCAGGGATTCCAGCACTTCCTGGACAGCCTGAAGAAATTCAGGCTCATTTGGATTTCTCTTGCAGACCTGCTCATAGACGCTGGCTGCATACTCCGTTTGAAACGCCATGTTGTGTCCTCCTTAGAACATCATTTCTCATAATCCGCCCTGCCGCGGTGCAGGACCACGTGTATCAGTATACTGTATTTCTTGCAGTTTTTCAACCTAGAGGTTTCATATTTTTCAATTTTTTTGAAGGTTTTTCGCTCCCTGCGCTCAAATTTGCCAAATCGCCGCCTTTCAAAAAGCATATACAAGGATTTTCCAGAGCAGCGGGCCGCTCTGGTCCCGGCTGGCGGAGCCGAGGGAGCACCGGTTGGGAGCCTGCCCGGGATTGACAAGGCCGGACCGAGGGGAGTATAATAAACCGGCGAGCAGGCAAGATGGCAGCGTGGGCCTGACGGCCCATGAGGAAAGTCCGAGCTTCGCAGGGCAGGATAGCTGCTAACGGCAGCCGGAGGCGACTCCAGGGAAAGTGCAACAGAAAGAAACCGCCGCTTTCAAGCGGTAAGGATGGAAAGGCGAGGCAAGAGCTCACCGGCGCCCGGGAGACCGGGCGGCCCTGCAAACCCTATCCGAAGCAACACCGCATAAAAGGGGATGGGAGGCTGCGGCCTCCGGCGGCGGCCCGCCGTGTCCTCAGACGGTGGCTAGAGGGCGCCGGCGACGGCGTTCCCAGACAGATTGTCATCCAATACAGAACTCGGCTTATATGCCTGGTCCCACAGAGAACGGCGGCTGGAATCCCAGCCGCCGTTCTTTTGTTTTCCTTTCGGCATCGTTCTTCCTGCACCGCCGGCCCATACAGCCGTCAAGGTGCATCCCGCCGGAGGCTTCACAGGCTGCTCTGGGCGGAGGACGCCCCGCCTTTCCGCCCAAGACACCGGCGGATCAAGATACTCCTTTCCCGCGCAAAGCGAAAAGCTCTGGGAAATGCAGCCGTTTTTTCCTTCCCTGCATAGAGCCGCGCATATCCGCCCAAACTTTCTGCATAGACATGGAAAGAAAGGTGGTAACGCCCATGACTTTGTCCCTGAAGAACAAAACGGAAGACCTTCTGCAGAAAGACGCCGCCTCCCCCGAGGATGTGATGGCTCAGATCCGCATTTTGGAAGGGCAGATCCGCGCCAATGAAAACCTGTTCAATCTGGCCACGGACGAGGATTTGGTAGACGCCTGCATTTTGGAGGGACAGGCGCTTCACCTGCGGTACTGCTACTACCTGCGCCTCGCAAAGGAGCAGGGCATTTGCGCCCACACGGCGCAGGCAAAGCCGCAATCCCGTCTTCAGGCTCTGCGGGAGGCCGTCCTCTGACCTCCCAGGTCCTTCTTTGGGTGTTCGGTTTCTTTGCTCTGGCAGTCCTTTTGACCCTCCTCAAGGGGCGCAGCCTGTTCCGCGGGCTGTTATTCCAGGGCGTGACCGGGACGGGGCTTTACTACGTGCTGGCCTCTCTGGGAGCCTGCCAGGCTTTCACGGTGCCCGGCGCCCTGTTTACCGGCCTCACCGGCCTGCCCGGCGTCGTTTTTCTGACGTTCTTCCAACTGTTGGCATAGAGCTTTCGGCCGCCTGAACTCTCCTGTTTGGGCGGCCGTTCTGTTTGCGCTTTCAGGCATGAGGACTCCTGGCGGAAGCAGGGGCGAATCAAAAATCCCGGTAAACAAAACCTCCCCGCTATGATTGTGATCGTTTGGCGGCCGCATCACAGAGGACAGCAGGGGGCTTCCCAGTAAAAAATAAAGCAAAACACACGGCACGTTCAAGTACTCTGTGTGAATATCCCATAATGTTTGCGCCGAAATGCGGAAGAAAAAGCAAGGCAAAAAAACAGGCGGCCAACTGCGGCAGCAGCGCTGCATCAGGCTTCAGAGCCACCTCAGGGGCCGGAAAATCATAACTCTTCCGAAACCTGGGAAAAACCACCGGGGAACCGGCGGTTTTTATTTTGCTGCCCGTTTCTGGGATATGCTCCGCGCCGGAGGCCGGGCAGTCCAGGGGATTTGCCTTTTTGCCGCTTTCAGAACAGCAGGCTTTGTGATATAATATTTTGCAAAGGGGCTGCCAGCTTCCTCAGGCAGATCAAAAGGCGCACCCAGGCAGCACTCCCACAATGCAGCCTTATGCTTTTCCCCTCATTTGCCGCGCCCGGCACCCGAGGCTGCAGGAGGGCGGAATCCGTTTTCCGGGAGCAGGCAAGCGGGAGGGCTGCCGCTCCGGCATTGTCCGCAGCTTCTCGTCACCCGTCGGGGAAGGCGGCCGGAGAGCAGACAGCACTTTGCAGAAGGAGTCCCGCGCCGCCTCCCCGGCAAGATCAATCAGAAAGCAGGATGTGACAGCATTGGATACCATCATTTGGCGACTGGGCACGGAGGATCTTTCCGACCCTTTTTCCCTGCGCACCCTTGTGTTTGTCCAGGAGCAGGGTTTCCTCAACGAGTTTGACGAGCTGGAAAGGGACAGCCTTCATCTGACCATCGAGCGGGACGGACTGCCGGTGGCTACCGGCAGAATGACCCCTGAGGAAAACGGGAGCTACAAGCTGGGGCGCATCGCCGTCCGGAAGGAATACCGGGGCCAGGGGCTGGGCGCAGCCATTGTCCGGGAGATGGAGCGCAAAGCCCGCTCCCTGAACGCCGCAAAGCTGAGGCTGGGCGCCCAGACACACGCCCGGGGATTCTATGAGCGGCTGGGCTTTTCTGCCTGCGGGGAGGTTTACCTGGACGAGGGCCATCCCCACATCCCCATGGAAAAGGATCTGATCCCATGGCCCTGACGAATGATTACCGCTGCCCTGTCTGCGGCGGGCCTCTCTCCTTCTCCCAGGGAGCTTACCGGTGCCCGGCCCGCCACTGCTTTGATCTTGCGGCCGACGGGCATGTCAATCTCCTGCCCTCCGGGAGGAAAGCCTCCCGCCAGGCGGGGGACAACCGGCAGATGGTGCAGGCTCGCCGTGCCTTTCTCGCGCGGGGGTATTATCAATTTCTCCGGGACGCCGTCAGTGAAGCGGTGCTGACAGCGATCAAGCGGGAGGGTTCCTCCTCTCTCGTTCTGGACTGCGGCTGCGGAGAAGGGTATTACACCAGCCATATCAGCCAAACTCTCTCCCAGGCCGGGCTTTCTTTCAGCGTCCTGGGCTTTGACGTCTCCAAAGCCGCCGTTCAGTACGCCGCTCGAAGGGATAAGCTCTCCGCTTACGCCGTCGCCAGTGTTGCCAGGCTTCCAGTGGACGACGGGAGTGCCGGCGCCGCCGTCAGCATTTTTGCGCCTGTGATTCCAAAGGAGTTTGCGCGGGTCCTGCAGCCGGGCGGCTCCCTCTTTCTGGTTACGCCGGCGGAGGACCATCTCTGGGGCCTGAAGAACCTTCTCTATGAAAAGCCCTACGAAAATCAGGTAAAAAAATTTTCCCTGGAAGGTTTCAGCCCTTTCCGGTCCTGGACAATCCGGCAGACGGCCCGGGTTTCTCCCCGGGAGGATGCGGAAAACCTTTTCAAGATGACTCCCTATTACTGGAAAACCCCTGCCAGGGCCGCAGAAAAGCTGGCCCGGCTGGACAGTCTTGAGACACCTCTGAGCTTTCACATTCAGCATCTTGTCCGGCTCTCTTCCTAGGGAAACCGTCCCGGCGGACAGCAATGCTTTTTCCGCCCGTTCAGCCGTTCTGCCGCCGGGCTTCAAAAACACCCCGCCCCATATCCTGTCGAATATGGGGCGGGGTGTTTCAATGCGCAGTAAGTAAGTTTTATTCTTCCCGGAACCGTGCCAGAAATTCCCGGGTCCGCTGGCTGCGGGGATGATTAAAGAGCTGGTCGGGGGGACCTTCCTCCGCGATAAGGCCCTGGTCCATAAAAATAATGCGGGAAGAAACATCCCGGGCAAAATCCATCTCATGGGTCACTACCACCATGGTCATGCCCTCCCGCGCCAGGTCTTTCATTACCTCCAGCACCTCCCCCACCATCTCAGGGTCAAGGGCGGAGGTGGGCTCGTCAAAGAGAAGGATCTCCGGTTCCATCGCCAGCGCCCGGGCGATGGCTACCCGCTGCTTCTGGCCGCCGGAAATCTGCCGGGGCTTCGCGTTGATATAGGGCGCCATCCCCACCTTCTCCAAATAAACCATGGCGCTCTCCCGGGCTTTCTCCCGGCTTTTTTTCAGCACCTTCACCTGACCGATGGTACAGTTTTCCAAAACCGTCAAATTGTTAAACAGGTTGAAGGACTGGAATACCATTCCAACCCGGGCCCGATAACTGGGCGCCTTAAATCCCCTGCCTGTCACATTCTGGCCATGGAACAGCACCTCGCCGCCGCTGGGGGTTTCCAGCAGATTGATGCACCGCAGCAATGTGGATTTGCCGGAGCCGGAGGCGCCGATGACAGAAGTGACATCGCCCTTCGAGACGGAAAAATCAATGTCCCGCAGCACTTCATGCTTGCCGAAGGATTTGGAGAGATGCCGGACCTCCAGAATCATTTCGCCCATGTCACTGCACCCCTTCCTTCTCTTTCGTCCCGGAGTGGGAGCGGTAGGTTCCCGCCGCCATGACCAGCTTGTCGGACGTGACCAGCTCATAGCTGTCGGCGCCGTCCATATGCCGCTCCAGAAGCCGCAGCAGGAAAGAGGACGCCAGCGTCATGGTCAGGTAGCCGATCATCTCGATGGCCGCCGACGGGAAATACATGGCATTGATGCCGGTGATGTACCGGTGGAAAGCGAAGAACTCCGTAAAGCCGATAATAAACATGACGGAGGTATCCTTGATATTGATGATGAAATTGTTGCCGATCTGAGGCATAATGTTCCGCAGGGCCTGGGGCAGAATGATGGAGACCATGGTCTGGAAATGGGTCATGCCGATGGCCTTGGCACCCTCCGTCTGTCCAGGGTCGATGGAGATAATTCCGCCCCGGACGGATTCCGCCATGTAAGAGCCAGTGTTGATGGACACCACCAGGATAGCTGCAGCCCACAGGCTGTCAAACCGCATGGCGTTGCCCGAAAAATAGGGCAAGCCATAGTAGATAAACACTGCCTGAAGCACCATGGGGGTCCCCCGGAAGATTTCCACATAGGCCCGCACGATCACCCGGATCGCTTTGAGCAGGATGCGCTTCGGCAGAGGATCGTTTTTACTGTAGGGGATGGTGTTGAGAATCCCGCAGGCAAGGCCGATGATACAGCCGATGAATGTTGCGATGAGCGCAAGACCCAGAGTGCTGAGCATTCCGCCCAGGTAAGCGCTGCTGTAGGTGCTCCAAAGCTTAGCCATATCCGTGCCAAGCTGGCTGAACCGATCCACGGAGCATACTCCTTTCCTGTCAAGACGGCTGCGTCCGGCCCTATTGCCAGAGCCGGACGCCCATCCGCCGCGCTTTTGCGCGGCCGTATTATTTTTTAGATCTCAGGCTGAATGGCGATAGCCTCGTCCATAATGGCGTTGAAATCGTCCTCCGTCATCTGAGACAGAACGCTGTTCATGGCGTCGAGAAGCTCCGTATTGCCCTTGGCAACGGAGATCCCGATATTGACGTTTTCCGCACGCTCTTCCTCAGTGGCGAACTGGAAGTCGCCGTCCGTGCCGGAGAAATCCAGAATCATCAGGTTGTCGTTTCTGGCGACGGCCGCCCGGGCAGTGGGCATATCGGTGCAGATAAAGTCAACGGTAGCCGTCTCCAGCGCCATGAGCATGGCGGGAGCCGTCTCGGCCGGGGACTGAATCTGGGCATCGGGAATCTGGGGCAGGCAGGTGTCATACCAGATCGTGCCGGACTGAGCGGTGCATTTGCCGCCGGCCAGGTCCGCAATGGACTGGGCGGAAGCATAGGGGCTGTCCTTAGTCGTTACGCAGACGATGGTGGCATAATAATAGGGGCCGGCCATATCCACCTGCTCCATCCGGTCAGCCGTCATGGACTGGCCGGCAATGCAGGCGTCAATGGTGCCGGACTGGACGGAGGGCACCAGGGAATCCCAGGCACTGGAAATTACCTCCAGCTCCCAGCCGTTGGCCTCACAGATCCGCTTGGCAATCATCACATCGTAGCCGTTGGCATAGGTGCCGGGGACATTGGAGATGGGCACGGCGCCGTTGGCGTCGTCCATCTGGGTCCAGTTATAGGGGGCGTAAGCACACTCCATGCCGACCCGCAGGACCTTTGTCTCGCCGCCGGCAGTCCCGCTTTCCCCGGCGGGCGCCTCTTCAGGGGTTTGCTCCGGCGACTCGGCGTTGGGAGTTTCGGTCCCCTCCTGAGCGGGAGCCTCCTGCCCGGAACAGCCGGCAGCTGCCAGCGCCAGGCCGGACATCATGGCGGCACACAGCATCAGGGCTAAAAACTTCCTTATTGATTTCATGTTTTCTCCTCGTTTCCCAATTTCAGTTTTCGGCTCCAAGCCGGCCGCTTTTGCAAGGAGATTTCTTCTGAAATTGCAGCCCTACAAAAGAGCACCGTTCTCTTTGCCAATTAATTTCGTTTATTATAATATACTGTCTATATGTTGTCAACGATTTCCTGAGGAAAGTTTTCCTGAAAAAAGTCCTTAAAATCCGTTTTTATTCCATACATTTTCCGGAAAGGCAGTCAGCGAAGGTGCGCAAAAAGCGGGAGCCTCAGCTCATTTTGATCATAACTCCTTCCCGTTAAGGCCTGTATAAATCTTTGCGGCCAAAGATAAAATTTTCATTAAATTCCAAAATGTTCTTTTTCAAAAGCCAAAGCCCCTAAAAACGATTCCCTTTGCAGGCCTTTCCTATCATCCCTGCAAGGAACTCCCTCCCGCGCCTCCGGGCAGGGTTCACTCAAAAGCCTGCCGCATCCGGCAAAGTACACAAACAAAAAAAAGACAACCTTTCCGGTTGTCTTTTCGCTTTCTGGGAACAACAGGGCTCGAACCTGTGACCCTCTGCTTGTAAGGCAGATGCTCTCCCAGCTGAGCTATGCTCCCGTCGCGCATCGCTGTATCAGCGACGAAGATTATTATACCCGAACTTCCCTTGCTTGTCAACTTATTTTGTGAAAAAAATAAGCAGGAGGAGAAATTTTCTCCCCCTGCCAAAATCATACGGTTTCCCCGCTGTCCGGCCCGCTTTTTCTCTGGGCCAATTGGCGCAGCTCTTCGCCGGTAAAGCGATAAACCTTTTCGCAAAAATGACACTCCACCGTGGTGACCGGCTGTTCCTGCGCCATCTGCAGCAGCTCCTCCCGGCCGATGCTGATCAGCGCAGTTTCTACCCGCTGACGGCTGCAGTTGCAGCGATAAGCCGTGTGATACTCATCCAGCAGATTGGGCGAGAAGCCATCCAGCACCTGGGCGGCAATCTGCTCTACCCCGCAGCCGGAAGACAGCAGCTTGGTGACCGGCGGAATCTGCCGGATATTCTCCTCCAGGCGGTCGATGCTCGCCTCTGTGGCACCAGGCAGCAGCTGTGCGAGAAACCCTCCGGCGCAGGCCACTGTAAGATCAGGCTGCACCAGAACCCCCAGGCTGCACACAGTAGGCACCTGCTCGCTGACGGCGTAATAGCTGGTGATATCCTCCGCCACTTCACCGCTGACCAGCGGCACCTGGCCTACATAAGGCTCCCCGGCGCCCAGATCACGGATCACAGTCAGCGTGCCGTCCTTGCCCAGGGCGCCGCCCACATCCAGTTTGCCGTATTGGTTGAGGGGCAGCTCCACCACCGGATTCTGCACATAACCGCGCACATTGCCCTCCCCGTCGGAAACGACGATCAATGCCCCGGCGGGCCCGCCGCCATCCAGGCGCAGGGTCAGGCTGTCGGTCCTGCTTTTCAGCATGGTCCCCATCAGGGAGCCTGCGGTCAGCAGCCGGCCCAGCCCGGCAGTGACCACCGCGGAGGTTTTGTGGATCTCCTCCGCTCTGGCCGCAATATCAGTGGAATCGATGACGGCCACCATCACTGCGCCGTCTTCGGATAAGTATCTTTGCACATGTGCCATGCTGTCACCTCACTTTTTTAATAAAACCATCACGCCCCGGGCGTCCTCAGGCTGTAAAGGGGAAAAGCTATCCTCCCCGTAAACGGCGGCAATCTGCAATCCGCAATCCACGGCCAGACGCTCCAGCTCCTCCACCGTATAGGCGCGCTCTACAATCTGCTGGCTTTCCCGGCGGTAAAGGCCCTTTTGCTGCGGGATGAAAAAATCCAGATCCATCACCACCGTGACGCCATCCTGCTGCAGATGGTTCTGCCAGACGCAGTAGACGCCGTCGGTATCATAGACGTAGACCTCCTCCCCCAGCAGCACCCGATGCTTATACGGGGTATTGAAATCAAAGGCAAACACCCCACCCGGCTCCAAAAACAGCGCAATACGGCCGAAAGCCTGGCGCAGCGCCTGCGGGTCGGTGAAGTGGTTGACGCTGTCCAGCGCGCAGACCGCCGCTTCCACCGTGCCATAAAGATCCAACCGGCAGAGATCCTGGCACAGGTACAGTACCGGCTCCCCCTCTTCCGGCTGCTTGGCCATCGCCTGGGCGAGCATCTCGGGGGATTGATCGACCCCGATCACCTCATAGCCCAGCCGTGCCAGCTCCACCGAGAGGCTGCCGGTGCCGCATGCAGCATCGAGGAGAAGCCTGGCTCCTCCTCGATAGCGCTGGATCACCTGGTCAAAATAGGCGGCGCGGCGGCGGTAATCCACATTTTCCGTCAGGCCGTCATAATAAGGGGCTAAGCCCAAATAGCGCGCCATCAGTTCTCCTTGAGCCTCTCAAAGATAATATGGTAGCCGTCGCTGCCATAGTTGAGCGAGCGGTTGACCCGGCTGATCGTGGCGGTGGATGCGCCCGTCTCCTGCACAATGTCGCTGTAGACGCGGTGTTCGTTGAGCATTTTGGCCACCTGCAGCCGCTGGGAGAGCGCCTTCAGCTCCGGCACCGTGCAAAGATCCTCAAAAAAGGCGTAGCACTCCTCCATCGTTTTTAAAGACAAAACCGCCTTAAACAGGTATTCGACGTTCATCTCTTTCAGTTTCGTATTCATGCATAACCTCCAGCACTTTCCGTGCGTGGGATAAGGCCGTCAAAAGCGCCTTATCCGTCATTCAGAACCCGCCGGCCGGCAGGTTCCCTGTAAACAGTTTAGCATTTTAGCGCATAAAAGTAAAGAGGCTTTTGCAAAATTTCCCGCAAGGATTACAGATCGTTGCGCACAATATCCTCCATGGTTTCCCGCTTGACAATCACGCGGGCATCCTCCCCGTTGACCAGGACCACGGCCGGCTTGGGGATGCGGTTATAGTTGGAGGACATGGAATAGTTGTAGGCGCCGGTGGCCAGCACCGCCAGGATATCCCCCGCCTGCACCTGCTGGATCATCATCCCCTCGCCGATCAAATCGCCGCTCTCGCAGCATTTGCCCGCGACGGTGACCCGCATGCTCTTGGGCTCGCCCGCTTTGTTGGCCACAATGGCCTCATATTCCGACTGGTACAGCGCGTAGCGGGGATTATCCCCCATGCCGCCGTCGATGGAAATATAGGTGCGGATGCCGGGAATCTCTTTGACGGCGCCCACCGTGTACAGGGTGATGCCGGCCGGCCCCACAATAGAGCGGCCCGGCTCCATGACGATGAAGGGCAGCTGCACGCCGCGGGCCTGGCACTCGCTTTTGACCACCTCCGAGACGCTGAGCATGTACTGGTCGTATTCGATGGGGTCATGCTCCGGCAGGTATTTGATGCCGTAGCCGCCGCCCAGGTTGAGCATTTTGATCTCATAGCCGGTTGCATCCTTGATGTCGCCGATAAAATTCACCATCACCTTGGCCGCCAGCTCAAAGGGCTCCTTGCCGAAAATCTGGGAGCCGATGTGGCAGTGCAGGCCGTCCAGTTGGATATTTTCCGCCGCGATGGCAGCCTTCACCGCCGCCATGGCCTCGCCGGTTTCCAACGCGAAGCCGAACTTGCTGTCGATCTGGCCGGTGCGCACAAAATTGTGAGTATGAGCGTCGATGCCCGGCTTGATGCGGAAGAGGATGTGAGCGGTTTTTTTCTGGCTGGCAGCCAGCTGGCTGAGCAGCTCCAGCTCCGGCAGGTTATCCACCACAATGTGGCCTACCTCATATTCCAGCGCCATCATCAATTCTTCCGGGGTCTTGTTGTTGCCGTGGAAGAAAATCTTCTCCATGGGGAAATCCACCTGTCGGGCGGTATACAGCTCCCCGCCGGAGACAACATCCAGCCCCAGGCCCTCTTCCTTGACGATCTGGCAGATCGCCTTGCAGCACATGGCCTTGCTGGCATAGGCCACCAAACCGTGGCCGTGGTAAAACTCCTCCATGGATTTGCGGTAACTGCGGCAGCTGCGGCGGATCTCCTGCTCATCCATGACATAGAGCGGCGTCCCAAAAGTGCGGGCCAGCTCCACCGTGTCGCGGCCGCCGATGGTGAGATGCCCCAGCTGGTTGACATTCAGCGCGTCTGATACAAACATACCCTCTGCTCCTTTGCTATTTAATTTCCTCTATTTTCATCATCCCCTGGGGGGATGACAGCCTCCTCCTGACGGATGCCGTCGGAAATCTCCTCCAAAATGGCGTGGATCTCCTCCACCCCCTCGCCGGTTTCGGCGGAAAAGGGGATCATGGTGATCTGGTCGCCGCAGGGGATCTCCGTCTGGAAGGCGGCCAGGCGCTCCTGTGCCTCGCGGCGGGAGAGCTTATCCTTCTTGGTCAGCACCACCACCAGCGGGAACTCCTGCTCGATGAGAAATTGGATCATCTGCACATCATCCCGGGTGGGGCTGTGGCGCATATCGATCAGGCTGAACACCAGGGCAATATTCCGCCCCGAAGCGAAATATTCCGCCATCAGCCTGCCCCAGCGCTCCTTCTCCGCCTTGGAGACCTTGGCGTAGCCGTAGCCCGGCAGGTCGGCAAAGCGCAGGTTTTCCCCCCGGAAGAAATTGATGGTGCGGGTTTTGCCCGGCACCGAGCTGACCCTTGCCAGCTGCTTGCGGCAGAAAATCTTATTGATCATGGAGGATTTGCCCACATTGCTGCGGCCAGCGAAGACAATCTCCGCCAGATCAGAAGCCGGCAGCTGGGATGCATTGCCGTAGGAAGACTCAAAAACCACCTGCTGAAAATTCATGGCGGGCCCCCTTTACTGACGCACCGCTTCGGAAGCGGCGGGGGCGCCCAGCCCTCCGGCCGGCAGCGCGGCAGCCTCCAGGGGCTGCGGCTGGCGCACCAGGGCATGATCCAGGATGGTGCTGACATGCTCCGCGGGGATAAACTCGATATGCTCCTTGACCACCGGGTCCACCTCATAGAGATCCGCCCGGTTTAAGAAGGGGATCATCACCGTCTTCACCCCGGCCCGATAGGCGGCCATGGTTTTCTCCTTCAGCCCGCCAATGGGCAGCACCCGGCCGCGCAGGGTGATCTCGCCGGTCATGGCGATATCCCGCCGCACCGGGATGCCGGAAAGGGCGGACACCAGCGCCGTGCAGATGGTGACGCCTGCCGAAGGGCCGTCTTTGGGCACGGCGCCCTCCGGCACATGAATATGGATATCCTTGGTTTTATAAAAATCCTTCTCGATGCCGTACTGTTCGGTGCAGCTGCGCACATAGCTGACGGCGGCATGGGCGGATTCCTTCATCACATCGCCCAGGGAGCCGGTCAGTTCCAGCTTGCCGCTGCCATCCAGCACCGCCACTTCCACCTGCAGCAGCTCGCCGCCCACGCTGGTCCAGGCCAGGCCGTTGACCACGCCCACCTGATCCTCAGCAAAGATCAGCTCCGGCAGGTATTTTTTCGGGCCCAGGTATTCCTCCACCGTCTGGGCGGTGACGGTCACCTGCTTGGCATCCCCGGCTGCAATGGCCTTGGCCGCTTTGCGGCACAAAGAGGCGATGCTCCGTTCCAGGCGGCGCACGCCGGCCTCCCGGGTGTAGTGGTCAATCAGGGTGTACAAGGCCTCATCCTTCACATGCAGCATACGCCCATTAAGGCCGTGGCGCTGCATCTGCTTTTTGAGAAGATGGCGCTTGGCGATCTGGAATTTTTCCTCCCGGGTGTAGCTGCCCAGCTCAATGATCTCCATGCGGTCCAGCAGCGGCGCGGGGATGGTATCCCGGTCGTTGGCTGTGGCGATGAACAGCACCTGGGAAAGATCATAAGGCACCTCGATATAATGATCGCGGAAGGCGTAGTTCTGCTCGCTGTCCAGCACCTCCAGCAGCGCGGAGGAGGGGTCGCCCCGGTAATCGCTGCCCAGCTTATCCACCTCATCCAGCAGGATCAGCGGATTGGAGCTGCCCGCCAGCTTGATGGCGTTGATGATCCGGCCGGGCATGGCGCCGATGTAGGTCTTGCGGTGGCCGCGGATATCCGATTCATCCCGCACCCCGCCCAGGGACATGCGGGCATATTTGCGCCCCAGCGCCTTGGCAATGGACTTGGCGATCGAGGTCTTGCCCACGCCGGGAGGGCCCACAAAGCAGAGGATCTGCCCTTTCATCTCGGGGGCCAGCTTGCGCACCGCGATGGATTCGAGAATGCGATCCTTGATTTTCTCCAGGCCGTAATGGTCGGCATCCAGCTGGCGCTTGGCTGCCTTGATATCGATTTTCTCCTTGGTATAAATGCCCCAGGGCAGCTCCAGGCAGCTATCCAGATAGCCGCGGATCACGCCGGACTCATGGGAGCTGGAGGGCAGCTTGACCAGGCGGTCCACCTCTTTGAGGAGCTTTTCCTTCACCTCGTCCACCGCGTGCAGGGCCTCGATTTTTTCCCGGTAGTCCGCGGCCTCGGTGACCACGTCCTCCTCCCCCAGCTCCACGGAGATCGCGCGCATCTGCTCCCGCAGATAATATTCCCGCTGGTTTTTATCCACCTGTTCCCGCACCCGTTCCTGGATTTCCTGCTCCAGGGTCAGGATGCTGTTCTCGTGCTCCAGGATCTTGGCCATCCGCTCCAGCCGCTCGATAGGGCGGGATTCCTCCAGAATCGCCTGCTTATCCTCCGGCGGGATGGTCATCTGGGAGGCGATATACTCCACCAGATACACCGGGTCATCGCTGCCCATGGCATTGACCACCAGCTCCCGCGGCATGCGGGGCGTCAGCGAGCAGTACTGCTCGAACAGCTCCTTGATGGTGCGCATCAGCGCCGCCGCCATCATGGATTTTTTCACCGGCATGGCCTTCAGCTCCATGCGCTCCGCTTCCACATAAAAATACGGGTCGCTGCGCAGGCATTCCGCCATGCGGGCACGGTAGCGCCCCTCCACCAGCACCCGCACCGGGCCGCCCTGGGAGGGCTTGATGATCTGCTTGATTTTGGCCACTACGCCGATCTGGTACAGATCCGAAACCGCAGGGTCCTCTGTCCTTATATCTTTTTGAGCCACCAGGAAGATCATCCTGTCGTTGCTCATGGCATCGTTCAGCGCCTGGAGGGATTTTTCCCTCCCCACATCGAAATGAAGGACCATCTGGGGAAACAGCACCAGCCCGCGCAGCGCCAGCATGGGCAGCAGCGCGCCGGATTCTTTCTGCATTACTTCCGCCATATAATCTCCCCCTTTTTGCTACTCGTTTCTGCCCTCTAGGGCAGATTATTATCATTATACTTGTTTCATCTGGATGTATCAAGTATAATTTATGAATTTCGTCCTGCATATTTGCAATTTATTCTTTTTAATCCTGCAAGCGCAGAAATCCTTCTCGCCAATGGCACGCTTTTCCCGCAGCCGCAAAAAGGCAAGGGAAATCGCCTTCCCTTGCCTTTTATCATGCCGTTTTGCTGTGCTCCGTCAAGAGGCGCTGCGCCGGCGCCGGCGGTTTTTCTCCTCCAGGCTGCGCATTTTCAGCTGATGAGGCTTGCGGCTGGGGTCGCGGATAATCTCCGGCTCCCCGGTGCCGCGCACCATCTCCGCCGTGACGCGGATCTCGCTGATGGTATAATCCGACGGGGCCTCAAACATCAGCCTGCCCAAAATCCCCTCCATAATGGAGCGCAGGCCGCGGGCGCCGGTTTTATGCTCCAACGCCTTATGGGCGATCTCCGTCACTGCGTCCTCTTCAAAGACCAGATTGATCTCATCCAGGGCAAAGAGCGCCTGATACTGCTTGAGGATGGCATTTTTCGGCTCGGTGAGGATCGCCACCAGGGCCTTCTCATCCAGGGCGTTCAGGGTGGTAATCACCGGCAGGCGGCCCACCAGCTCGGGAATCATGCCGAACCGCACCAGATCCTCCGCCGTTACCTCCTTGAGGATGGCGTCGCGCTCCTGGTCGGTCTTTTTGATGTCGTTGTTAAAGCCCATGGAGCCGGTGGAAATGCGCCGCTCGATCACCTTGTCGATCCCCTCGAAGGCACCGCCGCAGATAAACAGGATATTGGAGGTGTCGATCTGGATAAACTCCTGCTGGGGATGCTTGCGCCCGCCGGTGGGCGGCACGTTGGAAACCGTGCCCTCGATGATTTTCAGCAGGGCCTGCTGCACACCCTCCCCGCTGACATCCCGGGTGATGGAGGGGTTTTCCGACTTGCGGGTGATTTTATCGATCTCATCGATATAGATGATGCCCCTCTGGGCCTGGTCGATATCATAATCCGCCGCCTGGATCAGCCGCAGCAGGATATTCTCCACATCCTCGCCCACATAGCCGGCTTCCGTCAGGGTAGTGGCGTCCGCAATGGCAAAGGGCACATGCAGCGCCTCCGCCAGGGTCTGGGCCAGCAAAGTCTTGCCCACGCCGGTGGGACCCAGCAGCAGCACGTTGCTTTTGCCCAGCTTGACGCCGCTGTCCTCCCCGTAAAAAATCCGCTTATAATGATTATATACCACCACCGACAGGGAGATCTTCGCCTCCTCCTGACCGATGACGTAATCATCCAAAATCGCCTTGATCTCCATGGGGGTGGGGATCGGCTGCTCCTCCCGCTGTTCCCGGGCGGCGGGCTGGGCCGGGCGGCGCACGCCGTTATCCTCTTCCAGCACGCTTAAGCAGAGCTCCACACACTCGTTGCAGATGCACACCCCGGGGCCGGCGATCATCCGGCCCACCTGCTCCTGGGTTTTGCCGCAGAAGGAGCAGCGCAGCGTTCTCATTTCGTCGCCTTTATTTGGCATCGTTCATCCATCCTTACCGTTTCGCAATCACCTGGTCCACCAGGCCGTATTCCTGCGCCTCTTTGGCGGTCATGAAATTATCCCGTTCCGTATCCCGCTCGACGACCTCCAGCGGCTGGCCGGTGGCCTCCGCAAGCATGCGGTTCAGATCCTTTTTCACCTTCAGGATCCACTCGGTGTGGATCATCATATCCGTCGCCTGGCCCCGGGCGCCGCCGGAGGGCTGGTGGATCATCACCGTGCTGTTGGGCAGGGCAAAGCGCTTGCCCTTGGTGCCGTTGGCCAGCAAAAACGCCCCCATGGAGGCCGCCATGCCCACGCAGATGGTGGAAACATCGCATTTGATATAATTCATGGTATCCAGAATCGCCATGCCGGCCGTGACAGAGCCGCCGGGGCTGTTGATATAAAAGCTGATGTCCTTCTCCGGGTCCTGGCCCTCCAGATACAGCATCTGGGCCACCACCAAGCTGGCAGTGGTGTCATTGACCTCCTCGCTGAGCATGATGATGCGGTCGTTGAGCAGCCGGGAAAAAATATCGTAGCTGCGCTCCCCGCGGCTGGTCTGTTCTACTACCATTGGCACAAGGCTCATGAAAAATCCCTCCTGATCGGTCGTATTTTGTCAAAATCGTTTCAGTTGCATGCTGCCCCCGCCTCAAAATGAAGCAGGGGCAGGCAAGCAAATGGAATTTATTCTTCCTTGGCGGGCTCAGCCTTCGCTTCCTCCGCCTTATCCTTCTTGGCAGCGGTTTTTCTGGTGGTGGTCTTTTTGGGCTTGGCCTCGCCTTCCTCCGCCTCGCCTTCCTTCTTGGCAGCGGTCTTTTTGGCGGCCGGCTTCTTGGCGGCGGCCTTCTTGGCAGGCTTCTTGTCGCCCTCGGTGATCTTGGCTTCCGCCTTCACCAGGTCCACAGCCTTGTTCATGCAGATATCGCGGGAGACATCCTCCTCCGGCGCGAAATTCTTGATCTTCTCCGCCTCAATGCCGTACTGCTTGGCCATCTCGGCGTATTTTTCCTCCAGCTCGGCCTCGGTAGCCTCCAGCTTTTCCAGCTCGACGATCTTCTCCAGCGCCAGGCGGACCTTCACCTGATGCTCGGCAGAAATCTCAAAGGTCTTGCGGAAAACGCTCAGATTGGAGCCGGTGTACTTCAGGTACATATCCAGGTTCATGCCCTGGGACTGCAGCCGGTAGTTGAAATCCTGCACGATCTCGTCGATGCGGTGCTCGATCATGCACCGGGGCAGGTCAACCTCCATCTCCTCCACGATCTTGTCGAGAATGGCGTTTTCCATCTCTTCCTCAGCCTGGTGCTCCTTGGCCTCCAGGATATGCTTGGAAAGGTCGGCCTTCAGCTCCTCCAGGGTGTCGAACTCGCTGACGTCCTTGGCGAACTCGTCATCCAGGGCGGGCAGCTCACGGTATTTGATCTCATGCAGCTTGATGTGGAAGGTGGCGTTTTTGCCCTTGAGCTCCTCAGCCTGATAATCCTCCGGGAAAGAGACATGGATGTCAAACTCCTCGCCGGTGCTGTGTCCCACGACCTGATCCTCAAAGCCGGGGATGAAGCTGCCGGAGCCGAGGGTCAGCTCATAATGCTCCGCCTTGCCGCCCTCAAAGTTGACGCCGTCCACCGAACCCTCAAAGTCGATATCCACGATATCGCCGTTCTGAGCAGCGCGGTCATCCACCGTCACCAGACGGGCGCCTCTTTCCTGCAGGCGGCCCAGCTCGCGGGTGATATCCTCTTCAGTGACCTCGACGGCCTTCTTTTCCACTTCCACGCCCTTGTAGTTTTTCAGGGTGACCTCGGGCTTGACGGTCACAGAGACCTTCAGCTGCACGCCAGCCTCTTTATCCACCGAGACAACCTCCACATCGGGGCGGTCGACAGGTTCGATGCCGGATTCTTTCACCGCTTCCTCATAGGCTGCCGGGAACACATCGTTGAGCGCATCATCATAAAAAACATCGGCGCCGTACATTTTCTCAATGATCGACTTGGGCGCTTTGCCCTTGCGGAAGCCGGGGACATTGATCCGGCCGACATTTTTGCGGTAAGCCTTGTTGACGGCAGCTTCAAACGCGGCCGCATCCACGGTCAGCTCCAGTTCATAAGTATTATTTTCTGTTTTTTTCGCTGAAGTTAAACTCATTTTTGTTCCTCCTGTATGCAGCAAACCTGCCATTTTAACTCGTATATTATAGCATAGCTATCCTAAAACCACAAGCCCTATTCGATGAAAACCGGCCGAAAACCCAGATGATCCCCCGAAACCAGCCGCATCGTGATGCCCTCATACTCTCCCTGGAAGGCGCTTTTGCAGGCAGCGCCGTGCAAATGGCCGTAATAGCAGCGCCGGACCCCATGCTCCTGCATGATCCTTAAAAACTCCGGGATGGTCTGCCCCAGGTAGACGGGCGGGTAATGAAGAAAGGCAATCTTCTCCACCCCCTCCGGCGCGCTGGCCAGGGAGGCGGCCAGGCGCTGGGCCTCCCGCTGGACGATTTTCTGATCGTGGGGCTGGCCCGCTTCAAACATCCAGCCGCGGGTGCCGCAGAGGGCCTTGCCCTCCGCCACAGCACAGTTGTTGTGGAGAATATGCAGGGTGCCAAGGCCGTGTTCGGCAAAAAAGCGCTCCATCTTGCTCTTGGTGGTCCACCAGTAGTCGTGGTTGCCCTTCAGCAGGTATTTTTGCCCCGGCAGCGCCTCGATAAACCGGAAATCCGGCAAGGACTGCTCCAGCGTCATTCCCCAGGAAATATCGCCCCCCACCAGGATGGTATCCTCCGGGGAGATCAGCTTCTGCCAATGCCGCTGGATGCGCTGGACATATCCTTCCCACCCCGGGAAGATATCCATGGATTTATCAGCGCCCAGCGAAAGATGCAGGTCCGCCATGGTATAAACCGCCATAGCACGCCTCCCTTCCATTTACAGCTTAAGACGCGCCGCACGCGTCAGCATATACAAAATTAGTATAAAACATTTTTTCCGTTCCGGCAAGGAGGGCCCGCAAAAAAATCCCGCACCGCAAAACAGCGCGCCTGCCTGGGCGCGCTGCAAAGGGCCGGTTTACTGCCGGGCAAAGCGCAAAACGTGCTCCGCCATCCGGCTGCAGGGGATCTCTTCCGAAAAACGCAGGGGCTTTTCCCCCAGGGCGGCCAGCGGCGCGGGAATCGGGGCGCCGGTGCGGCGGGCGATCTCTTCGCAGAGGGCCAGCCCTTCCTTGCCGGCCAGGTCGATGCCCAGGGCCGACGCCACGCTCTCGGGGAATTTATAAGGGCTGGCGGTGGAAAGGATCAGCATCTTGCGGTCGCTGCCCGTCTGGCTGCGGTACTGGCAGGCGCAGTCATAAGCGACAGCGGTATGGGTATCCAGCAGGTAGGAATACCGCTCGAACACCCGCCGGATCGCCGCCAGCGTCCCGGCCTCCCCGCAGTAGTAGCCGGCAAACTCCCGCTGCAGCTGTGCCAGGGCCTGCGCCGGGATGGTGTATTCCCCACACCCGGCAAGCTGCTGCATACGCTCGCGCACCAGGCCATCCTGCCCCAAAAGGTGCCAGAGCAGCCGCTCCAGATTGCTGGAGACCAAAATATCCATCGAAGGGGAATTGGTGGCATAAAAAGGCCGGTTGCGGTCATAATCCCCGGTGCGCAGAAAATCGGTGAGGACATGGTTTTCGTTGGAGGCGCAGACCAGCCTGCCCAGCGGCAGACCCATGCGCTTGGCGTAATAGCCCGCCAGGATATTGCCAAAATTGCCGGTGGGCACACAGATGTCGATCACATCCCCCAGGGCGATCTCCTCATCCGCCACCAGCTGGCAGTAGGCGCTGATGTAATAGACGATCTGCGGCAGCAGGCGGCCCCAGTTCATGGAATTGGCCGAGGTGAGGAACGCGCCGCACTCCTCCATGCGGCGGGCCATCTGGGCATCGCCGAAAATCGCCTTGACGCCGGTCTGCGCATCGTCAAAGTTGCCCTGCACCGCCGTCACCTGCACATTGCCGCCCTGCTGGGTCTGCATCTGCAGCTTCTGCATGGTGCTGACGCCATCCTGGGGATAAAAGACCATCACCTTGGTCTGCGGCACATCACAGAAGCCCTCCAGCGCCGCCTTGCCGGTGTCGCCGGAGGTGGCCGCCAGGATCACTGCCGTGCGCTTCTCCCCCACAATCCGCATGGCGGCGGTCATCAGATGGGGCAGCAGCTGCAGCGCCATATCCTTGAAGGCGCAGGTGGGGCCATGCCAGAGCTCCAGGATGTAATCCTGCTCGTCCAGCTTGGAGATGGGCGCGATCCTCTCGCTGTCAAAGCCCTCCCCATAGGCCGCCAGCACGCAGCGGCGGATCTCTTCCGGCGCAAAATCGGTGAGATAAAGGCCCAGAACTTTACAGTATCGGTCGATATCATTCATGCCGGTCAGCTCTTCCAAATCGCTTTGCGAAAGGGCGGGGAACTCCTCCGGCAAAAACAGGCCCCCATCCGGCGCCAGGCCCTGGGCGATGGCCTGCGCCGCCGTCACGCGGTCCTGCTGGCTGCGGGTGCTAAAATACTCCATAACATTGCCTCCTTTCAGCGGGTGGCGCTGATTGTTTCACTTCCCGCCGCCCCGCCCAATGGCAGCGCGGCAAAAAAACGCCGGGCGTTCTCAAAAAACAGGCCGCGGCAGAACGCCTCATCAAAGCCGCAGCCCAACAAATACTGATAAAAATCCTCCAGCTTGGCCGGGCGGTCAAACTGCGGCGAAACGGCGCCGCCATCATAATCCGTACCGATGGCCAGGCACCGCTCGCAGCCGAGGGAGAGAAAATGCTCCAGATGGCGGCGCGCCGCCTCAAAATCCGGCGCCTGCCCCGGCCCGGCCAAAAAGCTTTCGATAAAATTAAAGCCGATGATCCCGCCGCGGTCCCTGATCTCGCAGATCTGCCAATCCGCCAGGTTGCGGGGAACCGGGCAGATGCTGCGGGCATTGGAATGGGTGGCCAGAAACGGCCGCTTCGCCGCCGCACACAGATCCCGGAAGCCCGCGTCATTGAGGTGGGAAACATCCACCGCAATGCCCGCCTGTTCCAGCGCGGCCACCGCCCGGCGGCCAAAGGGGGTCAGGCCTTCCTCCGTTTCGCAGCCGGAGCCCAGCTCGTTAGCCCCGTTCCAGGTGAGGGTGAGGGCTCTGACGCCGTCCCGCCGCAGCTCTTCGATCAAATCCAGACGGCCGCCCAGCACGGCGCCGCCCTCTACCGTCAAAAGCCCGCCGACCCGGCCGCAGGGAAGGGCCGCCGGTTCCGCGGCATTATGGAGCTGCACCAGGCGCCCGGCATGGGCCGCAAGCTGGCTGTGCCAAAAGCGGACCACCCGCCGGTAGTAATCAGCTGCCGCCGGGCCCCGCAGGCTATCCGGGATGAAAATGGCAAAGCACTGGCACCATCCGGCGGCATCGGGCAGGGCATCCAACGAGAGCATCAGCTCCCGGTTGACCAGCCCCAGTCCCCACTTTTCCGCCTCGGTCAGGGTATCGCAGTGCAGGTCAAACAGACGAAAATCACGCGTCATCCGCCGTAAACGCCCCTTTCTCATGCCGCCAGGAGAGCACCCGGCCCTCCCGGTCCGTCACCACCGCAAACACATCAAAGCGCGGCTGCAGCGCTGTAGGATGCTCATACAAATACCGTTCGGCCGCCGCCAGCAGCCGCCGGCGCTTGGGGCGGTCCACCGTTTCCAGCGGGTCGGGCGCGCCCTGCCGGCGGGCACGCACCTCGATAAACAATAGATATGCGCCCTCCTCGGCGACAATGTCCAGCTCCGCGCCGGGGATCGTATAATTGCGGCAGAGGATGCGGCAGCCGGCCTCCTCCAGCCGGCAGCAGGCGAAGGATTCCATCTCCCCGCCCCGGCGGCGGGCGCTTCCCCCGCCCTTAGGCATGATCCCCCAGGTTTTTTAAGAAGCTGCGGCGGTGGATAGGCAGAATCCCCCGCTGCAGAATCGCCTCGTAATGCTGCCGGGTGGGATAGCCCTTGTGCTGCTCCAGACCGTAGCCGGGGTACTGCTCCGCCAGGCGCAGCATCACCCGGTCCCGGCTGACCTTGGCCAGGATGGAGGCCGCCGCAATGGAAGCGCTGCGGGCATCCCCTTTGACGATGGTCCGGGTCTGCAGCCCCAGGCCGGGGTCGCGGTTGCCATCCACCAGCGCAAGCTCCGGCTGGGGGGAAAGCATCTCCACCGCCCGGCGCATGGCCAAAAAGGTGGCCTGCAGGATGTTGAGCCGGTCGATTTCCTCTGGGCTGGCGTAGGCGATGCCATAGCTGAGAGCCCGGCGGGTGATTTCTGCAAAGAGAGCCTCGCGTTTTTTCTCGCTGAGCTTTTTGGAATCATTGAGGCCCTCGATCTGATCCGCAGGATTTAAGATGACCGCAGCGGCGCAGACCGGGCCCGCCAGCGGGCCGCGGCCGGCCTCGTCGATACCGCAGACAAAACGGATTCCGCCGGCAAAAGCCTCCCCTTCAAACTCATACACAGGCTTCTTCCTCCTTCGGGGGGCGCTCCAATGAAATGCGGCCGATCCTGCCGCCCCGGAATTCATCCAGCACGGTGATGGCGGCGCGCTCGGTGTTGACAGCGCCGCCCCCCAGCAGCATCCCCCGCTTGCGGCCCACCAGCTCCAGCAGGTCCGCTGCGGCTGCCGCGGCAAGCTCCTCCCGTGTCAGCTTGTAGCGCTGGCAGAGCAGCTCAGGATATTCCTCCCGTAAAAGCAGGAGCAGCTTAAGCGCCAGCAGCTCCACATCCAGCACGTCGTCCTTAACCGCCCCGGTGAATGCCAGCCGTTCCCCCACGGCGGGGTCTTCAAATTTTGGCCAAAGCACACCCGGCATATCCAGCAGCTCCATGCCGCTTTCCAGGGAAACCCACTGCTTGCCGCGGGTGACGCCGGGCCGGTCCTCCACCTTGGCGCGCTTGGAACCGGCCAGCCGGTTGATGAGGGAAGATTTGCCCACGTTGGGCACCCCCACGATCATCAGGCGGATTGGCCGGGTCTGCATGCCCCGCTGGGCGCGCCGTGCCAGCAGCGGCGCCAGCACCCGCCGCAGCAGCGGGGCGATCTGTGAGATGCCGCTGCCGCTCTTGCAGTCGATAGCCAGCGCCGGCACCCCTTTCTGCTGATAATAAGCGATCCACTGGCGGGTGATCCTCTCATCCGCCAGGCCGGCCTTGTTGAGCAGGATGATCCGCGGCTTCTGCCCCAGAATGCGCTGGATCTCCGGGTTGCGGCTAGCAACGGGGATGCGGGCGTCGATCAGTTCCGCCGCCGCATCCACCAGCTTCAGGTTGGCAGCCATCAGCCGCCGGGTCTTGGCCATATGGCCGGGGAACCACTGGATGCCCAGATCCCCCAGCTGCCCCCCCTCAGGGCGGAGCATCTCTTCCTCTTTTATCACGCAAAACACCTCCTGCCCGCAAAAACAGCTGTCCGCGCCGCGACTGTGCGCCGGATGCAGACGATTTAACGGCTAATAACAAGCACAGCCCCTCTTTTCCCAGGAAAAGAGTGGCTGTTTTTTAATAATTATCACCTAAAAACCAGGACATATCCCCCAGCGGCAGCAGCCGCAGGATCACCCGGCCCAGAACATATTCTTCCTCGATCATGCCGACCTTGGTGGAGCGGCTGTCGCTGGAACGGTTGCGGTTATCCCCCATGACGAAGAGCATCCCCTCCGGCACCGTCACCGGGAAGGTGACGTCATCCACCAGATAGGTCGGCTCCAAAACATAGGGTTCGAACAATGCGTAGCCGTTGAGCAGCACCTGTCCCGTCTCCGGCTGGATGTCGATGGTATCGCCGCCCTTGGCGATAATCCGCTTGAGCAGCACCTCGTCGTAATAATTCGGCTTGGTGATGACCACCATGTCGCCATAATCCGGCTGATAGCCCACGCGGGAGATCACCAACACATCCCCGTCGTGCAGCGTCGGCTCCATCGAGGCGCCCACCACCACGGTGGTGCGCAACAAAAAGGTAAAGCACAGGATAATCAAAATCAGGTAAAAAACCAGCGGCTCCAGCACAGAAAAAAACCACCTGCCCGCGCTCCGGCCTTCCTGCTGATTCATCCTGCCTCACCTCTATCCCCAGAAAAAGCAAAAAGGGACACAAAAGGTCCCTTTTCTGCACGAATCTTAAAGAGTGGCATCCTTGACCTTGGCGGCCTTGCCGACGCGGTCACGCAGATAATAGAGCTTGGCTCTGCGCACACGGCCCCGGCGGACGATCTCCACCTTTTCCACATTGGGCGAATGCACCGGGAAGACTCTCTCCACGCCGCAGCCATAAGAAATGCGCCGCACGGTGAAAGTCTCGGAAATGCCGCCATGCCGCTTGGCAATGATCGTACCCTCAAAGACCTGGATTCTCTCTCTCTCGCCTTCCTTGATGCGGACATGCACCCGCACGGTGTCGCCGATGTTCAGGACAGGCATCTCAGGGCGAAGACAGCCCTCGGTGATGGTTTTCAACGCGTCCATCCAAATTTCCTCCTTGTTTTTCCAGACATTCATACCCGCTGATGCGGCAGAGGACTGCCCGCTTTAATGTCACAATCAGTGATGATCTGGCACTAAACCCCGGCTGTGAGACCAGCCGGTCACTGCATGCTGCTAGATTATAGCATATAGAATAAAAAAATGCAAGCGGTTTTGGAGATTTTCCCAGCCGGTCAGCAGAAAGGCTCCAGCTCCTCGGTGAGCACGGCGGTGCGCCGCACCCGCAGGGAAAATTCCTTCCCAGCGCCGGGCAACAGATCCAGCAGCAGGGAGGGGTTGATATTCCGGCTGATGCCGGTGGTCACCAGCAGGGTGAAGCGAAGGCTGCCCTCCCCCTCCTCCATGCTTTCCAGGCGCAGGTCTGGGCGGATATCAATCTGCCTGGTGCCGCCTTTTTTGGTGGTTTTCTCCACCAGGAGCTCCGGCTGGGCCAGCAGGTCCCGCAGGCTTTCGGCCGCCCGGCGGACCGCCTGCGGCTCGCCCCTGGCCTCGATTGCGTAACGGCCCCAGCGGATTTTCTCCGGCTTCATCACCGGCGCCGCCGCCCGCAGCACAAAAAGCTCCGCCGGCAGGCTTTCCCGCAGGCGCCGGGCCACCTCCTCCAGGGGAAGCTCCTGCTCCAGGCGGAAATCCATCGTCTCCGTCTCCCCCTCGTAGCCCAGAGAAAGGGGCAGCGCAAAGGTATTGCGGATGTGGGGATTGAACCCCTGGGTATACACCACCGGCAGGCCGCTGCGTTTGAGGGCGCGCTGCATGCAGCGGTTGAGATCCAGGTGGGAAATATACCGCGCCCGCCCGGTTTTGGAAAAGAAAATTCTAACGTCGTACAAGGCAGTTCCCCCCTGTCAGTTTCTGAGCGCCGCAGGCGGAGCACCCCTCCCGGCAGTTGAGGGTCACCGCGTCCCGATGGGCTTTCTCATCCTCCCGGATGAGAAAGGCCTTATCCACCCCGAAATCCAGATGGTCCCAGGGCAGCACCTCGCCATACTCCCGCCGGCGGTTGGCATAAAACGCCGGGTCGATGCCGCAGGCGGCAAAGGCCTGCTCCCAGCGGGCCAGGTCGAAATAGCGGTCGTCCGCATCCAATTTGGAGCCGGCGCGCCACGCCGCATAAATCACCGGCGCCAAGCGCCGGTCGCCCCGGGCCAGCACCCCTTCCAGCACGCTGGTGGAGGCATCGTGATATTTCAGCTGGATTTTTTTGGAGTGGGGCGTGTCCAGCAGATGCTTCTGCTTGCGGCGCAGCTCCTCCACCGTATCCTGCGCCTCAAACTGGAAGGGCGTGAAGGGCTTGGGCACAAAGCAGGCGACGCTGCAGGTGACGGTGACGGATTTTCCCTTGGGGCGCTCCGGCATGCTGTAATAGAGGTTGACGATGCGCTGCGCCAGCTGGACGATGCCCTCGATATCCTCGTCGGTCTCGGTGGGCTGCCCCATCATAAAATAGAGCTTCACCGCCGTATAGCCCCCTGCAAAGGCGGCCCGGCAGGTGGAGAAGATCTCCTCCTCCGTGAGGTTTTTGTTGATGACGTCCCGCATGCGCTGGGTACCGGCCTCCGGCGCGAAGGTCAGCCCGCTTTTGCGCACCTGGGCGATTTTTTCGGCCAGCTCCTCCGAAAAGCCGTCCACCCGCAGCGAGGGCAGGGAGAGGTTGGTCTTTTCTTCCCCGCTCCAGGGGAGCATCTTCTCCAGGAGGGCCTCCAGCCGGCTGTAATCGCTGGTGCTCAAGGAGGTCAGCGACACCTCGTCATAGCCGGTATTGCGGCAAAGGGTGTGGGCGTTCTCATTGAGGGTATCCGGCTCCTTCTCCCGGAAGGGGCGGTAAATGAACCCCGCCTGGCAGAACCGGCAGCCGCGGATGCAGCCCCGCAGCACCTCCACCATCGCCCGGTCGTGGACAATCTCCATATAGGGCACCACGAAGTTTTTGGGGTAATAGACCTTGTCCAGATCCGCTATGATGCGCTTGGTGACCACCGGGGCCGCCTCGGGCACCACCGGTGCCACCGCACGGATGCAGCCATCCTCCCCGTACGCCACCTCATAAAAGGCCGGCACATAAATACCGGGGATCCTGGCCGCCCGCAGCAGGAATTCCCGGCGGGACCAGCCCTCCCGCTTTTTGGTGCGGTACAGGTCGATCAGCTCCAGGTTGACCTCTTCCCCTTCGCCCAGCACGAACAGGTCAAAAAAATCCGCAATAGGCTCAGGGTTGCAGGCACAGGGGCCGCCGGCGGCGATGATGGGCTCTGCCTCCCCCCGATCCTTCGCCCAGACCGGGATGCCCGCCAGGTCCAGCATATTGAGGATGGTAGGGTAACACATCTCATACTGCAGTGTAAAGCCGAGGAAGTCGAACCGCCGCACCGGCTCCAGACTTTCCAGCCCGTAAAGGGGGATGCCTTCCCGGCGCATTTCGGCTTCCATATCCAGGTCGGGGGCGAAAACACGCTCGCACCAGACATCCGACTGCTCATTTTTTAAAGAATAGAGGATTTTCATCCCCAGATGGGACATGCCCACCTCATAAAGGTCGGGGAAACACATGGCAAAGCGGATGGACACCTTGGAAGGGTCCTTGACCACGCTGCCCTGCTCGCCGCCGATATACCGTGCCGGTTTCTGCACGTTTAAAAGGATTTTTTCCAGTTTTTCTTCGATCATGGGTCTGCCTCCGTCGCGGTTGGATGATTCCATACATCGTATTATTATAGCGCATCTTTTCCGCGGTGGCAAGGCCGGCTCCGCCGCAAAAGGCGGTTAAAATTCCTGCCGCTTAACAAGCAGGATGGCAAGATAGCAGGCGGTGACCAGCAGGCTGATATTCCGGCTGCCCAAAAGATAAAAAATCCCCAGGGCCGCCAGCGGCGTCAGCAGCAGGAAGGAAAGCGCCAGATGGACGCTCCGGGCCCGGTCGGGGCTGCACACCCGGCAGAGCAGCAGATAGCAGAGCTGCCCGCCATCCAGGCTGCTGATGGGCAGCAGGTTAAAGAATCCCAAAAACAGGTTGATCTGATAAAACACCTGCGCCTGGGGGAAAAACTGCCGGCAGAAAAACGCAGCCGCCAAATTGCCGGCGGGGCCCGCCAGATAAACCGCCGCCTCCCATCCGTAGGAAAGCAGCCGCCTGCCCCGGCGCCGGATGCGCACCCCGGCGGGCAGAAAGCTTAATTCCCTCAGCCCGTCGCCCGCAAGATAGAGGAGCGCCAGGTGCATCCCCTCATGCAGCGCCACCGCCAGCAAAAAGGCGGAGGCGATGCCCTGGCGGTCCAGCAGAAGAAACAGCGCCAGCACCAGAAAGAAGCCGTAGCTCCAGACAATCTCGGCGCCGCCGATGCGAAAAGACTGCTTCAATCCCGTTCCTCCCAGCGCAGCACCCACAGCGGATCGGCGTACTGCTCCCCGATTTTCAGTTCAAAATGCAGGTGCGGCCCGGTAGAAACGCCGGTAGAGCCCACCAGCGCCACCACCTCGCCCCGGCGCACCGTCTGGCCCTCGCTCGCCAGCACCTGCTGGCAGTGGCAATAACGGGTGCGCAGCCCCTCGCTGTGCAGAATGGTCAGATAGTTGCCGTAAATTTCGCTGTAACCCACCTCTTCCACCACGCCGCCCAGCGAAGCGCTAATCTCACTGCCGGCAGCGGCAGCCACATCCACCCCGGTGTGGAAATCATCCGCCTGGGTGACCGGATGCTCCCGGTAGCCATACAGGCTGCTGACCACGCCGGAGATGGGGTTGTACATCGGCGCGGTGAGAAAAACCGGCGAGGCAAGGGCGTAACCGGGGGGAAGGCTGTCCGGCTCTGCCGGATGAAAGCCGCCCCCAGCCCCCAGCTCCTCCCCCGGAAGATCAGCGAGGGAGGAGCCTCCGCTGACAAACGGCTCCTCTTCCATCACGGCGGATGCACCGGGGATATGATCCTGCCCCCGCAGCCAGGCGGCGGCATCCGCCAAGGCGTCTATGGCCTCCTCCATCATCTGGGAAGCCGACTGCTCCTGTCCCATGATCTGCCGGTACCGCCCGGCAAAGGCGGCAAAGCCCGCCCCATCCTGCAGGCGGAAGATCGCTGCCGACACTGCAATCACCAGGCAAAAGGCCAGCTGCAGGGTCAGGGTCCTGGCCACGACGTCGCCGGGCTCAGCCTCTCTCCCCCTGCCGCTCCGGGCCGGGGCGCTGTGAGGCCTGCGGCGGGGCGGCCGGGCGGAATATGGGTGCCAACGCTCCAAGGTATCCCCCTCCTTTTGGATTCCTTTTTCCCCAGTTTATGCGAAGAAAAAACGCCCTATGCCTGCCGGCGGGCCCCCGCCGCAGCGCGCAAAAAAGCCAGGGGAGCCTTAAGCCCCCCTGGCAGATAAAATCCCAAGACGGAATTTATTGATTCTTCAGATACTCATCGATAGACGCAGCGGCCGTTTTGCCTGCGCCCATCGCCAAAATCACCGTAGCGGCGCCCGTCACAGCGTCGCCGCCGGCGTAGACCCCCTCGCGGGTGGTCTGCATGGTCTCCTCATTGACCACCAGGCAGCCCTTGCGGTTGGCCTCCAGGCCGGGAGTGGTGCTGCGCAGCAGCGGATTGGGCGAGGTGCCCAGCGCCATGATGACCGTATCCACCTCCAGGGTGAAATTGGAGCCCTTTTTCTCAATGGGGCGGCGGCGCCCGGATTCATCCGGCTCGCCCAGCTCCATTTCGATGCATTCCATCCCCTTGACCCAGCCGTTCTCGTCGCCGAGGATCTTCACCGGATTGTTGAGCAGGTGGAACTCCACGCCCTCTTCCATGGCGTGCTCGATCTCCTCCCGGCGGGCAGGCATCTCCTCCAGCGAGCGCCGGTAGACGATATAGACTTTCTCAGCGCCCATGCGCAGCGCGCTTCTGGCGGCATCCATCGCCACGTTGCCGCCGCCCACCACCGCGACCCGCTTGCTGGGCTTGACCGGGGTGGCATAGCCGGGCAGATAGGCCTTCATCAGGTTGACGCGGGTCAGGTATTCGTTGGCGGAGTAAACGCCCACCAGCGCCTCGCCTTCAATCCCCATAAAGGAGGGCAGGCCAGCGCCGGAGCCGATAAACACCGCCTCATAGCCCTGCTGCTCCAGCTCGTCGATGGAGAGCACCTTGCCGATGACCATGTTGGTCATGATCTCGACCCCCAAGTGGCGCAGGGTATCGATCTCCCGGCGGACGATCTCCTTGGGCAGACGAAACTCCGGGATGCCGTAGTCCAGCACGCCGCCGGGGGTGTGGAAGGCCTCAAACACCGTGACCTCATAGCCCAGCTTGGCCAGGTCGCCAGCACAGGTGAGGCCCGAAGGCCCGGCGCCGATCACAGCCACCTTGTGGCCGTTGGAAGCCGGCTTTTCCGGCTGCGCCTGGGAATGGGCCATGTGCCAATCCGCCGCAAAGCGCTCCAGCCGGCCGATGCCCACCGGTTCGCCCTTGATGCCGCGGACACACTTGCCCTCGCACTGGTTTTCCTGGGGGCAGACCCGCCCGCAGATGGCCGGCAGGCCGTTGGTCAGGCCGATTACCTGATAGGCGCCCTCAAAATCCCCCTGGGCCATTTTAGCGATAAACTCCGGGATATGCACATTCACCGGGCAGCCGGAGACACAGGGCATATGCTTGCACTGCAGGCAGCGCTGGGCCTCGCTCACCGCCATCTCCTCGGTGTAGCCCAGGGCCACCTCCTCAAAGTTGCGGGCGCGCTCCTTCGGGTCCTGCACCGGCATGGCCGTCTTGTTCGGATTCATATTAGGCATGGTGTCTCACCTCCCCGGTCATTCTGCAGACATGCTCTTTTTCCTTAGCTTCCCAATCGCGGTAAATGGTATTGCGGTGCATCAGCTCGTCAAAATCCACCTGGTGCCCGTCAAAGTCAGGCCCATCCACGCAGGCGAACTTCACCTGACCGCCCACCGTGACCCGGCAGCAGCCGCACATGCCGGTGCCGTCGATCATAATGGGGTTGAGGCTGACCATGGTTTTCACACCGAATTCCTTGGTGACGGCGCAGACAAATTTCATCATGGGGATCGGGCCGATGGCCACCACCAGGTCGTAATGCTCGCCCTGCTCCAGCAGCTCCCTGAGCTGGTCGGTGACAAAGCCCTTGCGGCCGTAGGTGCCGTCGTCGGTGGTGATGTAGAGATGCTCGCTGCAGGCTTTCATCTCCTCCTCCAGGATGACGATATCCTTGCTGCGGAAGCCGGCGATGATATCCACCCGGGAGCCGTTTTCGTGCAGCGTCTTGGCCTGGGGATATGCAATGGCGCAGCCCACGCCGCCGCCGATGACGCAGGCGCGTCCGATGCCTTCCAGCTCGGAGGCGGTGCCCAGCGGACCGACAAAATCCAGGATGCTCTCCCCTTCTTCCAGCATGCCCAGTTCCATGGTGGAGCGGCCCACCGTCTGGAAGATAATGGTGACCGTGCCGCGTTCGGCGTCACAGCCCGCCACGGTCAGGGGGACCCGCTCCCCTTTTTCGTTGACGCGGAAAATGATAAACTGCCCAGCCTTTGCCTTTTGGGCGACATAGGGGGCTTCCACCTCCATCAGCACCACACCGGCGCCAAGCTGGCGCTTTTTCACAATTTTGTACACAGCTACCTCTCCTTTTGGAGTAACCCTTTTACTTCAGAATTTATTCTACACGACATGCCGAAAGATTGCAAGAAATTTGAAGAAAAAACCGCACCGTTTTGTGCTTTTTTTGCTGTACGGCGCGCAAAAAAGGGAACGGCGCTGCCGTCCCCTTTGCAGGATGCTCTTTGCGGGTCAGCCGACTTCGACCTCGCATTCCGCCCAGGCGCCGCTGTCCGATTCCACCGTGATGGTGGCGCTGCCAGACTCATAGGCGGTCACATAGCCGTCGCTGTCCACATCGGCGATATCCGGGTCGCTGGAATACCACTCCAGCTCTCCGTCGGCATCGTCGGGATAGATCTCCACCTCCAGCTCGTACTCTTCCCCAACTTCCAGATACAGCTCCTCGTCAGAGAGGGAGAGCTCCTCGATTTCGGCAGTCTCCTCCTCTTCTTCCTCCCAGCTGCTGTCGGGATCGTCCTCCTCATCGGTCATCACGCCCTGGCCGGCCGATTGGGTGCCGGTTTTCACCGTGCCCATGCCCGCGGAGGAAAGGGCGTTATACACCGCCTCTGCCAAAGCGTCGGCCACCTGCTGCTGATAGTCGTCATCCAGCAGCTTGCGGTATTCCGACTGGTTGGTGACAAAGCCCGTCTCGGAGAGCACCCCGATAAACTGGGAATCCCTGGTCACATAATACCGGCCAAACTTGCCGCCGCGGTTGTTGGTATCCAGCGCGCTGGCCATCCGGCTGGCGGCGTTGGTTGCCAGCGTCTTGCCGTTGGGATAGAAATAATAGGCCTCGCTGCCCGCCGCCGAAGATGCCTGCGCCGAATTGGCGTGGACACTGATAAGCACATGAGCGTTGTAGTTCTGTGCATAAGCCACCCGGCCCCGCACGTCGATCTTGGAGGAAAGGGTGTCGATCATGGTCACTTCAGCGCCCATATCCGCCAGGGTGTCGGTGAGCTTTTCCGCGATCATCTGGTTGATCTCCCGCTCCGGGTAATCGGGCAGGAAGCCCACCGCCCCCACATCGCCATAGCCGTGGCCGGGGTCGACCACAATGCGCGCATCCGAGAAGGAGGCCGGCGGGTTGGTGAAGCGAAGCACCAGATTGTCGTTGGAATCGTAGTAGGCCTTATACCCGATCAGGCCGCCATTGCGGGCCAGGGTCAAAGTCAGGCGGCTGCCCGACCAGGTGGCGGAGGTAAAGAGCGGGTTTTTGGTCAGATTCTTCAAATCGTCCGGCACACCGGTGGTGTATTGGAAATCAAAGGTGATGGCGGAACCGGTATACCGCGCCACATAGGAGGCCTTGTCGCTCATATTGAGGATCACGCGGGTATAATCGGAGTCGCTGTCCACCGTGATGCCGCTGATCCGGTTGGAGACATCGCTGCCCGAGATCCGCTGGATATCGGAAGAATACACCCGCAGCCCGGAGGCCAGGTTGTAGTAATAATAATTGGTCTTGCCGTTGTTGTAGCTGACCTCGGGGCCGGTGGTATAATCCTTGGTGCCCTTGGGCAGCGGATAATAAGAAGGATCGGAAAGGTCGTTGAGGGTGTTGGTGGGGAAGGTTTCCGCCTGGTCGGCCACCACCTGCACCATGACCCCGGAGCCGATCTCCGCCTTGGGGTTGACCTTGACCAGGGCGCCGGTCTTGGTTTCGCTCATGCCCTCCCAGTTGCCGTAAAAAACGATGTTGCCCAGATTCTGCAGGGAGGTGCCTGCCGCCGGCATGGTGAAGGTGCCCACAAAATGGGCGTAGCTGGTATCCTTGTCGGTGCTGTCATCCTCAATATCGGTGATCTGCAGCGTGATGGTCTGGCCGTTGAGGGTGGCGGTGACATTGGCATCCGCATAAGCCAGGGCATTGACCGTCAGCTGCATGCCGCCCTCCAGAGAGAGGGAGCCGGTGGGGGTGTATTCCTTAAAGATCTGCACCTTGCGGGTGATGGTATAGGTGACCGTCTTATCCTTATGCTCAAAGACGAAGGTATTGACGCCGGGCTTCAAATCCGCCGTGAAGCCGAAATAGCCGTTCTGGTCGGTGGTCAGCTCCTCCCCGTTGCAGGTGATGGGCATGTTGGGGTCAGAAGCGCCCGAGAAGGTCACCGTCTGCTCAAAGGTGGAATAGGTAGTCTGCGCCGGGCGGGTCACCGCCAGCTCGGTGAGGATGTGCTGCGGGTTCACCTCGTTGTCGTAATACCGCATCAGCAGGGTGGTGCCCTCCTTGGGGTTCTCCTCCAGGGCGGCGAGGGAATTGAACACACAGCCGGCGAAGCCCTCCACCTCCCGGCCCTGGATCACCTGCTTGACCAGCTGGTCATAGGTGAACCATCCGGGCTCGTCGGTACCCAGCTTGTCCGCCGCCATCAGGGTATACAGCGGGATATCATACTGGCTGGTGATGGAAGCCCACCACTCCACCACTGTGAGAAAATCGGCGTTGGGGTCCTCCAGCGAGCCGTAGTTTTTCACCATGACAAAATCCAGCATGCCGTCCCGGATAAACTCCCGGGTGTCGGCGTTGCCGTCGCCATAAACGGTAAATTCCGCGCTGGTCTCTGAGCCCTTGGTGTTCTGGGAGCTGTTTTCCCACACAGCGTCGGTGAGCAGGCCCACCTGGGTGCCCTTGGCGTACTGGTGCAGTGCATCGCTTACCGTTTCCACCGCAATCTCGCTGACACTGGTCAGATAATTCTCGTACCCGATGCCGCCGCCGTAGAGCAGATAATCCTGATAGCTCTGGCTGGTCTCGGGATAATAATAGGAATCCAGGATGATGCCGTCCACCGCGTAATGCTCGCCCAGATTGCGGGCGGCCTGGGTGATGAAATCCAGCGTGTCGCTGGTGAAAACGCCCACCTCGCGCATCTCGCCGTCATCCTGCTCATACATCACGTCGAACAGCACATAAACATAGAGGCTGCGCTCCCGGCAGGCCTCGATGAGATAATCCAGCACGTCGAAGGAGGCGGCGCTGCTGGGGAAGCTTTCCGTCTCGTAGATGACGCGGCTGCCCACCACCGGGTCGATGACCACCGAGTTCATCTTATATTCCACAATCTGATCCAGGGCGGCATCGATCTGCTCTTTGACCGTCTGCTCGCTCTCGGAGGAATCGGTGAGGAAATCCACCCCGGCCGTCAGGTAGACGGCGCGCATCTCAGAGGGACGGTTGTAGTAGACCGTCTCTTCCTCTTCCAGATCCATCGAGACGTCGTCAACGCCCTCCAGGTAAAAATAAGGCAGGGTGTCACTGCCGCCGGGCGCCTGCTCCTCTTCTTCCGAAACGGCGCGGCTCTGCAGAAAAACCGGCATCAGCTCGTTAAAATCCGGCAGGGAATCCCGCGCGAAAAACAGCGTCAGCACCGATGCGATAATGGCCAGGGCAAACACGCAGATCATGGTGACGCCCACGCCTATTTTATTCCGCAAAAATTTTGACACGATTTTCCTCCGTTCCACCGGCTGTGCCGGCAGCCCATGTGATGGTATCCGCCTTCCGAAAGGTCAGATCAGCTGCTGCAGCTGATCCAGCGCGGCGCTCAAATAGCTGTTCTGATACGAAGGCTGGAACAAAAAGTCATGACGGTACAGCGCCACGCCGCCATAATGCCCGGCATCGCGGGCGGTTTCCAGCTGGCGCGCCAAAATACTGGCGCTGTTCCATTCCGCCGTGTCGGCCCCCACCTTATAGACCGCAAGGCCCACATACAGCTTGATCCGGTCGTTGGTGATCAGGTCGTCCCAGGCTTCCACCGTCTCGGCATAGGGGCAGGTGGCGTTTTCATAGCCGAAGTAAACCTGCGGCATGATATAATCCACATACCCGGAGGAGGAAAGCCATTTGGCCGCATCCACATACAGCAGGTTATAGTTGTTATCCAGGTTGCCGGCGGGGCTGACGCCGAAGGTGAGGCTGCTGTCCACGCTCTTGATGGCGGAGTAAACGCCCCGGATCAGCTTGTTGACGTTTTCCCGCCGCCAGTCGGCCAGGCTCATGCCCGAGCCGGAGGACTGGTAAAAGCTGCTGTCAAAGGAGGTCTCGGTGGTGGGGTAAAAATAATCGTCAAAGTGGATGCCGTCCACATCATAATTGGTGACGATCTCCACCACGCCGTCGATAATCAGCTGGCGCACCTGGGCGCTGGCCGGGTTGTAAAAGGTCCCGGCGGAGGTTTTAATCACTCTGCCGGAGCCGTCGCTTAACCACTCATAAGCGATATTGTCCCGGCTGATCTCGGCCTTGGTGCCGCTGTTGCGCACCCGGTATGGGTTCAGCCATGCCTCGATGCGCAGGCCCTGGTTGTGGGCCTCCCGCACCATGATAGCCAGCGGGTCGTAGCCGGGATCCACCCCCTCGGTGCCGCTGGCCAGATGGGACCAGGGGAACAATTCCGACTCATACAAGGCGTCGCCAAAGGGGCGCACCTGCACAAAAACCGTGTTGATGCCGTAATCGGCCGCACTGGCAAATTCCTGCCGGATTGCCGAGGTGAACTCCGCCTTGGTCTTGCCCTGCAGGATGCGCTGCAGATCAAGGTAGGAAAGCCAGTCCCCAATCATCTCATCCGGCAGCTGAGCCGTGCTGCCGCCGGCATAAAAAACCTCTTCCTCCTCTTCCTCCTCCGGCTCTGCCGCCTGAGGCTGAGAGGAAACCTCCTGCTCCGGCTGGGAGGAAGAGGACGATGCCGCGGAATTTTCCTCCTGGGCTGCCAGCGTGGAGGTATTCACCGGGGGCGCCGGGCTTTCCGGCGCATAGCTGACGGTGGGCGCCTCATCCTGCGCCTGGGAGGCCTCGGCCTGGGAAGAGGCCGTCTCCTCCCCGGCAGGATCTTCCTGCGGCTGCTGAGGCTCTTCCTCCGGCTCTGAGGCGTCCTCCGGCTGAGTCAGCGCCACCTGGGAGCTGGCTGTGACCGGGTCAGGCAGCGCCTCTTCACTGCAGGCCGTCATCGAAATCATCATCAAGGCGGAAAGCACCGCCGCCAATACTCGTTTCATAAACCCCATCGCTTTCCCCGGTCGGTCCGGTTTGTCAGAGTTTTTCCTGTTTAGGCTCCACCGCTGCCCCATCGTGGGACGTCTTGCATTTTTTGGGGTATTTCCCCTGATTTTATCGGAATTTTCTGTCGAAATATCTGATACTATTTTACACAATGGCCAAAAATAGGTCAATAGCCCGGCGCAATTTAACAATTGGTCTTTCTTTGGAATTTTGATTGACAAATCCTGCTAAGCGTGTAAAATTTTATATGTATGCAACTGTATGGAGAGGGGGGAGCCGCTTTGTTTTTTATCGGCATCTTCGGCATGGGGGAAAAGGCAGAGCCGGCGGGCCAGAGCCCGCAGATGCGCTGCCCGGCCTGCGGCCAGCTCCACGCCTTTGCCATGACCAGACGCTATGAATACTTTCATGTGTTTTTCATTCCCCTGATTAAATTCCATGTGCGCTACCTGCTCACCTGCCCCGGCTGCGCCTCGGTATGCGAAGGCATGCCGGAGGAGGTCAAGGCCTGGCAGCGCGGCCAGGCGCCCGGCTTTGCCATCCGGCTGATCCGCAACAACGACCATCCCCGCTGCCCCGGCTGCGGCGCGGCGGTGGATCCCGGCCACGCCTACTGCCCTCACTGCGGGCACCCGCTGGCAAGATAATCGTTACATGCTATGTGCGGCGGCCCGGCAATATGAAACTGCCCTGGGGCCGCGCAGCTTTGTTTCTATATCCTAAAAAAGGAGTGTTCCTATTGTCCCATCAGATTCTGCACGCAATCGAGCCCTATTTCATCCCGCGCGGCAGGCTGGAGGCTGCCCTGGCCGGCCGGCTGGATGCCGACGTCTGGTATAATCCCCATCCGGTCGTACCGCTGAATGAGGAGGAGGTCATCGCCCTCTGCCAGGAGCATCAAATCGACGCCATCCTCACCGGGCTGGATCAGATCACCCGCCGTGTGATGGAAGCCTGCCCGTCGCTGAAGGCCATCGTCAAATGCGGCGTCGGCCTGGACAACGTGGATCTGGAAGCCGCCCGGGAATTCGGCATCCCGGTGCGCAACTGCAAGGGCTGCAATAAGGAAGCGGTGGCGGAAATGTCCATCCTGCTGATGATGTCTCTGTTCCGCAATCTGTATCCCTGCGCCAACAGCGCCAAAACCGGCGGCTGGCGGCGTATGGGCGGCAGGGAGATCTTCGGCTGCACCGCCGGCATCATCGGCCTGGGAGATATCGGGCGGGAGATCGCCCGCATGGCCGCCGGGCTGGGCATGAAGGTGGTCGGCTATGACCCCTTCCCCAACCGGGAGGCGCTACAGCCCCTCGGCATCGCGCTGCTGGAACGGGATGAGGTGCTGCGCCAGGCGGACGCAGTCTTCCTCTGCCTGCCGCTGACGGAGGAGACCCAGCATCTGATTTGCAGCGCGACCCTGTCCCTGATGCGCCGGGACGCTTATCTCATCAACCCGGCCCGGGGCGGCCTGATCGATGAGGACGCACTGTACGCCGCCTTAAAATCCGGGCGGATTGCCGGCGCCGCCGTGGATGTGATGACCGAGGAGCCCCCCGCCCCCGGCTGCCCGCTGCTGGAGCTGGATAACTTTTTGGTCACGCCGCATCTGGGCGCCTTCACCGAGGAAAGCCGGGAGCGCAGCTTTTCCATGTCGGTGGAACATCTGGTGGAGCTGCTGGGCGGCCGGTAAGGATACGATAGAGGATGTGTTTCGTTGGAAAGCTTCTCCTATGCATTTAATGTAGTGGCGCCGATCTTTCTAATCGTGGCAATCGGCGCGTTCATCCGGCACATCGGCATCATTGACAGCCACTGGCTGGACGTCACCAACCGGTTCGGGTTTTATGTCTGCTTCCCCTGCATCCTGTTTGACAGCATCTACACCTCCAACATCAACCTGCAGGATAACATCAGCCTGGTGCTGTTCGTCTTTTTTGGCATCATTCTGGCCATGCTGTTTTTCTCGGTGGTGTACCCGCTGTTTTTTAAGGACCGCGGCCGGGTGGGCGCGCTGGTGCAGGCGTCGGTGCGCAGCAACTTTCTGCTCATGGGCATGCCCATCGCAGTCAATATGTTCGGCGCGGAAAACATTGCCCCCGTCGCCATGATGATGGCCGTGACGGTGCCCACCTACAACGTGTTTTCCACCATCGTGCTGATCTATTTTTCCGGCAGCAAGGAGCATAAAATCTCCCCGGCCGGCATGGCGCTGAGCATTATCAAAAACCCCCTGATCATCGCCGCGGCACTGGGCGGGATCTTCAGCGCCTTTTCCATCCCGGTTCCCGGATTAATCTACAAGGCGGTCTCGGATCTGAGCTCCATCGCCACCCCGACGGCGCTGATCATGCTGGGCGGGATGCTCTCCTTTGAAAGCCTCAGGCGGGATGTAAAACCCCTCTTTACCGCCAACCTGGTCAAGCTGGTGCTGCTGCCCGCCGTCATGGTGACGCTGGGCTACCTGATGGGATTCCGGGGGATGGAGATCGGCGCTATCTTCATCGTCTTTGCCACCCCATCGGCAGTCTCCTGCTACACCATGGCGCAGGGCTTCGGCTGCGATGGCGAGCTCTCGGGGGAGATTGTGCTTTCCACCACCTTCTTCTGCCTGTTTACCACCTTTATCGGGGTATTCCTGCTGCGGCAGCTGGGCCTGGTATAAAGGCTTTGTGCCGCCTGATAAAAAACAAGAAAATAAAAAAGAGAGGGCGTTCCCCTCTCTCTTTTTTTGCCTGTCTTCCGGACAGCCCCGGGCTTCAGATGGAAATGGTGCCGACCAGGTGGTAAAGCTCCCGGTCCATATCCTTGTGGAAGGAAAGCGCCTCATCGATGTCATAATCCACGATGTTATCCTCCCGGATGGCCACCACCCGCCCGCCAAAACCGCTGCGCAGCAGCTTGACCGCATAATAGCCCATGCGGCTGGCGATGATGCGGTCCCGGCCGGTGGGGCTGCCGCCCCGCTGCACATGCCCCAGGATGGTGGCGCGGGTATCCACACCGGTCTGAGCCTTGATGTACCTGGCAATCTCCTCGGTGTTGCCCACCCCCTCGGAAACCATGACGATGAAATGGCTGCGGCCCAGATGCAGCGTTTTTTTGATGCGGTCGCAGACGTCACGGTCGATATCGAAGGGCACCTCCGGCACCAGAGCGGCGATAGCGCCGCAGGCGATGCCGGCATGAATGGCGATGTAGCCTGCATTGCGGCCCATCACCTCCACCACCGAGCAGCGATGATGGGACTTGGAGGTATCCCGCAGCTTATCCACGCTCTCAATCACGGTATTGACCGCCGTATCAAAGCCGATGGTATAGTCGCTGCAGGCGATATCGTTGTCGATGGTGCCGGGGATGCCGATGCAGGGGATTCCCGCTGCCGTCAGATCCCGGGCGCCGCGGAAGGAGCCGTCCCCGCCGATGACCACCAGCCCGTCGATCTCTGCCTGTCGCAGGATGCGGGCGGCTTTTTCCACCCCTTCCGGCGCGGCGAATTCCTTGGAGCGCGCCGTGTACAGGATGGTGCCGCCCCGCTGCAGGCAGTCGGAAACGCTCTTCATATTCATTTCCACCATGTCGTTTTCCAATAGGCCGGCATAGCCGAACCGGATGCCGTACACCCGCATATTCTCCCCCAGCGCCGTGCGCACCACCGCCCGGACCGCCGCGTTCATGCCGGGGGAATCGCCGCCGCTGGTCAGCACGCCGATGGTATTCACCTTCAGATGTTCCATATTGTCACTCCTCTTTCTCCTGCCTTAACGGTCCGCCACCTGCTGATCCCCCAACAGCTGGCGCAGCTGCTGCAAAAAGTGCGGTGTGATTTTCACGCCCACTTCTGTAAAGCGCCTTGCCTTGTCAGTATCGGAAAACTTGATAATCAGCGGTTTGGCGCCGCGGTTTTCCTCCACCAGGCGCAGCACCTGGCGGTATTCCTCGGTGTTTTCGCCCGGCACCAGAAGATACAGCCCCGCAGGCGCCTGGGATTTCTTTGCCTTCTGCGAAGCGGCTTCACCGGGTTTAATCTCTGCAGCGGCGGTAAAGCGCTCGCAGCGCATCACCGGGTCCCGGTCCTCCCGGAAGTCCACCCGGCCCTCCACCAGCACGATGCTCCCCTCCTGCGCCAGCGGGCCAAACTGCCGCAGCACGCTGGAAAAGACCACCCCTTCCATGGAGCCGGTCAGGTCCTCCAGGGTGAGATAGGCCATGGTGTCGCCATTTTTGGTCAGCTTGTTTTTCCTGCCCGAAACCACTGCCAGCAGCCTGGCGCGCACGCTGTCGTGATGCTCCCCGTCGGTGAGGGCGGCAATGGTATCCGCTTTCAGCTGCTGATGCAGCTTGGCATAATCCCGCAGGGGGTGACCGCTCAGATAGAGGCCGGTCACTTCCTTCTCCATGGCCAGCAGCTGCGGGGTGTCGAATTCCTCCGCGTAGGGTAAAGGCTCATCCCTTGGCGCCTCCCCCTCGGCCAGGTCAAAAAAGCTCAGCTGCCCGGCCAGGGTGCTGCGGCGCTCCTGCTCCAGCCCGGCGAGAATCGCCTCATACCCCAGCAGCATCTGGCGGCGGTTGGCATCCAGGCAATCCATGGCGCCGCTGCGGATCAAACTCTCCAGACAGCGCTTGTTGAGCTCCTTGCCGTACATACGCCGGCAGAAATCCTGAAAGCTGACAAACGCGCCGCCGCTTTCCCGCTCCGCCAGGAGGGCATCCAAAAAGCTGCGGCCCACATTTTTCACCGCCAGCAGGCCGAAACGGATATCCTCCCCCACGACGGTGAAGCTGATGCCGCTGCGGTTGATATCCGGCGGCAGCACCCGGATGCCCAGCTTTTCACATTCGCCGATGTAGTCGATAACCTTGTCGGTGTTTTCCAGCACGCTGGTGAGCAGGGCCGCCATATATTCCCGGGGATAATGGCATTTCAGATAGGCGGTCTCATAGGCCACAAAGGCATAGGCCGCCGCATGGGATTTATTGAAGGCATAGGAGGCAAAGGAGCTCATCTCGTCAAAAATGGCGTTGGCTGTGGCCTCATCCACCCCGTTGGCGATGCAGCCGCAGCATTCCACCGTGCCGTCCTCCCGCTTGGCGCCGTAGATAAAGTTACGGCGCTCATGCTCCATGACGTCGGCCTTTTTCTTGGACATGGCCCGCCGCACCAAATCCGCCCGGCCGTAGGAGTAGCCCGCCAGCTTCTGGCAGATCTGCATGACCTGCTCCTGATAGACGATGCAGCCGTAGGTGACCTTGAGGATACTCTCCAGCAGCGGATGGCGGTAGGTCACCAGGCTAGGGTTGTGGCGGTTGCGGATGTATTTGGGGATGGATTCCATCGGGCCGGGACGGTACAGCGACAGCACAGCGATGAGATCCTCAATGCTCTCCGGCTTCAGCTGGGAGAGGACGCTTCGCATCCCCGCCGACTCGAACTGGAACACAGCGTTGGACTGCCCGGCAGAAAGCATCTCAAACACGGCCCGGTCCTGCCGGTCGATCTTCTCGATGTCGAAATCCGGCTCATACCGGCGGATCATCTGTACTGCGTCGTGGATCACCGTCAGGTTGCGCAGGCCGAGAAAATCCATTTTTAAGAGGCCCAGCTCCTCCAGCGTGGTCATGGTGAACTGGGTGACCACCGCCTCGTCGTTTTTAGCCAGGGGCACATAATGGTCCACCGGCTCCCGGGTGATGACCACCCCGGCCGCATGGGTGGAGGCATGACGCGGCATCCCCTCCAGCCGGCGGGAGGTGTCGATCAAGTCCTTCACCCGGGGGTCCCCTTCATAGGCGGCCCGCAGGTCGGCGGATTCCGCCAGGGCCTTATCCAGGGTGATGTTCAGCTCCGCAGGCACCATTTTGGCGATGGCATCCACATTCTGATAGCCCAGCCCCATAGCGCGGCCCACATCCCGGATGACAAGCCGGGCCGCCATGGTGCCGAAGGTGATGATCTGCGCCACATGGTCGGCGCCGTACTTGCGGATGACATAGTCGATCACCTCGCCCCGGCGCTCGTAGCAGAAATCAATGTCAAAATCCGGCATGCTGACCCGTTCCGGATTGAGGAACCGTTCAAAAAGCAGCTGGTATTTCATAGGGTCGATGCCGGTGATGCCGATGCAGTAGGCGGCGATGCTGCCGGCGCCGGAGCCTCTGCCCGGGCCCACCGGGATATCCTGGCTTTTGGCGTAGCGGATAAAATCGTGGACAATGAGGTAATAATCCACATAGCCCATTTTTTCCACCACGCCCAGCTCATACTCCAGCCGGTCGCGCACCTCCTGGGAGGGGTGCTCACCGTAGCGGCGGCGCAGCCCCTCATAGCACATGCGCCGGAAGTAGGCCTTGTTATCCTCCCCGTTCGGGGCGACAAACAGCGGCAGCTTGGTGTGGCCGAACTCAAATTCCACCTGGCAGCGCTGAGCGATTTTCACCGTGTTTTCCAACGCGCCGGGATACTGGCCGAAGAGGGCCTCCATCTCCTCGGCGGTTTTGACATAAAATTCCTGGGTCTGGAATTCCAGGTCCTTTTCCTCATAAATCGTATGGTTGGTCTGGATGCACACCAGGATATCCTGGGTGCGGCTGTCCTCTTTTTTGATATAGTGGCAGTCGTTGGTGGCCACCAGGCCCACGCCCAGATCCCCCGCCAGGCGCACCAGATCCGGCAGGATGGCCTGCTGCTCGGCGATGCCGTGGTCCTGCAGCTCGATGAAATAATTCTCCCGGCCGAACAGGTCGCGGTACCGCCTGCCGGCCTCCAGCGCCTTATCATAATCCCCCGCCCGCAGCGCCCGGGGGATTTCCCCCGCCAGACAGGCGGAAAGACAGATCAGCCCCTCGTGATACTGCTCCAGCAGCTCAAAATCCACCCGAGGCTTAAAATAAAACCCCTCGGTGAAAGCCAGAGAGACCAGCTTGATCAAATTCTGATAGCCCTGCTGGTTCTCGCACAGCAGAATCAGGTGATAGGGGGAGGTATCCACCCGGTATTCCTTATCCAGGCGGGTGCGGGTGGCCACATAGACCTCGCAGCCGATGATGGGATGGATCCCCGCCGCCTTGGCCTTTTTATAAAAATCCACCACGCCGTACATGACGCCGTGGTCGGTAATAGCCGCCGCATGCTGGCCGATGGAGTGGAGATGCTCCATCAATTCGTCGATGCGGCAGGCGCCATCCAGCAGGCTGTATTGGGTGTGCAGATGCAGATGGACGAAATCAGCCATCCAGCTCTTCCCCCCTTTCCTCTCTCATATGCCGGGCGATTTTGGCCAGCTTGGCCAGCCGCCGGTTGACGCTGGAACGGGAAACCTCCCCGCCCAGTGCCTCACCCAGTTCCCGCAGGGAATACTCCGGGTTGTCCAGCCGCAGCTGTGCCACGCGGAGCAGGTCCTCCGGCAGCTGCTGCGCCCCTCCGTGGGAAAAAATATAGCGGATATCCTCCACCTGCGCCAAGGAGGCGGCCACCGTCTTGGTGATGTTGGCTGTTTCGCAGTTGGTGACCCGGTTGACCTTGTTGCGCAGCTCTTTGACGATCTTGACCTCCATCAGTTCCATGGTGGAGCGGCTGGCGCCCATAAGGGCCAAAAGCTCCTCGATCTGCTCGCTTTCCTTATAATAAAGGACGGTTTTGCCCCGGCGGCGGCTGAGCTTGGGCGCAAGGCCGCGCTCTGCCAGCACCTGGGCAAGCTGCTCCGCCAGGGCGCTGTCCGTCAGGGAAAATTCCAGATGATATCCCTTGTTGGGGTCGCTGAAAGCGCCGCAGGCCAGATAGGCCCCGGCGATAAAGGCGCCGAAATCCCCCTCGCCGGCAAAAAATTCGGCGTTCAGCCCCGCCTGCGGCGCGCCGAAATATTCCAGCAGCCGGGCGCGGTCGCCGGCACTGTCCACCCGGACCACATAGACATACTGGCTTTCCCCCGCCAGCTTTTCCTGGGTGGTAATGCTGTAGTGCAGCTGGATCAGGTCTGCGATCACCGTGCTGTAAAGCCGTGCCACAAAGCGGTGCTCGGTGTGCAGGGCCACATGGTCGGCGCTGTAATACTTTGCAAAACGAATCAGCCCATAAGCCAGTGCCGCCTTGTGGTGCACCAGATTGGGCCGATGTTGTGCGATCTCTTTTTTCAGTTCATAGGCAAAGGACATAGCATCTCTCCGTCAATGTTTCTGCAGGTCGCGGTGGGCGATGACCACATTGTTGCCGCGGCTTTTCAGATGGTCATACAGGTACCGGGCAAAGGTCACCGACCGGTGCTTGCCGCCGGTGCAGCCCACCGCGATGACCAGCTGGCTCTTGCCCTCCGCCTGGTAATGGGGGATTAAAAAATCCATCATGGCGGAGATTTTCTGCGCAAATTCCTGCGAGACCGGCGAGTCCATCACGTAGTTGTAGACCTCGTCGTCCAGCCCTGTCTTTTCCCGCAGCTCGGGCAGATAAAAGGGGTTGGGCAGGCAGCGCACGTCAAAAACCGTGTCCGCATCGCTGGGCAGGCCGTATTTAAACCCGAAGGACATGCAGGTGATGAGCATCCCGTCCGCCTTATCCCGCAGGAAGATATCCGAGATCTGCTCCCGCAGCTGGGCGACGCTCAATTTGCTGGTGTCGATGTAATAATCCGCCGCCTGCCGCAGCTGGCCCAGCAGACCACGCTCCTTCTCTATGGCCTGGGAAAGCTCCCCAACCTGACCGCCCAGCATGGGGTGCTTGCGGCGCGTCTCTTTAAAGCGCAGCTGCAGCACCTCGTCGGCGGCATCCAGAAACAGGATGCGGTACCCGATGCGCTGCCGGTTGAGGGAGGCCAGCGATTCCGTCAGCCCTGCAAACAGCTCCCGGCCCCGCACATCCACCACCATCGCTAGCTTATCCAGCCGGTGGGAGGAGTGCAGGCAAAGCTCCAGAAACTTAGGAATGAGCATAGGAGGGATGTTGTCGATGCAATAATAGCCGATATCCTCCAGCACCTCCACCGCTGTGGATTTGCCCGCCCCCGACATGCCGGTCACAATCAGAAAATCCATCACTCACCGCCGCCTTTTCAAAATCCCAGGAATTTGACCTCCGGCTTGAGCCGGACTCCCTTCTGCCGGTACACCTCATCCTGTACCCGCTGGATGAGCCGCAGGATATCCTCCGCCGTCGCCCCGCCGGTATTGACCACAAAGCCCGCGTGCTTCCCGCTGACCTGCGCGCCCCCGAAGGAAAGGCCCTTCAGGCCGCATTCCTCGATCATCTGGGCCGCATAGCCGCCCTGCGGCCGCTGGAAGGTGCTGCCGGCGCTGGGCAGTTCCAGAGGCTGTTTTTCCCGGCGGCGGCGCAAAAGCTCCTCCATGCGCCCGCGGATTTCAGCAGGCTCGCCCGGCCTTAAGGCCAGCTGCGCCTCCAGGATGCAGCAGCCCTCCATCCCCTGGTACGCACTGGAGCGATAGCCCAGGCCCATCTGCCCGGCTGAAAGATGCTCCACCCGGCCCTCATAGAGATGCCGCGCGCCGGCCAGGATATCCTTCATCTCCCCGCCGTAGGCGCCGGCATTCATAAAGACCGCGCCGCCCACCGTGCCGGGGATGCCGCAGGCAAACTCCAGCCCCGACAGGCCCTGCGATGCCGCCCAGCGGCAAAGGGTGCCCAAGGGCATGGCCGCCGGGGCCTGCACGGCCCCCTCGCCGAGGAGCACCGGCTGCGCCTGCGGATCGTAAATGCAGAGCACCACACCCTGCACCCCACGGTCGCTGACCAGTAGGTTGGAGCCCCGGCCGATGACGGCATAGGGCATCCCGCAGGCCTGGCAGAGCTGCAGCAGCCGCTGGATCTGCTCCTGCCGGGCAAGCTGAAAGAAATACTCCGCCGGGCCGCCGACTGCAAAGCTGGTATGATCCTTCATCGGCTCCTGAGCGCGCCAGGCAAGCCCCGCCCGCCGGGCCTCCTCTTCAAAACGGCTGCGGTCTGTCATAAGCGATCCTCCTTTTGGGGCGCCTTGCCGGCACCCGCACACAGGATAATATACCGCCTGCCCGGCGGGAATATGAATCAATAATCCTCCCAGTCGTGCTGGTCGGGCCCATGATCCGGCGCCGAAGGGGCAGCAAGATCGTTGACCATGCCCAGCCGCTCCAAAAGATCCTCGGCGGCATTATAGCCCAGCTTTTTCTGCCGGTTGTTCATCGAGGCCACCTCGATGATCACCGCCAGATTGCGCCCCGGCTTGACCGGGATCACCAGCGAGGGCACCTTGATGCCCAAAATGTCGGTATATTCGCTTTCCAGCCCCATGCGGTCGTACATTTTCTCGCTGTCCCACTGTTCCAGCTGGATGATCATGTCGATTTTCTCGGTGGGCTTGACGGCGCCAATACCGAAAATGCGCCGCACATTGATGATGCCCACGCCCCGCAGCTCCAAAAAGTGGCGGATGTTATCCGGCGAGGAGCCCACCAGCGTCTTGGCCGACACCCGGCGGATTTCCACCGCGTCGTCGGCAATCAGCCGGTGGCCGCGCTTGACCAGCTCGATGGCCGTCTCGCTTTTGCCCACGCCGCTCTCGCCCAAAAGCAGGATGCCCTCGCCGTAGACCTCCACCAGCACGCCGTGCCGGGTCACCCGGGGGGCCAGATCCACATTCAGCGTGGCGACCAGCGCCGCAGAGAACACCGACGTGTTCTCATGGGTGCGCAGCAGCGCCACCTCGTTTTCCACCGCCAGCTCGATGACCCGGGGCTCCACCTCCAGATCGCGGGTGATGACCACCGCCACCGGATGCAGCTGAAAGAATTTCTCAAAGGCTTCCATGCGCTCCTCGTGGGAATAGCGCTGCAGGTAGGAAAACTCCGTCTTGCCCAGGATCTGAATCCGGTCCGGATCGAAGAAATCCAAAAAGCCCATCAGCTGCAGGCCGGGCCGGTTGACATCCCAGGAGGTCACCCGGATCTCATCCGCCTCCTTTGGCAGGGTGAGTATTTCCAGTTTATATTCTTTAATCAGTTTTTCCAGCGTAACAAAATACGGCTGCATAAAGGACCTCCTCCCGCTTTACAGCGCTGCGGACACCTCTAAGCCGCAGCGTCTATCTTTTCCCACGGCTTCCCCAGCGCTGCCCGCGCCAAAGAACCGGCCGCATCTTCCCCTGCTGACATCGGGGAAACGGCCGCGAAAACCGTCCGATCCGCTTTGGATTTATTATACCCTATCCCCACTGGGGATTCAAACTATTTTTGCATAAAAATTGAAATACCGGGAAATAGTTGTTATAATATTGACGGCTATCTTTTTTCTTTACCAAAAAGGAGGAAGGAACGTGCGGATCGCTCTATTTGTCGAGACTTATCTGCCGCTTATCAACGGCGTGGTCACCCATGTGAAAATCCTCAAGGACGGCCTGGAACAGCTGGGCCACACCGTTTTGGTGGTGACGGCGGATAAAGAGGCCCGCCACCATTATGTCAAGGATGATGTGCTGCACTGCCCCGCCATTGAGGTCAAGCGCTTTTACGGCTTTGGGGTGGCGCCGCCGCTGAGCCACACCCGCCTCGCTTTTATCAAGGATTTTAACCCTGACGTCATCCATATCCACACCGAATTCGGTATCGGCCTTTCCGGCGTGATGGCGGCCAAAAAGCTGGGCAAGCCGCTGGTTTACACCCTGCACACCATGTATGATGAATACATTTATTATGTTTCGCCCAAGCCCTTTGTCAAGATGACCACCAGCCTTTCCCACCGGTACAGCCGCTTTTTGGCCAAAAAAGCCGGCGCCATCACCGGCCCCTCGCAGAAATGCCAGGAGTATATCGCCTCCTGCGGGGTGGATAAGGATGTCAGCGTTATCCCCAACCCGGTGGAGCTGGACCAGTTCAGCGCGGAAAAGGTCACCGCAGAGGATATCGCCCAATACCGCCGCCGCCTGAATCTGGACGGCCACGACCTGGTGGCCTGTTTTGTCGGGCGGCTGGGCCGGGAAAAAAGCGTGGATGTGCTGCTGCGCTACTGGGCTGATTCCATCACGCCGGAAGATCACATGCATCTGGTGGTGATCGGCGACGGGCCGGAGCGCCCCGGCCTCATGGAGCTGGCCCGGGAATTGGGCATCGAGGGGATGGTCACTTTCCCCGGCAAGGTGATGCACGACCAGCTGCGGCCTTATTACGCCGTCTGCGACGTGTATGTGACCGCCTCGCTGTCGGATACCAACTCCATCTCCATGCTGGAGGGCATGGCCATGGGCCTGCCGGTGCTGCAGCGCTATGACGAACTGAACAAGGATCAGATCAAGGATGGGGAAAACGGCTTCACCTTCGACAGCCCGGCGCAGTTTGGCCAGCGCATGCGCCAGATCAAAGCCATGCCCCCCGAGGAGCTTGCCGCCCTCAAGCGGCGCACCCATCAGTCGGTGCTCAGCGCCGGCGCCACCGACCTGGCCCGCAAGATCCTGCCGATTTATGAGGGCCTTTGCCGCAAGGAGGAACGTGCATGAAATCCCACTACGACGCTGTGATCATTGGCGGGGGCATCAGCGGGCTGATGTGCGCCTACCGCTTGAAGGAGCGTGCGCCCGGGCTTTCGGTCTGCCTGTTGGAACGGGGCAGCCCGATCGAGAAACGGCGCTGCCCGATCATCACCGGCCAGGCGGAAAAATGCGTCCACTGCCCCACCTGTGCCATTATGGAGGGCATGGCGGGCGCCGGCGCCTTTTCGGACGGAAAGTATGTCATCTCCACCGAATACGGCGGCTGGCTGACGGATTTTCTGCCCCCCGAGGTGGTGCTGGATTATATCGAGCAGGCCGACCGCATCCTGGTGGGCTTTGGGGCGACCACCGAGCGGTTTTATCCCAACGATGAGCTCAAACTGCTCTGCCTGGAGCACGATCTGCACATGCATCAGGCGCAGCTAAAGCATCTGGGCACCGACGCCAATTTTGACACTATGCAGCGGCTGATCCATTCCCTGCAGGAAAAGGTGGATCTCTATGCAGACAGCGAGGTCACCGATGTGCTGGCCGCCTCCCACGAGGTGCATTTCCGCCAGGGCGGAGAAGAAAAGGCGGTCACCGGGGACGCGGTCATCTTTGCGGTGGGGCGCTCCGGCAGCCGGTTCATGTCCGGCTGGTGCGAGAGAAACGGCATCCCGCTGGAAAACAACCAGGTGGATATCGGCGTGCGGGTGGAGCTGCCCGCTTTGATCTGGGACGCTTTTTCCAAAAAAATCTACGAGCCGAAAATCTGGTACCGCTCCAAGGGCTATGGCGACACCACACGGATGTTCTGTTTCAATGAACGGGGCAGCGTGGTGACGGAAAATACCGACGGCGTTCTCACCGTCAACGGCCACGCCTATCGGGACGCCGCCCGCAAAACAGAGAACAGCAACTTTGCCCTGCTCACCACCATCCGCTTCACCCAGCCCTTCCGCGCCCCCATCGAATACGCCCGCCATGTGGCCAGCCTGGCCAACCTGATCAGCGGCGGCAGCGTGCTGGTGCAGCGGCTGGGCGACCTGCTGGCCGGACGCCGCACCGATGAAAAGCGGCTGGCTCAATCCACCACGCGGCCTACCCTGAAGGCTGTGCCCGGCGACCTGAGCCTCTGCATGCCCCGCCGCCAGCTGGACAACATCATCGAGACGCTGCACGCCCTGGACCGCATCGCCCCCGGCACCGCCAATTATGATACGCTGCTCTACGGCATCGAGTGCAAATACTACTCCGCCCGGCCCAAATGCGAAAACTTCATGCTGGAGGGCTGCCCCGGCCTCTACGCCATCGGCGACGGGGCGGGGTTCACCCGGTCCCTTTCTCAGGCGGCGGCGCACGGCCTGTACGCAGCCGATCAAATCTGCAAATCCGCATCCCTTTAAAACTGCAGGAGGCGCCCGGCCGGGCGCCTCTTTTTTTCAAATTCGGCAGCCGCCGAATCCCCTCACCATTCCTCCCGCTGCGTCATAGGATGCAGTAAAACAGAGGGCACCCCCTCTGAAAGAAAGAGGAATGAAAATGAAAAACATTATCATGAATCCGTACCTATATCCCGGCTGCGACGGCAGCCCGCGTTTTTTTAGCATGGACAGCGCTTTTTCCTACGAGGATGGCTGCTGGGGCAGCTGTGACGATTGCTGCGACCAGGGCTGCGGCAATTCCTGCGGCGGATGCCAGAACTGCGGCTGCAGCAATTCCTGCGGCTGCCAGGGCTGGGGGCATCCCTGCGGCTGCGGCTGCCGCTGCGCCAAAAGCCTGAAGCTCTGCCAGCAGGGCTGTGGCCAGACCTCTCAGCTGAGCTACTGCCCTTCCCTGTCGGTGTGCGGGCGCTCCGCGGTGTACTGGGGCTTCTGCATGCGCAAGGGCTGCGGCGGCACCGTGCGCCTCAGGGTGGATTTTTATGACTGCTGCGGCCAGCTGCTCACCACCATCCGCCGCAATGTGACCCCGTTCCTTTCCTGCAATCCCCGCCGGATGATCGGGCGCTTCCCTGTCCCGGAGGAGGCCTGCTGCGCCAAGCTCTCGCTGGAGGCGGAAGGCTGCGTAAACGAGCTGGTCGTCAGCCACCCGATGGCTTATGTCTGCGGCTGAAAATCCTCTTACACAGGCCGGCGGCCTTTTTTCCCGGCTTGAAGCCGGCACCCTCCAATCACAAAAACAGCTCCCGATTAGCCGGGAGCTGTTTTTCTTTATTCTTCGCTGCTTTCAAAGCCGCCCATGACGCGGATGATCTCCTCCGCCATTTTGCAGGCGCGGATATCTGCCATGCGCTTTTTTTCCACCTCGGCCAGACGGGCGGCAAGGTCCGCCACCTGGTCGATTTTGTCGGCGGGGAATTTCACCGCCCCGTTTTCATCCATGTGGATGATCTCACCGGGGGCCACATCCATGCCGCAGACATTCACCGGCACATTGACCGCCCCCACCGAGAAATTGCCGTGGCCGGCGCAGACGCCGGTGAGCATGTACTGAAAATCCATCTCGCGAATCTCGTCGATATCCCGGGAAGGGCCGTCCGAAATGCAGCCCACACAGCCCAGGGTTTTCATGGCGGTGGTCATGTTTCCGCCGCTCAGGCCGTTTTTCTTTTTGATCTCCTCGGGGATATTCTGCTTAATGACCAAAATCACCGGCTTGGGCGAAGCCTCGATGGCTTTGAGCACATCGCCGAAGCCCAGGCGCTGAAAAGAGGGGTCGGGCATCTCGTACACACAGGTCACCGCATATCCCACACGGCGGCCCAGCTCAGGGTACATGCACTTCAGCTCAGAGTCGGTGTACCAGTTGGTGCTCCAGGGGTTGTAAAGGCCCAGACAGAGCTCCCGATCCTCCGGGTAGGTAGCCACCACGTTGGTGATAGACGGCGTGTCGTATTGCTTGAGCGCCTCCAGGCGGCTGTCAAAATTGGATTGATTCATCTCGCTTCCCTCCTGCAAATCAAAATCGGCGCCGCTGCCCGCACCGGGCAGCCGACGGATTGATTATACCACAGCCCGCAGAAAATTGGTATTCTTAAACGAAAAATTTGTGAATCCGAACATCATTTTGTATGATTGCCCCAGATTTCCCCTGTTTTTTCGTCAGCAGCACAGGGAGACGGCCGGCCTTGCTCCCCGCCCGCGCCGCAAAAAAAGGGCCGGCCCAGGGGCCGGCTCCGGTCGCGCCGGTTACGCCTGGCGCTTGGCGTTGGCTTTGCTCTCAAAGCGGGCCTGATCCACAATAAAACGGCTGTGGGTGCCCTTGCCGATGCAGCCGCAGGCGTCAAACGCCTCCACCAAAAAATCCACCCGGCGGCCCTCCGCCGCGGTGATGACCGCCCGGGCGGTGACCTCCATGCCGATGGGGGTGGCTGCATCATGGCTGACGCTGATGCTGGTGCCCACCGAGCACTGTCCCTCCTCCAAAAAAGCGGCCAGGCAGCCCTGGGCGGCGGCCTCCATCAAGGCGACCATCATGGGGGTGGCAAAAACCTCCACCGCACCGCTGCCCACCCGGGTGGCCACATTGGTCTCATCCACAGTCACCGTGCAGCTATAAGACGCTCCGATCATTTCCATATGCAAGTTCCTCCTGTTTGACGGGGTGATTTTTTCTTATTATAGCGGAAAGAGCCTCGGTTGTCACCTGTTTTTCCGGGATAGGCGGCGCAGTGTCATTCTGCTTTCCCAAGCATAGGATACAGTAACTTCATACGGAAAGGAACCTTACTTATGAGAAACTTCTTTGCCAACCTGGACTTGGGGACCCTGCTGCTGTTAATCTTAATCATCCTGATTGTTTGGGATGATGATCTGTACCTGCACGACTGAATCAGCAGGCCCGGAAACAGGCAAACAAGAGGGGAAGGCGCACAGCCTTCCCCTCTTTATGGCACAAATGCCTGATATATCCGGCCGGAACCGCCAGATCAATACAGCGTCGTAGTGGTAACCAGATCGTACTCAGGGGAGTATTCCACCGTCATCTCGTCCATGACCGCCTGTAATTGTTCCATCAGCAGGGCATTGTGGATGGTGCTGCGGAACATGTCGATATTATCGTTGATATAGCTCTGCTCGATTGGATAACGTTTAATGATGTGGTAACCGGCGGAGGTTTCCACCACATCGCTGACCTCGCCCTCCTCCAGGGCATAGGCGGCATCTTCAAACTCCTGCAGCATTTCGCCGCGGGTGAAGCAGTATCCCTCCGGGCTGCCGATCATGCCCGGGTCCGCGTTTAAATCCGAATCAAAGGCATAGCCGATAAAATCATCGATCTCACTGGATTTGATCTCTGCCAACAGTTCTTCAGCGGCCTGGCGGTTGTCGCTGCCCTCATCATCCGTCTTGGGCAGCAACACATGATAGACGCGCACATAGTTTTCCCGGATATAGTCGCTGAGCTCCTCGTCATCCAGGTAGCCGTCGCTGTCTTCGCCGTAAAGGGAGTCAAAAATCTTCTGCGCCAGGTAGTTGGTGGTCACGGCGTAGCGGTAAACTTCCGTATCGGAATTGCTCTCCACCAGATAGGCGAGAAAATCCTCCTCACTGTTATAGGTGTCAATCTCTTCCTGAATCTGGGCATCTATCGCCTCTTGATCCTCTTTTGTCAGGGAAAGGCCCAGCTGATCCGCCAGCTGGTAAAAAGCTTCTCCCTGGGTCAGCTGCAGCACCACCTGCTCCTTGAGGGCATCCTCCATCTCGGGGTTCTGCTCAAAAGCATCCTCCCCGTTCTGCGCCTGATAGGTGTCGCGCAGATTGAGATAATAATAACGGAAATAATCCGCCGGTATCGCCTCACCGTCAATGGACAGGAAGGAATCCACCTTGATGGTCTCATCCTCTATTTTCAGATAGGCGGCACCATCCGGCTCCGCAGAAGAACTGCATCCGCCCAAAACCATGGAAGCCGCCAGCAGTGTCCCCAGAAATTTGCTGTAAATCTTCATTTTCACTACTCCTGTTTGGTAATCTTGCTAAGAGTGTAGCACACAATTGTGACCATCCTATGAATTTACGCCTGATGGCGGCGTTTAAACAGCAAAAAGCAGACGCCCAGCACCACCCAGATGCCCAGCATGATCAAAGATTCCGGCGCCAAAAAGCCCGGCATACCCGGCACCAGCAGCAGCGCCAGGAACACCAGAGACACCAGCATGCCCAGCACGCCGGTGACCCGGATGAAGGGCCGGCTCTCCCCTTTGCTGCGGCGGAACGCCACCATGGAAGTGATAAAATAGGCCACGCTCACGCCCACCGAACACATATCCACAATCCAGCTGAGTACCTGCCGCCCAAACCAGGGAGCAAACAGCGAAATCAGCAGAATAAAAAGGATGGCGTTTTTCGGCGTGGAGGTTTTGGAAAGCTTGGAAAAGCTGGGCGGCAGCGCCTTAAAGGCGGACATGGAATAAATCAGCCGGCTGGCCGACATATAAAACCCATTGATGCCGGAAATAACAGCGCACAGCATCGCAATGGCCAGCAGCACCATGCCCGGGGTGCCGGTGACGGCGTTGACCGATTCGCCGGTGGGCCACAGCGGCGCAGAGGCGAGAAAGCCTTCCCACGGCTCATAAGCTGCGGTCACCAGGGTCATGCACACATACATCAGCACTGCAAACGCGATGGAAAGCATAATGAGCACCTTGGATTTCTTGTGGGAGAAATTATATTCCTCCGTCGCCTGAGGGATGCAGTCAAAGCCGGAAAACGCCCATGGCGCCATCGCACAGATGGCCATCACGGCAGCCAGCGGAGTGATACCCGTGGGGAAAGCGGGGGAAAGATTGGCCGCCGCGCTCTCATGCAGAAAGAAGGTGGAACCCGTGAGAATCAGCACCGTCCCCACCAGCAGGACCACCAGCAGGGTCTGGAAATTCCCCATGCTGCGCACGCCGCGGATATTGATCCAGGCAAACAGCACCAGGAACAGCGTGGCGGCGATGACCTCGCCCAGGTAGACCTCCCAGCCGGCCACCGAGTATAAGTATCCGTGCTGCAGCACGCCGGGGAAAATGTACCGCCCCACCATGGCAATGGCAGTGGCATTCATCGGGATGATGGAAATGTAGGAAAGCAGCAGGAACCATCCGCAGATAAAGCCCATGATCGGCCCCAGATTGCGGTAGGCATAAACAAATTCGCCGCCCGCTTCCGGATATTTTTCAATGAGGAAACCATAATTGAAGCCGATGATGGCCACCATGATGCCGCCGGCAGAAAGCCCCAGCAGCGTGCCCAACGGGCCTGCCTGAGGCAAAAAATCCGTGCCGGGCAGCACAAAGCACCCCCATCCGATGATGGCGCCCAGCGCCAGGGAAAAAATGTCGATTACGCGCAGTTCTCGTTTTAAGCCCATGTGCAAATCTCCTCTCGCAATGCAGTGCAGGTACGGTTACAGATCGAATTCTTTGAGCGTCAGGGCCAGAGCCTTTTCTTCCAGCGAAGTATCAAAATCCCGATAGTCCTCCCCCAGCATCCGGTGCAGCAGCTCCTTGAGGATGGCGGGATTGCGCGCCAGCAGCGGCCCCATCTGCCAGGTGGCGAACAAATTGTGATAAAGGTTGCCTTCTGCCCCGCTGGCTTCGGTGCCGTCGCCGCAGCCCTTCACCACCCGGAACAGCGGGCAGGGGTTTTCCCCCACAATGTGGGAGGTGCGGTTGACAAAGCCATAGCTGGTGAGCGACTCGTCAAAGGCCGGATGGGCCACCACATCGCTGACAAAAACCGCATTGGTCTCCACCGCGGTGGTATCAAACAGGCCGATGCCTTTCTGCTGGCCGCCGTCATAGGTTTCAAAGCTCTTGCCCCACAAAAGGCGGGCGTTGCCGGTGACCAGGAAGAGCTGGCCCCGTTCCACGGCATCGAGCAGCGCCTGCCCGTAGCTGCAGAAATGCTCCGCCACCGCGGCCAGATTGCGGGCCTTGCCGTGGCCCATATAGATGAAATCGTAGCCCTCCGGCTGGATGGGGTCGCCCAGCTCGGCATAAGCCACCCGGCAGGGATAGCCCATCTCCTCCACCCGGCGGCGGATAGCCGTCAGGTTGGAATAATCGCCGTAGAGATCCAGCGTCTGGCTGTAAAGGTGCAGTAGTTTCACTTCACGCATACCGGTTCCTCCTCCCTTCACTTCTGGGGACGCAGCACATCCAGGATGCCGTCCTCATCGCCGAAGGCGGAGGCCGCCAGGATGTAGATGGTCCCGGTGGTGGATTCCATGACGCCGCGCAGCTTTTTCAGGTCGTCCTCCACCTTGAGGACGCTGTCCTCAAAGCCGCCCAGCTTCAGGCGCACCGCGATGTCATAGGCGCGGCTGCCGGAGCAGACGATATAATCCGCCTGGCCCTTCAGCCGCTCAAAGGCGACGTCGTACAGCCAGGAGATATCCTTGTTTTCCGTATAAATTACGTTGTTGACAAAGAGCACCACCGTCTTTTCCTCCGGGCGGGTCAGCACAAAGGAGATGGACTGATCCAGCGAAACGGGGTTCTGCTTGGTGAGCATCAGCACCGCCTTGCGGCCGCCCACGTCAAACTCGTCATACCGTTCCCGACTGACCTCAAAGGTGGCCGCCGCCGCGATGACATCCTCGAGCTTGAGCCCCGCCTCGCAGGCCACCGCCACCGCCGCCGTGGTATTCATAAAATGGAACACGGTAGTGTAGGTCACCTTGGCGGGATGGCCGTTGATGCAGAAATCGCCTGTCTCAAAGTTCACATCCGTGGCCAGATAATCCGGCTGGGGCATGTGGTAATCACAGTGGGAGCAGGCGAATTTGCCGATATGATTGTAGTGGAAGTATTCATACTGCATGGTGTGGAAGCAGTAGGGGCAGACCTTGCAGTCCTGGGTCAGGTTGACGCAGGTGTCGGTGCTGCGCTCGGTACGCGCCATGCCGAAATAAGCCCGCGGCGTCTCGGGCGAAATAGTCTGGGAGATGGGGTCGTTGGCATTGAGGATCAGCTTCACCCCCGGATGGATCGCCTGGGCGATTTTATCCAGCACGATATCCGGGTTGCCGTTGCGCACCACCTGGTCCCGCAGCAGGTTGTTGATGAGGAAATAATCCAGCTTCATCTCTTTAAAAATCAGCCGGGAATAGCGCTCATCCACCTCCAGCACCACAAAATCGGCCGCCACATGGCCGCCCAGCGTGCAGGAGCAGAGCAGCGTGGTGGCCACGCCCGCCGTCAGGTTGGAGCCCTCGGTGTTGTTGACCACCGAGTAGCCGTTCTGCCGCAGGATGTGGGCGATCAGGTTGGAGGTGGTGGTCTTGCCATTGGAGCCGGTCACCGCAATGACCTTGCCCTGGAAGGTCAGCCTGCCCAGCAGATCGGGGCAGATCTTCAGGGCAACCTGCCCCGGCAGGTTGGTGGAGCGGTGCAGAAAACGGCCCGCAAAGCGAACCACCCGCCCGATGAGTACAGCGATTGCAAATCTCAAAATTTTAGTCCTCCCGTCCTTGAAGGTGCAGTGGGGATTGCATCTTCGTTATTATAGCCAGAACAACTTTTATTTTATCATCCTCCCGGGGTGATTTCAACAAATTATTAGAATAAAATTCCCTTTTCCGGTGCTTTTTTCCGCGCCAAGCGGGCGCTGCTGCGGAAACCTTGGCGGCAGCCTGCCATTCCCGCGCTGCAAAAGAAAAAAGCGATGGCCGAAGCCATCGCTTTTTTGCCGTTTTGGAATTAGAGGTTTTCCGCAGCGACGCGGGCAGCCATAAACTGCAGCGCCGGGGTGTTGGTGTGGGCAACGCAGCCAGGGGACAGGATCAGGCCCCGGTTGGTGCCGGCGCACTCCACCGCCTCTTTGAGGTGGGTGCGGATCTCCTCAACGGTCATCTCGCTGAGCAGCTTCTCGTTGATGCCGCCCATCAGGCACTTGTCGGTCAGCTTTCTGGCCTCGGCCATGTCGGGGGCGACCCAGCGGTCATGCCAGTTGACGCAGTTGACCGGATAATCCGCCATCAGCTTCCACATGGTGTTGGGGCCATGGATGTGCACAATGTTGAACCAGGTGGTATCCTTGAACGCATCCAGAACCTTCATATCATAAGGAACGCCGAACTCCTTGTACTCCTCCTCGGTGACCAGGTCATAGGTGGAGCACTGGGAAGCGAAGAAGAAACCGGAAACGCCGGCCTCGATGCACTTCTTGGCATAGTCGGCGGTGGTGGCGGCAAAAGCCTCCAGCGCGGGCTTGATCACCTCGGGATGCTCCCGCATGTCGGTGAACAGCTGCGGGCCGGCCAGCTTCTTCAGGTTGGTCAGCGGGCTGAAGATGGTCTGCACATAGGGCAGATCACTCTTCTTCGCCGCCAGCATGCGCTGCATTTCCTGGGTGAAGAGCAGGTGCTTGCCGTGATTGCCGAAATCGCCCGGCTTCTCGGTCACTCTCTTGTAGTCATCCAGGCACTGGATGCCCCACTTGCGCTCGAACACAGGGCGGATTTTATCACAGTAGTAGGTGCAGCTCAGGCCAAAATCAGAGGCCTCGTAGTTGCCGAAAGGCATCATCTTGATAAAATCAAAATCATACTCTTCCGCCAGCTGGATCTGGGTCTCGGCCAGGTTCACAGGATCCTGGTCGATATCCGGCATATGCCACCAGATATTGATGGGGACTCTATCCACTTCTTTTTTGGCCAGGGCCGCCTGGATTCTTTCTCTGTGGGTCATTTTATCCATCGCAAATACACACCTTTCTTCACTTGGATTCTCAAAGCGGTATCAGCCGCTTAAAAACGACGATTACAGGTTCTCCACCGCCATGCGCAGGGCATAGTAGTTGATCTCAGGGGTGTTGGTATGAGCAACGCAGCCGGGAGACAGGATGACGCCCTTGGTGTTGCCGCCCAGGATGTCGACAGCCTCCTGCACATGATGCTTGACCTCGCCCGGGGTCATGTCGGCGAATTTCGCCTCGTTGATGCCGCCCATCAGGCACTTGTTGGTCTTCTTTCTGGCCTCGGCCATGGTAGGAGCAACCCAACGGTCATGCCAGTTGATGCACTGGGCAGGATACTGGGCCAGCTTGTCCCACATGGTGTTCTCGCCGTGGATGTGCACCACGTTGAACCAGCAATCCTTCATGGCGTCGAACAGCTTCAGGTCATACTTGACGCCGAACTCGTCATACTCCGCCTCGGTCATCAGATCGGTGGTGGAGCACTGGGAAGCGAAGAAGAAACCGGAAACGCCAGCCTCGATGTTCAGCTTGATGAAGTCGATGGTGGTCTCGGTGAAGGCTTCCAGAGCGGCATGGATGATCTCGGGATGCTCTCTCATATCCTGGATCACGCGGGGGCCGGCCAGCTTCTTCAGGTTGGTGATGGGGCTGAAGATGGTCTGGATGTAGGGGATATCCTCACCCTTCAGCTGTCTCTGCAGCTCCTGGGCGATCATCAGAACCTTGCCGTGGGTGCCGAAATAGCCGGGCTTGGGAACGACTCTCTTGTAGTCATCCAGGCACTGGATGCCCCATTTTCTCTCCAGCACAGCGTCCAGCTTGGTGCAGAAATAGGTGCAGCTCAGGCCATAGTCAGAGGCGGCATAGTTGCCGAACGGCATCATCTTGATAAAATCAAAGCCATACTCTTTCGCGCAGTAGATCTGATCCTCGGCAAGAGCGACGGGGTCCTGATCCACGTCGGGTTTATGCAGCCACATATTGACAGGCAGTCTGTCGACTTCCTGGCTGGCGATAGCGGCTTTGAGTCTTTCGCTTCTGGTCATCTTTTCCATGCTATTCATACCTTTCTATGACATAGAATTATAAATAACGGCTTGCGCCAGTTATTCCGCCTGTTTGGAGTTGAGAGAAATGGTGTAGAGATCCGTCCTGCGGGCGCTCAAAATCGGCAGCTGGCGGCGGATTTTTTCCACCTCGTCAAAATCGATCTCGTGATAGAGGATGCCCTGCTTCTCGTCGCCCTGGGCCAGCACATCGCCCCAGGGGCCGGTGACGATGGAGTGGCCGTAGGAATGGTAGGAATCCTTGCTCATATCCCGGGCCGGGGCGCAGGCCGCCATAAAGATCTGGTTGTCCAGCGCGCGGGCGCGCAGCGTCAGCTCCCAGTGGGCCGGGCCGGTAACGGTGTTGAACGCCGCCGGAACCACCACCATCTGGACGCCCTCCAGCGCCATGAGGCGGAACCACTCGGCAAAGCGCAGGTCAAAGCAGACCGCCACGCCGATCTTGCCGAACTCCGTCTCCACAATGGTCATTTCATTGCCGGGGGTGAGCACCTCGGATTCCATAAAGCGCACGCCGCCCTCAATATTCACGTCGAACAGGTGCACCTTACGGTTCCGGCCCAGCAGCGAGCCGTCCGGCCCGTAAACAAAGCAGGTGTTGTACAGCTTGCCGCCGTCGCTTTCCGGGATTGTGCCGCCGAACAGATAGATGCCCAGCTCCTTGGCCAGGGCAGCAAGCCGCTGCTCCACCGGGCCGTCGCCCGGTTCGGCATAAATGGGGAAGCAGACATTCTTATACGGGCAGCAGAACATCTCCGGCAGCACCACGATGCGGGCACCCTGGGTAGCAGCCTCGCGGATCATGCTTTCCGCTGTGAAAAGGCTTTTTTCCTTGTATTCGTCCACCATCATCTGGCATAATGCGATTTTAACAGCCATGGGGCCCACCTCCGAAATTATCTTAATCTAACGGAAATCATACAGAAAAGTAGGATTTTCCATCCCTTATAGGATAGCACAAATCCAAGGGGACTTCAATGCCGCGGGGAAATTTCTCCATTCTGCTGATTTCTGAACATGTCATTCTGTGAAAATATGCGGCTGCTCTTCCCCACGCAAAACCCGCAGCGCCCCTTCCGCCAGGGCCTGCATCTCATTCTCGCCGGGATAGGCCTGAACCGGGGCGATAAATTCCACCCGGCGGCGGATGCGGGCGCAGATCTCTTCCGAATAGGCCAGCCCGCCGGTGAGCAGCACCCCATCCACCCGGCCGCAGGCGGCGGCCGCCAGGCCGGCAATCCCTTTGGCCACCTGATAACACAGGGCGTCGTAGACCAGGGCGGCTTCAGGCTCGCCGGAGAGGGCGCGGCGCTCCACCTCCTTGGCGTCCGCCGTGCCGAAATAGGCCTTGAACCCGCCGGAGCCCTTGATCCGCCGCTCCATGAAGGGGTGGTCATACTCCCCGCTGTAGCACATGCGCACCAAAAGGGAGGTGGGCAGCCCCCCTGCCCGTTCCGGGCTCATGGGGCCTTCATCATCCCCCACCAGGTCGGTAATGCGCCCCTGCTGGTGCAGTGCAATGGTGATACCGCCTCCCAGATGCGCCACAATATAAGTCATCTGCTCATAACGCCTGCCTGCCGCCGCTGCCGCATGGCGGGCCACGGCACGGGTGTTGAGCACATGGCAGTTGGAGCGCCGCCGGATCTCCGGCATGCCGGTGACCTTGGCCACTTCTTCCATCTCGTCCACCGCCACAGGATCATACACATAAGCCGGCTTGTGCACCATCCCGGCCAGCTCGTAGGCCAAAATCCCCCCCAGGTTGGAGGCGTGCTGGGCAAAAGGCCGGTTGGCCAGGCAGTCCACCATCTCCGGCCCCACCAGATAAGCGCCGCCTTTCACCGGCGGCAGCATGCCGCCCCGGCCCACAAAGGCGTCGATTTCCTCCAGAGGGATGTGGTGCGCCGCCAGAAAATCCAAAATCCCCTGCCGGCGGAACGCCAGCTGGTCGGTCATGCGGGGGTGGGCATCCAGCTGGGCGGGGTCGTGCTGAATGTTTTGTTCAAAGGCCGCCCGGTCATCCTCATACACGGCGCATTTGGTGGAGGTGGAGCCGGGGTTGATGACTAAAATCCGATACATATCTGCACACCTTTCCTCAAAAACAGGCGCAAAACCGGTCCGCACGCCGCAAAAGGCGGGCATCTGCCGCTCTCGCGCAGAAAAAGGGCGCCGAAGGCATCCCTCCGGCGCCTTGGATTTATGCCAGGCTGCGGCCCAGCGCCAATGCTTTCAGGTTGATTTCCACCAGCTGGGGCTTCATATTCTCCCGGATGATCTTCTCCCAGTCGATCTCCTCCAGGCCCATGGCCTTGATAATCATGCCCAGCAGGATGATGTTCATCACCCGGCTGTTGCCCAGCTTCACCGCCTCCTCGGCGGCATTGACCACTGTGGTATCCGCCAGGGCCTTCAGCTGCTCCAGCAGGTCTTCCGGGTATTCCGCCTTGCCGGTAATGACCGGCATGGGGGGAATTTCATAATCGTTGACGATCACCTTGCACCCGGGGCGCAGGTAAGGGATCCAGCGCAGCGCTTCCATCTTCTCAAAGGCAATCAGCACATCCGCGCCGCCCTTCTCAATGACGGGGGACTGCACCTGCTCCCCATAGCGCACCTGGGAGGAAACCGCCCCTCCCCGCTGGCTCATGCCGTGGATTTCGCTCATCTTCACATCATAGCCCTTTTCCATCAGGCCCAAAGTCAGCAGTTTGCTGGCCAGGATGGTTCCCTGACCGCCAACGCCGACCAAAAGAACGCTTTTTGTCATCGTTTCATTACCCCTTCTCATCTAATCAGGACTGTTCCAGAGAGGCCAGCGCCTCCTCCACCTGTGTCTTGGCGGAATCAAAGGCATCCAGCAGCTGCGCGTCATAGGCTTTGGCAATGCCGGCGTCGCTGAGCAGCGCCGCCGCCTGGCCGGTCTCATCTTCCAAAATCCAGCCCGCACTCACCATCACCGCAGGGAAATTGATCCCAAACCGCTCCCGGCCCGCTTCATCCAGACCGGAAAGATAGGCCGAAGCCGCCTCTTTCAGCTGTGCCGCCTGCCCGGGATCATATCCCTCGGCAAAATCCAGGAAGCCTGCCGCTGCGGCGGCAGTTTTCAGCGAACTGCCGGCCGTGCCCTGCTCACAGTTTAAAATGCCGTCCAGCGCCGCTGTCAGCAGCTCCTCCTGCAGCGGGGCGGCATCTGCGCCGCTCTGCTCACCGTCCGTCGGTGCGGTGACGCTGGTCTCGCTTTCCCCCGGGAGCGGCGGCCGGGAAACGCGATTCCCGACCTGGCCCTGGCAGCCGCTCCAAACCACGGCGGCCATACAGACGCAGATAAAGATCCTGCCGAACTTCATGGCTGGCCTTGCTCCT